>NZ_LJJX01000011.1:0-169139 GCF_001421075.1 Frankia sp. CpI1-P | reverse complement strand
AAGCACCTCGCAGGACCGCCGCCCACCGTGGTCACAGTCCTGATCCGAACCTAAAGTTCCTGGTATTGCCCCGCGCCCTGACGACGGCGGTACTCCTCGCCATCGGGTCCTATGTGCTCGTGACGCGGGACTTCCTTGTCATCTCGATGGTTCTCGCAGAGATCGCTCGAGCGGTGCTGGCCGCGTCCGCCACCCGATCGCGTGGCGGACCTCGGCGAGACTCGTTCGACACACCGCCGCCCGTCGATGCGCCAGGGTCACCGGACACAGTCATCCGGATCACCAGCGCCCGCGACACGCTCTCGATCACCATCGAGCTGACTCGAACTGGTCGCTGACACGACATTGACCGGAGCGGCCCGGCTGTCGACGTAGTCCACAGCCGGGCCACCCCCGACGATCCGGCGGTCGCTACCGCATCCACGGCAGGGCAGCAGTGTGAGCTGACGCCGCCGCGCCCGCACACGCAGCCGATCGCACCCGGTTAGCGCTATCGCCTACCGACACCGGTTAGCGCTATCGCCTACCGACATCAGTCACGTCGGCCGCTCGAAGGTCATCTGCTGCGGCGATGACCACCGTGGCCTCGACCGGGCCAGAGGAACGCCCCTGGCCATCGGCGGCGGATTGCCCCGCCGTTCCCGTCACAGCCGGGCGCTCGACAGACTCGGCGCTGGTCGTGCTCGGCCCGTCGGCCGACGTGGCATCGATTGCGGCGTCGTCAGCGGNCGGAGGGACGGTGTCGACGGTGTGGCGCATGCGGATCTCCGGAAGCAGCCAGGTGAGGGCGAAGGCGACCAGGCCGATCGGCACCGCGACCAGGAAGACCGTCTGCATCGAGTCCGAGAAGGCCTGGACGAAGCCGGAGCGGATGTCCGGCGGCAGCGTCGCGAGCAGCTTCGGGCTGATGTTCGCCCCGGAGGCGGCGAGACCGGGCGGCAGCGGCAGGCCCGCCAGCCGGTCGTTGATGTTGCCGGCGAGCACGTTCGCGAAGATCGCGCCGAAGACGGCCGTACCGAACGAACCACCGATGGAGCGGAAGAAGGTCGCACCCGAGGTCGCCACGCCCATCTGCCGGTGGTCGACGGAGTTCTGCACGGCGATGACGAGCACCTGCATCACCGAGCCGATCCCCACGCCGAGCACGAACATCGACAGCGCGAGCTGCCAGGTGGCGATGTCGGGGCTGATGAACGACAGCAGGAACAGGCCGNTCGACATCACCGCGGTGCCCACGATCGGGAAGACCTTGTAGCGGCCCCACTGGCTGATCAGCCGGCCGGAGGTGATCGAGCTGAGCAGCAGGCCACCCATGACCGGCAGCATCTGCAGGCCGGACTCGGTCGGATCGACGCCCTTGACCACCTGCAGGAACAGCGGCAGGAAGACGATCGCGCCGAACATCGCGAAGCCGACGACGAAGCCGATCGCACCGGCCGCCGAGAACACCCGGTTGCGGAACAACGACAGCGGCAGGACCGGCTCGACGGCCCGGCGCTCGGCGAACACGAACGCGACAAGCAGCACGGCGCCCGCGACCCCCATGCCGACGATCTCCGGAGAACCCCAGCCATAGGTGGTGCCGCCCAGGCTCGTCAGCAGCACCAGGCTGGTGGTCGCCCCGGCCAGCAGCACGGTGCCGAGATAGTCGATCACGTGCTTGATCCGGTTTGTCGTCGCCGGCAGAGCCAGCGCCGTGGCCACCAGGGCGACCGCGCCGACCGGCAGGTTCACGTAGAAGACCCACCGCCACGACAGGTGGTCCACGAACAGTCCGCCGAGCAGCGGGCCGACCACCGACGACACGCCGAACACGGCGCCGAACAGGCCCTGGTAGCGGCCACGGTCGCGGGGCGGCACCAGGTCGCTGATGATGGTCATCGCGCCGATCATCAGGCCGCCGCCGCCGAGGCCCTGCAGGGCACGGAAGCCGATGAGCTGGCCCATCGACGTGCAGGCGCCGGCGAGGACGGACCCCACCAGGAACAGCACGATCGACACCTGGAAAAGGATCTTTCGCCCGTACAGGTCACCGAGCTTGCCCCACACCGGCGTCGACACCGTCGAGGCGAGCAGGTAGGCGGTGACCACCCACGACAGGTGGGTCGCCCCGCCGAGATCACCGACGATCGTCGGCAGCGCCGTGGACACGATCGTCTGGTCCAGCGAGGCCAGCAGAATCCCCAGGAGCAGGGCTCCCATAATGATCCATAGCCGGCGCTTGTCGGCGACCTGCGCCGCGGACGCGTCGGCCGGGACCTCGACGCCGGGCGCGGACGCCTGAGCCTGGGTCATGATCAGCTCCCCTCGTGATCGTGGCTGTCGGTACAGAGTTCCGTCGTTTTCATCGGTGTCGGCTTCCTCGGGGAGGGTGCTGGTGCGGCGGACATGCTCGGGAACGTTTCGGGGGACGGGGCGGTGTCGGCGTCCGGGCCGCGCCGGTCAGGCCGATGCCGCACGTGGTGGGGGCGGTGGGGGCGGCAGGCCCCGCGCCAGGCTGTCGAAGGCCTGGCCGAGCAGGTCGGCCAGCGGCGCGCCCGGGGACTCCTGCCAGCGCACCGACAGGATGCGCACGATCGCCAGGACCGCGGCGACCAGCACGGCGGGATACGGATCCCGGGCCGGATCGAGGCCGCAGCGGCTGCCGACGGCCTCGGCGAGCGCGTTCTCGTAGGAGCTCCAGCTCGCCGCGCTGGCCGTCATCAGGTGCGGATGCCGGCGGATGATCGCAAGGCGGGTCCGCCAGAGGTCGGCCTGTTCGGGCGCGATGAGCGCGGCGCGTTGCAACATGACCGCCCGCACCGCGGCCAACGGCTCCTCGCCGGCGGGTCGGGCCGCGAGCGCCTCGGTGATCTCGCGGATGTCCTCCGGGTCGATGCCGACGATCGCGTCGTCCTTGGTGGGGAAGTAGTTGAAGAACGTCCGGGTGGAGACCTCCGCCGCGGCGGCGATCTCGTCGACCGAGACGCCGTCCAGCCCGCGCTCGGCGACGAGCCGGATGGCCGCCATCCGCAGGGCCCGGCGGGTCCGCAGCTTCTTGCGTTCCCGCAGGCCCAGCTCCGCCGGCCGGGCCTCGGCCGGTGGCTCCACAGGCGCCCGCTCCATGCCCGCCTGGGTCGTCATCGTCCCCTCCCCCGCCCGACGCCACACTGGTTGCAGCAGCTACAACCTTGTAGTCCCTAAAATTATTCTCGCTCTGCAAAATTCTTTACAGAGTGACGGACCGCACACAGACGAGCCTCATGGACGCACCGATCGGTCGTGGACGCACCGATCCGGTCACGCCGCCGGTGAGGGCAGCGTCCGTCACCGGTTCAGGACGCGGGCGGCGGCCCCACTCGGCAAGGCCCGCCCGAGAACGGGCGAGGGGCGAGGGGCGGACTCAGCCGCGCAGGTCCTCTCCGGCAAGGGCGAAGGCGGCCTGCAACGCCTGGTCCCAGGGACGCAGCGGGGTGAGACCCGCGTCCGCCCACGATCGCGTGGACAGCACGGAGTAGGCCGGCCGCGCGGCGGCCCGAGGGAAGGCGTCCGTGGTCGTCGCGCTGACCGTGGCCGGGTCCAGCCCGATCTCGGTCATGATCCGGCGGGCGAATCCGTACCAGGTCGTCTCGCCGGTGTTCGTGCAGTGGTAGACCCCGGGCGGCGCCGGCGAGGCGACGAGGTCGAGCAGGCCGGCGGCCAGATCGGCCGACCAGGTCGGCGAGCCGGTCTGGTCGGCGACGACCGAGACCGCCCCGCGCTCCCGGGCCAGCCGACTGATCGTCTTGACGAAGTTACGACCCGTCCGGCCGTACACCCAGGCGGTCCGGACGACGTAGGAGGACGCCGGCAGCAGCGCCCGCACAGCCTGTTCTCCCGCGAGCTTGGTGCGGCCGTATGCGCCGGCCGGGCCGGTCTCGTCCCCGGTCTCGTACGGCTTCGTCGCCTGGCCGTCGAAGACGTAGTCGGTCGAGAGCTGCACCAGCGTGGCGTCGACCTCGGCGCAGGCGGCGGCGAGGTGCGCGGGTCCGGTGGCGTTGACCGCGTAGGCCCCGGCCTCGTCGGCCTCCGCGCCGTCCACGTCCGTCCAGGCGGCGGTGTTGATCACAACCAGGCCGCCCTGGATCTTCGCCGGCCGGGCCTGGTCACGCAGGACGGCGCGGACCCGCGCGGGGTCGGTGATGTCCAGCTCGGCCCGGCCGAGACCCGCCCAGGCCCGCACGGGGGAGTCCGGTTCGGCCATCCGAGCCTCGAGCAGGTGGCACAGGTCGGCGCCGAGCTGTCCGGCGGCACCGGTCACGAGAACGCGCACGGCCCGAGTCTGGCAGATCAACCTGCGTCCATCGCGGCAGCCTCCGCCGTGCCGCACCAGCAGGCGATCAGGCCGGGCTAGTAGGTGCAGCCGGGCTAGTAGGTGCAACGCGAGGTGAGCTCCGCGGCGGTCGTGGCGGGGGCGGGGGTCGAAGCGGGGGCGGGGGTGGCCGGCGCGGTGGCCCCACCGGAGGCGGCGCCCACGGACGCGCCCGCCGGTGAGCCCGCGGTGGTCGGCCCCGCGGCCGCGCCCGCGGCCGCGCCCGCGGGCGTCGGCGCAGCGGTGATCGTGTCCACCTCGAAGGCGGTGCCGAGAACGAGGCTCACCCGGCCGGCGGGAACTGTGGCGTCCTGCTGCAGCGTGCTGCCGGGCACGGCGGCCTGGACCGTCCGCGCGGCCTGCACCGCACCCGGGTGGTACCGCACCTGCGTGGTGCGCTGGACGCCGGCGCGCCAGGTCCGCGCCGGCCCGACCTGGAAGCCGGCGCGGTCCAGCGCGGCGGCGGCCGAGGTGGCCAGACCGCTGACCCCGGCGCCGTTGTAGACGTCGACGGTCACCTTCGCCGGGGGCACCGTCGGCGACGGGCTCACCGCCGGCGCCGCCGCCCGGCTGGGCCGGCCGCGCAGCGGAGCGAGGAACTTCTCCAGCGTGATGGGCTCGTAGAGCTGCACGGAGCCGAAGCGGGGCAGCTCGCCGAGGGCGTTACCGCCCTCGGCGGGGGTGGGCGCGTGCACCGGGATCGTCTCGAACCGGATCTGGTCGGCGGACATGCCACGCAGCCGCGTCGCGAGCGCGCGCAGATCATTCATGCTCGTCCCGTCGTCGACGGTGAGCGCCTTCGTCGCCGCGTGCAGCAGGTTCTCCAGCCGCACCGGGTTGGTGAGCACGCCGGAGGAGGTCGCCTGCGTGAACACCGCGCCGATGAACTGCTGCTGACGGCGGATGCGATCGAAGTCGTTGTCCGGCAGGCCGTGGCGCTGGCGCACGAACGCCAGCGCCTGCTCCCCCGACAGCCGGTTCTCGCCGACCCGGCCACGCCACTGCGACCACGGGTCGTACAGGTTCGACCGGCCCCCGCCGGGCAACGGCCTGACGCAGACGGTGACCCCGCCGACGGCATCGGTCATCGCCTTGAAGCCGGCGAGATCGATCGAGACGTAATGATCGATCTTGATGTCGGTGAGGTTCTCGATCGTCCTGATCAACAGGCTGGGGCCGCCGATGGTGATCGCCGAGTTGATCTTGCCGCGGCCGTGCCCGGGGATGCGCACCAGGGTGTCGCGGGGAAACGAGACCATCGTCGTCGTCCCGTCAGCGTCGAGATGCGCCAGCATGGTGGTGTCCGACCGCTCGTCGGTCACCGCGCCCTGGCTTTCGTACTCGCCGCCGGTGCCGGCCCGGCTGTCCGAACCGACCAGCAGGAAGTTGCGGGTTCCGGAGGCGGCGTCCGCCGGCCGGTCGTCGCCGAGACCGAGCCGGATGCGGTGGATCTGCGCGCCGAAGTACTCGTAGGCGGTCCAGCCGCCCACCGTGGTCACCAGGATCAGTGCCGAAAGCACGGCGGCGAGCAGGATCACCAGCCGACCCAGCGGTGAGCGCTCACGCCGGGCGTCGTGCACGATGTGTCCCGCCAACGCGGCCCGGCGAGCCCCCGGGGGGCGGCGGGCGTGGGTCCGCCGACGAGAGGACCGCCCGGCACGACCCCTCGCCTGCGGATCGCCCGGTGGACGCGGCGGCGCCTCGGTCACCGTGTCCCCCTCCCAGGCGGCCGGAAATGTCTCGCGGTCGTGGCACGATCGGCCGGCCGGTCAGCGTCCCGGCCGGGCTGGCCGTAGCGAACCCTTCGACTACTCAACGTACCCGTATCGGGTGGCGCGCACCCGTCACCAACCCGATGCCGTAGGAAAGACGGGCCACCGAGGGGGACAGACAACCCGTCATCCCGGCAAAGGGGATCGGTCCAATCCGATAACAGCCGCCACACCTGTTGTTACTTTCGGTCAGTTCAAAGCGGCGCGATAGAGTTACGGATCATGAAGGCCCTCGTCCTCGCCGGTGGCTCAGGAACGCGTCTGCGGCCGATCACGCACACGTCCGCCAAGCAGTTGGTCCCCGTGGCGAACAAACCGGTGCTCTTCTACGGCCTCGAGGCCATCCGGGACGCCGGGATCGTCGACGTCGGAATCATCGTCGGTGAGACGGCTGCCGAGATCGAGACGGCGGTCGGCGACGGCTCGGCGTTCGGGCTCCGCGTGACCTACATCCACCAGGACGCGCCCCTCGGGCTCGCGCACGCGGTGCTCATCGCCCGCGACTTCCTCGCCGACGAACCGTTCGTCATGTACCTCGGGGACAACCTCATCATCGGCGGCATCGCCAGCCTGGTGACGGAGTTCCGGCGAACCACTCCGGACGCGCTGATTCTCCTCACGAAGGTGGACAACCCCTCCTCCTTCGGCGTCGCGGAACTCGGCGCGGAGGGCCGCATCGTCCGGCTCGTCGAGAAGCCGCTGATCCCGCCGAGCGATCTCGNGCTCGTCGGCGTCTACATGTTCGGCACCGCCGTGCACGAGGCGGTGCGGTCGATCAAACCGTCGACCCGAGGTGAGCTGGAGATCACCGAGGCCATCCAGTGGCTGGTCGACGGCGGCTACGAGGTCGCCTCCCACCTCGTCGAGGGCTACTGGAAGGACACCGGCCGGCTGGCCGACATGCTGGAGACCAACCGGCACCTGCTGGAGTCGATCGAGCCGGCGATCCACGGCACCGTGGACGCCGACAGCTCGATCGTGGGCCGGGTCGTGATCGAGGACGGCGCCTCGCTGGTCCGCTCCANCGTGCGCGGCCCGGCCATCATCGGGCGCGGAACCACCCTGGTCGACACCTACGTGGGCCCGTTCACCTCGATCTTCCATTCCTGCACGATCGAACGAACCGAGATCGAGTACTCGATCGTCCTGGAGCGGGCGACCATCCGCGGGATCGGGCGCATCGAGGACTCGCTGATCGGCCGGGACGTCGAGGTCGTGCCCTCGGCCGCCCTGCCCAAGGCGCACCGGCTCATGCTGGGCGACCACTCCCGCGTCTCGGTCGCCACGACGGGAGCCTGACCCCGTCAGCGGCCGAGCGGAGCCCCGGGACCAGGGGTCCTGACCGGGGGCCCTAGTCCTGCGCGCCCGAACGCGCCGTGACAGGACCACCCGGGGTCGCTGCGGCCGGGTCGACCGTGGCAGCCGACGACTGCGCGGGGGTGACCGGCACGGCACCGGCGGCCGGCTCGGCACCGGCGGCCGGCTCAGGGCCGGCGGCCGGCTCAGGGCCGGCGGCCGTGGCGGGGCCGGCGGCCACGGCCGGCTGACGCCGGGCCTGGACTCCGGCGGCAGCGATGGTCCCGGCGAACAGCAGCGCGGCCAGGACGAACACGATGATCGTCACCCCGACCGGGAACGGCGCCCAACGGCCGATCGCCGACACCACGTCCGGAATCCGCGCCGGGGTGAACGAGACCCGGCGCGGCAACCAGTAGTAGGAGCAGATCGCGAGCAGCGCCGCGCCCTGCATGAGCAGCGCACCGACCAGCAGGATCAGCGGAGCCAGCCGTTCGCGGNCGGGCAGCGCCCGGCGCAGGCCGAGGGCGACCACGACCCCCAGCCCGACCAGACCGAGGTAGAGGTAACGACCCTGNACGGCGATCCCGCGGGTGTACTGCTGGTACTCCGCCCAACTACGCTGGCCGACCTCGAGGTACGCGAACGCGACTGGCAGGAGCAGGACCATCACCCCGGCCGCGAGCGACCATCGCTCGGGCCGCCCGGCTCGGCGGCGGCCGACGATCGCCGTCACGCTCAGCCCGACGACGGCGACGGTGGCGAGCACGATCGCGATCGGGGAGAGCTGCGGCGGCTCGAACATCCCGAGGCCGCCCCAGAACCGCGAGATCATCGTGCGGAAGAAGTACCAGAACCAGGTCAGGAACGAGTCGGGGAGCAGCAGCGGCTCCCGCCGCGGTGGGTTGGTCGCCCAGCCGTTTGGCTGGACGGCGTCGTACAGCAGGTAGTTACGGACCCACCACCAGCCACCGAGGGCGAGACCGAGGCCGACCGCCAGCACCGCGGGAACCCACGGCAGGGAGGCGACGGCGGTCCGCAGTCGACGCCACCCGGGCACGCCGGGCGCCGTCGCGCCGAACGCACGACGGCGCCACCATCCGACCAGGTAAGCGGCGACGATCATGACTGGCAGGGTGAGCGCGAACGCCTTGGACAGCAGCGCGAGCCCCAGCCACAGCCCGGCCCACAGCGCGGTGCGCCGACGCAGGTCGCCCCGCAGCACCCCGGCCAGGACCACGGTGAGCCCACCGGTGGCGAGCATGAGGATGCCGTCGTTGTTGAAGGTGGCGCCGACCCGGGTGAACCCGGGGATCGCCAGCGGCAGGGCGGCCGCGGCGAACGCCGAGGGCTCGCCGAGACCGAAGCGGCGGGCGGCGAGCCAGGCCAGCAGCGGCAGCGGCGCGACGACCAGGATGTTCAGCAGACGCAGCACGAAGACCTGCTGGTCATAGGCCCAGTCGCCGGAGCCGGGCAGGGCGCGCAACAGCACCGCCCCAGCCGCGTAGATCAGGGGTGGGTGCTGCACCATCTGGTTGGACAGGCGCCCGTCGTCGACCGGCGTCGGGCCGCCGAGGGCGTTGAAGGACCTCCGCTGGTCGCGCGGTGTCGGGTCGATCTCCGCGAACGGCGCGGCCCCGCGCCGCTTTCCCCCGGCCTGGAACATGTCCTGATAGCGGCCGCGATCGAAGTCGTCCGAGGTCGCCGCCACCCCGGTGGCGATCATCTTCTCACCGGGGGCGGGCCAGCCGGCGCCGTGCTGCAGTCCATAGACCATGTCGACGTGCTGGGCCTCGTCGTAGCCCGTCCAGGTGGGGTACACGAAGGCGTAGCTGAGCAACATCGCCAGGTGGACCGCGGTGATGAGCACCAGCAGCAGCGGCCCCCGCCGCACCCGGCGGGCGAGGCGCCCGCCGCCGCCCACCGTTCCCGCCACCGCGGACTCGATCCCGGGTGCCGCGGACTTGATCCCGGGTGTCACGGGCCCGGTCCCGGCTGCCGGGGACGGGTGCTCGGGCAGCCGGGACTCGCGCGACGGGCGAGGCTGGGACGGGACGGGACGGATCTCCACCGGCGTCTGGCCGGCCGCGTCGACGGCCGGCTCGGCGGTGTCGGTGCTCTCGGTGGTCGTCGTCTCCGGCTCATCCATGATTGACGCCAGGATAACGACCTCGCCGGCCGGTCCCGACGGCCCCGGNCATCGCCGCCCTGGTCCTCGGCTCGGCGGCCGACCGTCGGTCGCCGTGCGCGGGCCCGGACCACGTACGACCCGGAGTACGTGCGGCCCCGCACTCCTCCCCCTGTCGGGCCCACTGGTGTTCACCCTGGCAACGTCCCGCGCGCCGCGGACGTCTTAACAGATGGAAACGGCACCGATCCCCATCACCACACGCCATCACCACAACGACCACATGACCTGCAGCGACCACATGACCTGCAACGGCCGCATCACCTGCAACGGCCGCGGTGCGCATTCCGACGGCATCAACGACGAGGACCGCCTGACCGAGGAGGGTCCGCGACCCCGTGAGCCCCCACGCCCGTCCGGCGTCGACGCCACCTACCCCGAGTACTCCGCCCGACCTGTGGCACTGGCGCGAGAGAGCACCGGCGCCGGAACCACGCGCGGCGCCCGCTCGGCCGCGACGGCCAGCACCGCCGCGCACAGCACCGCCGCAGCCAGCACCGCCGCGCCCAGTCCGGCCGGACGGGCTGTACCGCCCGAACAGCCCACGCGGCCGGCCCACACGGCAGCGGCCGCTGCCGCTGCCGCCCGAGCTCGATCCCCGCCGGCCGCGCCGGCACCGCTCGTTCCTGCGTCGGCTGTCGCTCACCGCCACCGGGCTGCTGTCCGTGTTCGTCCTGGCGCTGAGCTCGTTGGGCTGGGCCGCCTACCGGCACTTCGACGGCGCCATCACCCGGGTGGACTGGAACATCGACGGTGCCCGGCCGGCGGGCGCGGCCGGCGAGCAGAACATCCTGCTGCTCGGCGACGACAGCCGGGAGGGCACCGGCGGGGAGTACGGCGTCGTCGACGGGGTGCGGTCGGACACGACGATCATCGCCCACTTCGCCCGGGACGGCTCCGCGACCCTGCTGTCCTTCCCCCGCGACATGCTCGTGCGCGTCGTGCCCCCCGAGCGGGCCGCGGCCNGGGACGGCCGCGCGAAGCTGACCGAGGTGCTCCAGCTCGCCGACGTGCCCGGCCTTGTCAGCACGCTGGAGTCGCTCACCGGCCTGAAGATCGATCACACGATCTCGATCAATCTCGCCGGTTTCCGCACGATGACGGACGCAGTGGGCGGCGTCACCGTCTGCGTGACGCCGTTGCCCGACGGGAGCACCCGCAACCTGCACGACACGATGTCCGGCTGGAACGGCCACCTCGGGGAGAACCGCCTGAACGGCGATCAGGCGCTTGCCTTCGTCCGCACCCGCTACGCCCTCGGTGACGAACGGCTGCGCGTCCTACGCCAGCAGCAGTTCCTCGCCAAGCTCCTGGCGACGGCGACCGGCGCGGGCGTGCTCACCAATCCGGCGAAGATCACCGCGCTGCTCGGCGCGGTCGGCGGAGCACTCAGGGTGGACCAGGGACTCGACCAGACCGCGCTACTCACCCTCGCGAAGCGGGCCAGCGGGCTGAGCTCGGGCGGAATCCGCTTCGTCACGGTCCCCACCAGGGTGGCCCTGCCCGTCGACGGCGCCGTCGACGGAATGGGGACGATCCCGCCGCACGGCGCCGTGCTGGTCGCCGACCAGGCCGGCCTCGCCCAGGTGCTGGCGCCGCTGCGGCCCGCGGGCACCGCCCGGCCGGCCGCGGCGCCCCCCGAGCCCGCCGGAACCACGGTCGGACGCGCCGATGTCAGCGTCGCCGCCGTCCGCAACGCCTCGGGGCGGACGGGGCTCGCCGCCGCCACGGTCGACGCGCTGNGGTCGCTCGGATTCACTGGAGCGATGACGACGGCGACGACGACCGGTCAGGAACTGACCGAGATCCACTATCCCCCGGGCCAGCAGGCCGCGGCACGTGCCCTGGCCGCCCGGCTGCCCGGCGGACTGCCCGTCGAGGACCCCGCCCGGACGGGGGACGGACTCGTCGTCGTCCTCGGCACCGCGTTCGCCGGCCTGGCGGCCGCCCCCGGTCCAGGCGCGGCGGCAGGTCCAGGCGCGGCGGCAGGTCCAGCCGGCGAACCGTCGACGGCCATCGCCACCACCGCGACGGGCGGCACGGCGGGCATCGCCACCTCGTCGGCCGTGGAGACGGGCACCACCACGACGGCGACGGGTGCCACGGCGACGGGCACCGGCGCGGTCGGTACGGCCACGCCGATGCCCGCTGACACCTCCTGCACGCCGTGACCGGGGTGCCGCCGCGGCTGGTACCCGCGGTCCGACTGCTGGGACCGGCGGGCGCGGGCGGCGCGCCGGACGGCGACGTTCCCGCGGGACTGCGGGGTATCGCCGGTCTGCTCGCCCGCCGGCTCGCCACCGACCCGGCCCGGCCGCTGGTGACCTTCTACGACGACGCGACCGGCGAGCGGGTGGAGTTCTCTGCCACCACGCTGAACAACTGGATCGCCAAGACCGCGAACATGCTCGTCGACACCCTCGGGCTCGGTGCCGGCGACCGCATCGGGGTCGACCTGCCGACCCACTGGCTGGGCCTGGTCATCCCGCTCGCCGGCTGGTTGGCGGGGCTGGAGGTCGTCCTCGCCGACGCCGGCGAGAACGGCGGTGCCGGCGCGCTCGCCGTGGCCGCGGGCTCGACGCTGCCACCGACGACCCGCCTCGGCGCGTTGTTCGTGGCTGAGGACCGGCTCGACGCGACCGCCGAGCTGGTTGTCGACGAGACGGTGGCCCTGTCGCTGCGCCCGCTGGGCGGCCGGATGCTGCGGCCCGTTCCCGGCGTGCTGGACTACTCCGCCGAGGTCCCCCCGCACGGCGACCGGTTCACCCCGCCGCCGCCCCCGCCCGAGCAGGTCGAGCTGCTGCGGGCCGGCGCGCGGGTCGCTGCGGCCTGGGGACTGGGGCCCGCGGACCGGGTCCTGTCCACCGCGCCGCCGGCGACGGCCGAGGGGCTCCTCGGTGGGCTGCTCGCCCCGCTGGTGGCCGGCGCGTCGATGGTGCTCTGCCGCCATCTCGACCCCGGGGCGCTCACCCGCCGGATCGAGGCCGAGCGGATCACCGCCATCGCCGCCGCGCCCGCTGCGGCCGGCGGACCGGGTGCGACGGGCAGTGACGACGCCGCCAACGACGCGGCCAACGACGCGGTCGACCCGCTCGCGCTCGCGGGCCCGGGCGTGCGGACGCTGCGCCTCCCCCGCCTCGGGTGATGCCCGATCGGGCCGACGTGGCAGCCGACGCCGGAGGGTAGTGACTACTCTCGCCAAGCCGGTGGCTCCCGGTGCGCGGCGACGGGGCGCAGGGGATCCACGCCGATCCCCTGCGCAGCGGAGGTGCCGATCGTGAGCAGGTCCACCGATCCGCGGATCAGCGTCATCGGCACGGGTTACCTCGGCGCGACCCACGCCGTGTGCATGGCCGAGCTGGGTTTCGACGTCACCGGCGTCGACATCGACGCCGGCCGGATCCGGCGGTTGTCCGCCGGGGAGGTGCCGTTCTACGAGCCTGGTCTCGAGGCACTGCTGCGTAAGAACCTCGAGNCCGGCCGGCTCACGTTCACCGGCTCGCTGGCCGAGGCGGTCGAGCGGGCCGACGTGCACTTCGTCTGTGTCGGCACGCCCCAGCAGCCCGACAGCGGCGCGGCGGACCTGCGCCACGTCGAGGCGGCGGTGAGCGGGCTGATCACGGCCGGGCTCGGCCCGGGCGACCTCGTGGTCGGCAAGTCGACGGTGCCCGCGGGCACGGCCACCCGCCTCGCGGCGAAGCTCGCCGCGGGCGTGCCCGGCGCGGAGCTCGCCTGGAACCCCGAGTTCCTCCGGGAGGGCTTCGCCGTCGACGACACCCTGCGGCCGGACCGGCTGGTCTTCGGGGTCGCCCCGGAGGGCACGGCGGAGCGGCGGCTGCGGGCGGTCTACGCCCAGATGATCGGCGACGGTGTCCCGGTCGTCGTCACCGACCACACCACCGCCGAGCTCGTCAAGGTCGCCGCGAACGCCTTCCTCGCCACCAAGATCTCCTTCATCAACGCCATGGCCGAGGTGTGCGAGGCGACCGGCGGCGATGTCGTCGAACTGGCCAGCGCACTGGCACATGATGCTCGGATCGGGCGCCGCTTCCTCCAGGCCGGCATCGGATTCGGCGGTGGTTGCCTGCCCAAGGACATCCGGGCGTTCCAGGCCCGCGCGGACGAGCTGGGGGTCGGCCGGGCCCTGACGTTCCTCGGCGAGGTCGACGCCGTCAACATCCGGGCGCGGGCGCGCGCGGTGGCGCTGGCCCGGGAGGCTCTGGGCGGCTCACCGGCGAACCGGACGGTGGGTGTGCTCGGGGCCGCGTTCAAACCCAACTCCGACGACATCCGCGACTCGCCCGCCCTGGAGGTGGCCGAGGCGCTGCGCCGGGCCGGGGCCCACGTGTCGGTCTACGATCCGGCCGCGGCGGAGAACGCGCGGGCCTGTCACCCGAACCTGTGCTTCGCCGACTCGGTGGTCGGCGCGGTGGCCGGCGCCGAGGTCGTGCTCGTGCTCACCGAGTGGCACGAGTTCCGGGAGCTCGATCCGGCCGTGCTGCGACCACACGTCGCGCGGCCCATCGTCATCGACGGCCGCGGCGCCCTCGATCCCCAGCGGTGGCGGACGGCCGGCTGGACCTACCGGGCCCTGGGCCGGCCGCGGCGATGACCGTGGCCGATCGCCTCGTACCGGCCGATCACTTCGCCCCGATCGATCGCCTCCAACGGTCGACCACACCGCACCGATCGACCACACCGCATCGATCGGTGCGGCCGCACCGATCGGTCAGGCCCGGACCTCCACCAGCCCACCCGTCTCGACCTGGTAGACAAAGCCGCGCACCGAGGTCGTGGCCTGCAGGAACGGCGAGGAGCGCAGGATGCGCAGCGACAGGCGCACGTCGTCCTCCACGTTGGCGAACGCCTGGACCGACCACTCGGGACGCACGCCGGTGTCCCGCTCCAACTGGTCGCGGAAGCCGTCGTCGGTGATCTGCTCCAGACCNCACGAGGTGTGGTGCAGGAGGATGATCTCCGTGGTGCCGAGCACATTCTGGCTGACCGCAAGCGAGCGCACGACGTCCGTGGTGATGACGCCGCCGGCGTTGCGCAGGATGTGCGCGTCCCCCTCGGTCAGGCCGAACAGCGACTCGACGTTGATCCGGGCATCCATGCATGCGACGACCGCGACACCCAGGCGCGGCCGCGCGGCCGGGGAGGCGGGCAGCCCGGCCTCCTGCCGTCGGGCCGGGTTACCGGCCGCATGGGTCAGCAGCAGCTCCGTCACGGTGGCCGTGCTGCCCACCGGCCCCGCCGGGCGGACCCGGTCGGCGTGCGCGTCGGCGGCCGCCTCGGCCGGGCTCTGGTACTCGGTCGACGTCGACATCAGCCGCCCGACCGACTGGTGAAGGAGATCATGGTGGTCCATCCTCCCGTTCGATGGTGACCGTGCTCCCGCGTTGTCGGCTCCCGTGTTGTCNGGATGCCGCCCCCCTACCCACCTTCGTCGATGTTCCCCACATTCGGCTAGGTTGCGCCACTCACGTTGCCGGCCGCAACGGAACGGTCGCATCACTCATCGTAGATCGGGGAACACCTCCCCGGTGACCCGACCACACCTCGGTAAGATTTACATTACTGCCCGCAGTCGAGGTCTCGGCCCCGGTTGCGGCAGCGATCGCACCGCCAGCCCCATCCGAGGGGGTGGCCCCGAGCCGGGGCGGAGGCAGCCGGTACTCTCCACGAGTGGTAAGAATCGAACGAGGTCGCGTGTGGTGAGGCACCGGCAGACACGCTCGCCGATGCAGGTACTCATCCACGAGATGGGTAAGTTCGGGCTGGTCGGCGGCGTCTGCTATGCCATCGACTTTCTGGTTTCGAACCTGTGTCACACGCTCCTCGGAATGGGTCCGCTCAGCGCGAAGACCGTCTCCACGGTGGTTGCGGCCACCTTTTCGTACATCGGAAACCGGCAGTGGTCTTTCAACCACCGCGCCCGGACCGGTCTGCGCCGCGAGTACACCCTCTTCGTGATCCTGAATACCGTCGGCCTGCTGATCGCGCTCGGCTGCCTCGGGTTCGCCCGCTACGTGCTGGACCTGCGAGGCGTGCTCGCCTTCAACCTGTTCGGCAACGTCATCGGCACCGGGCTGGGCACGGTGTTCCGCTTCTGGGCCTACAAGAAGTGGGTGTTCCTGCACCCCGACGACCCCAAGGCCGTCGTGAACACCGGTGCCAGCCAGGAGAACCACCGTCCGATCCCGGAGCACGCCGGCCGGATCTGACCGTCGTCCCGCCGCGACATCCAGCCTGCCCCCGGGGCGGCAGCCAGGCGTCACCGCCAGGACCGCGGCGCCCCACGGGCCGCCCGTGACCTGGCGCCGCCGGCCAGAGTTGATCACGGCGAGGATCTCCGCCGCCCGCCGGACGCGTCGCGGCGGGACAACCCCGGCTCGGCTCCGGGCCGCCGGCTCGGCCCAGGACGGCACACCGATGGGCACCCCAATCCGGACCCGCCTCATCAGCGCCGACGCAGCCCACCCGCGCGTCCGGTCGGCCCCATAAACGTATGAACGTCGCAGGCTGGCCGCCCGTGTGGTGGGCGCGTCTGGTCCCGTCCGGACACCGGGAAGCTCTATCCGCTCACATGCCAACCCGTACTCGAAGTATCCCCGGTGAGTTACGCTCTGCGGGCCCAACCGGTGCTACGCGTTCGCGGTCATCCACCGTGCGTCACTCCTCGACTCCCGGAACGCACGCGGNAGGCGCCGGCCGCCCCGCAGCCGTCGGGAGAATGCTTCGTGACCCAGCCCTCGCTCGCGTCGCCGCGCCCGGGCGGCCGGCCTCGCGACGAGAGCCGGGATCACGCGATCCGATCGGCCACCCTGGATCTGCTCGCCGAACTCGGCTACGACGGCGTGACGATGGACCGGGTGGCCGCCCGCGCCCGCGCCGGCAAGGCCACGATCTATCGGCGCTGGCCGTCGAAACTGGCGATGGTGATGGACGCGATCAACGCCTTCGCCGAGGAACGCATGCCGACTCCGGACACGGGCTCACTGCGCCTGGACATCATCGAGTTCCTGACTTCCTTTCACGAGGCCATCCGGGGCGGCCGCGGGCGGATCATCGCTGAGTTGATCTCGGAGATGCCCCGCAATCCTGATCTGCGGGACGCGCTGCGTGGCGGGCTCTGGACGCAACGCGAGACGAGTTCCCACGCCATCGTCGAGCACGCGATCGCTCGTGGGGAANTCCGCCCGGACGTCGATCACGCGATACTCATGGAGATCGGCACCGCCATCATCCTGCAGCGCGTACTGCTCACCGGCGAACCCATCGACCGGGTGTTCCTGGAATCGATCGTGGACGACATCGTCATCCGCTACGCCGCCTGATCCCCCCCCCCCCCCCCCCCCCCCCCCCCCCCCCCCCCCCCCCCCCCCCCCCCCCCCCCCCCCCCCGCAACGCGCGATGGCTCCGCCGGCACCGCCGGTCCACACCGGCCGGCCGGTGTGGACCGGTGCGGAGCCCCGCGGCCGGGCGGACTGCCGCCGGCGGCAACCGCGGCCGCGGGGGTCGGACGCGATGATCCGACCCCGCAGGCGTGTCGAGAAGGCGACCCCCCCTTCCTTCCAGCAGCAAAGGCCCTACCATCAGCAGCGGGCCCGATCTGGGACGGAAGACGCGGTTTATCCAGTCCCGGGCGCGGGCGGAGCGGGGCGACCCGCCACCGCAAGGCCGTCCCGGCCACCGGGCGGGCAGGGACGGGGCGCGGCGGCAGGGGCGCCTTCGCGCGGCACAGGAGGACCTCATGCAGTCACCGGGCCCAGGCCCCCAGGACCCGGACGCCGAAACCCAACGGGTGCACGGCACACCGGCCGCTTCCCGCCCGGACCCGGTCGACCCGGGCAGCGCCGAGCCGTACGACAACGCGGAGCGAACCCGCCTGGTCGGCGACGATGCCGGCAACCGACGACCGGGCCAGGCCGGTGGTTGGCCAGCGGTCGGCCAGCCGCCCGCGGGCCCGGGATTCCCGCCCGTCGTGGCGAGCCGGCCGCTCAACGATCCCTACGGCCAGGCGGATCCCTATGGCCAGGCTGCCCCCTACAGCCAGACGGCTCCCTACAGCCAGGCAGATCCCCGCAGCCAGGCGGATCCCTACGGACGTGACGATTCCTACGGTGGCGCGGACCCCTACGGTCGCAGCGGTCCCTATGGCGGCGGGGACCAATACGGCGAGGAGGTGCAGACGCGGATACTTCCCGACGGTGCGGGCAGTGGATACCCGCCCGGAACGTCCGGCGGGCAGAGCCGGAACCCGGGTCCGGAGGAGTACCCGCCGACCGCCGCCTATCCGCCGGCGGGGGGATACGGCGCGGCGCCGGGGGCCGGCGGCCCGAGCGGTCCGGCCAGCAGCAGCTACGGTGGTTCACCGGACTACCCGCCCACCGGCTACCCGCCGCCAGGCGGCTACCCGCAACCGACTGCGGGCTACGACCAGGGCTACCAGCAGCAGGGCTACCCGGGGCCCGGCTACCAACAGCAGGGCTACCCGGGGCCCGGCAACCAACAGCAGGGCTACCAGCAACAGGGTTATCCGACGCCCGGTGGCTACCAGCAGGGCTACCCGCCGGCCGGGGCGTACGGGGCATACTCGCCTCCTGGTAGCGGACCCGCGGGTGGGCCTCGGCCCGGCGGCTCCGGTCGCCGACGGGCGATCATCATCGGCGCGGCCGTCGTCGCCGTGCTGCTCCTCATCGTCATCCCGGTCGTGCTGCTCACCGGCGGATCCGACGACGGGAAGCCGGCGGCGGCCGCCTCGGTCTCTCCCAGCGCCCGGCCGACCGCGCCGGCGAGCCCGTCCGCCACGTCCTCGGCGAGCCCGTCACCGAGCGCCTCCGCAGCGCTCACCCCGGCCGAGAACGAGCTGCTCGCCAAGCTCGACTCGTCGGCGATGACCGACTGCAAGCCCAACAGCGACGCGGAGAGCGACCGCATCGTGGCCGCGCTGTACTGCGACTCCGACGACGGCAAGGTCGTCGCCGCCTACGCCTACGCCACCGCCGGCGACCTCACCAGCGACGTCGATGTCCGCAAGGCGCTGGTCACCACGCCGAGCGGCACGTGCAAGGACGGTGGCAGCGAGGTCTTCACCTGGAACTTCGACCAGGGAAAGACCCAGGGCACCGCCGTCTGCACAGTCCGGCAGAGCAGCCACTTCATCTTCTGGTCCTACGACGACAAGCTGGTCTCGTTCATGGCGACCGGAACCGACGGCGTCGCTTTGTATGAATGGTGGAGCGGCTTCGACCCGGTGCCGCAGAGCTGATCCGGCCGGGACGTATACCCAGCTCAGACCGCCGGTGAGGGCGGCCGTGAACGGGGTGTCCGGAGCACGGCACGTGGCGTGGCCGGTTGACGGGATCCCCCGTCGCGCCGCAAGCCTGCTGCCGCGCGTCCGGGCGGGTAGCGATAGGGCCGCATTTGTTGCGCAGTAGCCCAATACCACCGGTATTCGCAGGGTGGTACGCCTACTCTGGGGACCGCACCCGTCACCCATCTCGGGAGGAACCGTGCCGAGCCCCGGCTTTGGCGACGACGAGACGCCGCGCTCACCCGAGCAGTCGCCGCCGGGGCCGCGCCTCGGCGACGGTCCGGACCCGGGCCCGGACCTCGACGACGCCGAACTCACCCTCCCTCCCGGGCAGCTTCCCCTGGCGGGACCCGGCGACCGCTTCGGGGCCGACCCGGCGAGCGGCGCGGGCCGGCCGGGCGCGGCCCCGGACCCGCTGCAGCAGGGCCCCGGGCCCGGGCATGTCTCATGGCCGCCGCCCTACACGGGGCCCGGCTCTCCGCTCGGCGGCCCAGCAGCCGACAGCGTCACGCGCGGGCCGGTCCAACCTCCCGGCCCGCCCATCCCGTCGGCACCGCCCCGGTTCGGTGGCCTGACCGGTCCGGGCGGTCCACCGGGTCCGCCGACCTCCGCAGCCTCCGCCTGGCCGTCGCCGCCGGGTCCGCCCGCCGCCCCACCCCGGACCGGTCCGGCCGGGCCGGTCGCCCCGACAGACTTCCCCCCGCCCGGGCCACCGGCTCCCCCGGGTCCGCCCGGCGGCCTGGCCGGACCACCCGGTCCGCTCTACTACGCTCCACCGATCAGGCCCGGTTCCATCCCACCCGGCACGGCAGGGGCGCCCGGGACGTCCACGCCCGGCCCCCCGCCGGTCGGCTTTCCCGGGAGCCCCACCTCGCCGGCCGATCCCGCCTTCACGGCACGGCCGTTCCCCGCCGGCCCCGGAGCCGCCCCCGCACCAGCCTCCGGCCCTGGCGGACCGGGCCCTGCCGGCGCTCCGCCAGGGCCCGGTCCCGGTGGCGCGGCCCCGCCCTGGGAGGGCGACAGCGACCTCGCCTACCGTCTGACCCCACCCGGCTCGACCTCCCCCGGACGCCCCGGCGTCCGGCCGCCCGCCGGCCCCCAGCCCGGGCCCGTCCCCCTGGTAAACGCTCCTGGGGGGCGCCCGGGCGGCGACGGCGACACGGCCTTTCTCGGGCCGTTCGGGGCTCGAGGTGGGGCCACCGAACCCACCGGCGGCGCCCACGACACGCCGGCCGGCCCAGGCCCCGCCCCGGGGGCGCCCAGCGCTGCCGGGACGGTGGTTCCTGAGGCGAGCGCGTTCGACGCTTCCAGGACCGCCGGCGCTGCCTGGGGCGGCGGCGGTCCCCCGGGCGGCTTTCCCCCGCCCGGGCCGATCAGCGGGTACCCGCCGCCGGCTGGCGGCGGGTACCGTCCGGTGCCAGGCCACCGTCCCGCGTCGTTCGGCCCGTTCCCGGCGGAAGCCGGTACGAACGGGTTTCCCCCGGTCGCGGCACCCGGCCGCGATGACGCCCTTCCCGTTCCCAACGCCCTCACCGCGCCGGCCCCGGACAGGGGTCGTTCGGCGTCCCTGCCGGGTCTGTTGCCCGGACTGCCGCCGCAGGGCGCCGACAGCTCCGAGCCTGCGACCAGCGGGGCCGGGGAGGGCGCCCTCCGGACCGGAGCCGACCGGACCGGAGCCGACCGGAACGCCGACCGGAACAAGGTGCTGGTCGACCGGCGTCTGCTGATCGGGGGCGGCGGGTTACTGCTGGCCCTGGTGATCGTGTTCGGAGTCCTCGCCTTCACCGGGGGCAAGGGCAGCGGCGGCGAGTCGGTCACCGCCGCCGCCCAGGGACGCCCCGCGGGCGCCGGGACGGCCACCGCCGCACCGGGCACGGCGGGCCGGGCCGGGGGCAATCCGCGGGACGTCCTGCGGTCGCTGCTCAATCCCGCCGTCATGACCGGTTGCGCCGATCCGGGGCGCAGCGACAGCGCCTACGCTGACGCCACCCTCCTCTGCAAGACGCCTTCGGGGATGGAGGTCACCGCATTCCACTTCCCGAACCGTTCCGCACTGGACCGACAGATCGGTGCCCGGGAGACGTTCTACACCGACGAGGGAAACTGCGACGACGGGCAGCAGAGCTCGGAACGGTGGAGCTCGCCGGCCGAGGCCACCGGCGGCAACCGCCTCTGCTACTTCTTCGCGAACCGGTTCTACGAGTTCTGGACGTACGACGACCACCTCATCGCCTTCTCCGCCGACGATCCGACGGCTGCCCGCATGAACGACTGGTGGCACTCGTTCGACCCGCTGCGCCGCTGATTGACAGCGTCGCCGAGTGACAGGGTTCGGGAGGGCGGGCCGCATGCAGGATTCCGACGAGAGCACCTCGCCGGAACCGGTCGACGACCCGGGGGGGGCGCCGGTCGAGGGCGGGGATCACCGCGCTGCGGGCACCGGTGGCGGCCGGCGGCGAGCCGTTGTGGGCGGCCTCGCCGGCGCGATCGTCATCGGTGCGGGCGTCGCCGTCGGGCTGCTGGTGAGCGGCGGCTCGGATCACGCCACGACCGTCCGGCCCGCCCCGAGCACCGCCGGTTCGAGTTCCGGCCGCTCCGGCGGCGGCACGGTCGGGAGCCCGGCGCCGAGCGTGACGCTCGATCCGGCGGACGCCCGGTTGCTGGCCTCGCTACGGCCGTTCGCGGTCACCGACTGCCGGGCCGCCTCCCGTGACGGCGACGGGGTGGCGGCGGCGCTGACCTGCGCACCCGGGGTCGCAACCGAGGCCCCGGCGCCGGCACGGCTGTCGGTCCTCCGGTACCGGGACGCCGCTGCGCTGCGGGGCGACGTCGCACGTCGGTCGGCGGAGCTCACCGACGCCGGGGACTGCGCCCGGGGTCAGACCAGCGTCGAACGCTGGGCCCACAGCGCGCGGCGCCGCGGCACCTTCCTCTGCTCGGCCGCAGCGGGCCGGTTCGCGGTGTTCTGGACCGTGGACGACGAGCTGATCGGCTTCGCCACCGAGGATCCCGATGCGGGCCGGCTCCTGGCCTGGTGGCGCGAGTACGACCCGATCTGAGGAACACCTGTGGCGAGGTGGTCGGCGAGGTGGTCTCAGTAGTCGGGGTAGCTCCGCGGCCGGTACGGCGCCGAGAGCTCCGCGAGGGTCTCCTGGACCCGCTCCGCGTGCGGCATGCACGCCAGAACGACCCGGCCGCGCTGACCGGCCGTCTCGACGATCAGACTGCCCGACCCCAGCATGCGGTCGATGACGTTCTGCTGCACCGTCGCACCGACCAGCCAGGCGANCGGGATGTCCCGCCCGGCGCGGGTGATCAGGCCTTCCCGGATCACGAGCCGGTGGCTGGTGACGACGTAGTGGGTGGTGAGCTGGCGCAGCCAGGGCAGCGCCCCGAGGTAGGCGATCGCGCCGAGAGNGAGGAGCAGCACCAGGTACTGGACGGGTTTCTGCAGCACGCCACCGGGCGCGAAGAAGACGCCCAGCACCGCGAAGACGAGAGCCACCACCGTCCAGAGCGCCGGAACGATCAGGCTGACCCAGTGCGGGTGCAGATGCAGGACAACCTCTTCGTCCTGGGTGAGGATGTCGTCGGGGAACGCCACGGTGACGATCGTCGCATCCGGCACCGACAGGCCACACCCGGGTCCGTCACCGGCCGTCGGCAGGCGGTCGGAACACGCCCTCCTCGCCGGTCACCGCAGGTGGACGACGTCCCCGGCGCTGTAAGCACGACCGGCCACCACAAGCCGTCCCTCGAGATCGACATCCGTTGCCCTGCCGGTGTCGGCCGAGCCGTCCGGGAGCTCGACGCGGACCTCCCGGCCGATCGTCGCGCACACCGCCAGGTAGGCGGCGCGGGCCGCCTGGGGATCGGCCTCCCAGGCGGCGAGCGCGTTGACGAGCCCGTCGAGGATCCGCGCGAGTAGCTCGGTCCGGTCCAGGGCGGCCGGGTGTGCGCCGGTGAGCAGCAGGCTCGTGGACCGGTCGGGCAACTCGTCCGGTTCCGCGTTGACGTTGAGCCCGAATCCGATGACCACCGAGGGCGCGGACGCCGGCACCGGAACGACCTCCACCAGAATGCCGGCAAGCTTCCCGCCCTCGGCCAGGACGTCGTTGGGCCACTTGAGAACGGCGGGCACTCCGGCGACGGCTCGGACCGTGGAAACCAGCGACGTCCCGACGACCATCGGCAGCCAGCCGAGCCGGGAAACCGCGGTCCGCGGCCGGATGAGCAGGGAGACGGTCAGACCGGCGCCTGGTCGGGACACCCAGGAGCGGTCGAGACGCCCACGCCCGGCGGTCTGCCGTTCCGCGGCGAGGACCAGACCGCGACCGAGGGGGGCGCGACCGAGGGGGGCGAGGCCGGGCCCCGGGCTCTCGCGCCACTGCCGCGAGAGCCCGACCAGAGCCGGATCGCTGGTCTCCCCCCGCGCGATCCGGGCCAGGGCCGCGTTGGTCGAGTCGATCTCCTGGATCACGGTCAGGTCCAGCCCGGCCGCCGCCGCGGCGGCCGTCAGCCGCGCGGCATCGAGGGGACCCCGGTCGCCAGCCGCGCTCGGTGACCGGCCTCGGAAGGCATCGACGGCTGGCACGGCTGAATTCTGGGGCGGTTGCGCGGAAGCGGAGTCCGGCGTCGAGCTCACGCCAGACAGCCTGCCAGAGCGGTCCGCCCCGCTCGCGCAGGCGCCGGGCGCGCATCGGCACCACTGTGGTCCGGACGATGCGAGACGAAGCTCACTCCGNCCGATCTGCGCCGGATGCCACGAGTCGGCCAGTGCGACGACGTGCTGGGCGCTCCGACTACCCGACCGGGGGTACCAGAAGTGGGGTGCTGTGACCTTCGATACGGCCCACCGGAGGCGAGCCCCAGATTCCGGCGAATCGATGAGATCAACTCCACAACAGTCGCGCACGTGAGCCCACAGGGGTCGTACGCTGCGGCCTATGGCTCTTCCCGCGTCCGCCGAGGATTCTGCTCCCGACCCGCACACCACCGCAGGGCGACTTGCTCAACTGCGGCGCGTGAACGAAGACGCGGTCCATGCCGGGTCTNAGCGGGCGGTAGACGCCCAGCACGCCAAGGGCAAGATGACCGCGCGTGAGCGGATCGAGGCCTTCCTCGACCCGGGCTCGTTCGTGGAGACCGACGCGTTCGCGCGGCACCGGGCGCACGACTTCGGCGTCCAGGCCAACCGTCCGTACGGCGACGGCGTGGTGACCGGGTACGGCACGGTCGACGGCCGCCAGATCTGCGTGTTCAGCCAGGACTTCACGGTCTTCGGGGGGAGCCTCGGCGAGGTCTTCGGCGAGAAGATCGTCAAGATCATGGATCTGGCGCTGAAGACCGGCTGCCCGGTCGTCGGCATCAACGACTCCGGCGGGGCTCGCATCCAGGAGGGCGTCGTCTCGCTCGGCCTCTACGGCGAGATCTTCTATCGGAACGTCATGGCCTCGGGCGTCGTCCCACAGCTTTCTCTGATCATGGGCCCGTGCGCCGGCGGCGCCGTGTACTCCCCGGCGATCACGGACTTCACGCTGATGGTCGACCAGACCAGCCACATGTTCATCACCGGCCCGGACGTCATCAAAGAGGTCACCGGCGAGGACGTCGGGATGGAGGAGCTGGGTGGCGCCGCCACCCACAACTCACGCAGCGGAGTCGCGCACTTCCAGGCCGCCGACGAGACGGAGTGCCTGGAGCTCGCGCGGGCGCTGCTGTCGTTCCTGCCGTCGAACAACCTCGACGACGCCCCGAGCTACGACGAGGTGGACGATCCGGCCGCCGAGATCGATCCCGAGCTCGACACCTTCATCCCGGACTCTCCGAACACCCCGTACGACATGCACCAGATCATCGAGCGTCTGGTCGACGACGGGGACTTCCTCGAGGTCCACGCTCAGTTCGCCCAGAACCTGATCGTCGGCTTCGGGCGGGTGGACGGCCGATCGGTCGGGGTCGTGGNGAACCAGCCGATGCAGTTCGCCGGCACCCTCGACATCGACGCCAGCGAGAAGGCCGCCCGTTTCGTCCGGACCTGCGACGCCTTCAACATCCCGGTGCTGACCCTGGTCGACGTGCCCGGCTTCCTGCCCGGTACCTCCCAGGAATGGAACGGGATCATCCGTCGAGGCGCCAAGCTGATCTATGCCTACGCCGAGGCGACCGTTCCCAAGGTCACCGTCATTACCCGGAAGGCGTATGGCGGCGCGTACGACGTGATGGGGTCGAAGCATCTACGGGCCGACATCAACCTCGCCTGGCCGACCGCCGAGATCGCCGTCATGGGTGCCCGCGGGGCTGTGAACATCATCTACCGGCGCGACCTGGCCAAGGCCGAGTCCCCGGAAAGCCGCCGGGCGGAGCTCATCCAGGACTACAACGATCACTTCGCGACTCCGTACATCGCGNCGGAACGTGGGTACCTCGACGCGGTGATCAACCCGTCCGAGACTCGCCGAGAGATCATTCGGGCCCTGCGCCTGCTGNGTACCAAGCGCGAGTCCCTGCCGCCGAAGAAGCACGNCAACATCCCGCTGTAGTTCGGCCCCGGACTCTCGCCGGCACGCAGTCGGTCCGCTTCCCACGTGCGCACCCGCTGGACGAGCGACGCGACGAGCGACGAGGGACGACGATGGACGGCAGGCCGCGCACGGCGCGTGGCCGGAAGTCGAGTGAGGAGAGGACCGTGACCCAGGACGACGACGGACAGGCCAGCCCGCCCCGGCTGCGTTTGATCCGTGGGAACGCGACACCCGAAGAGATTGCCGCGGTGGTCGCGCTTCTGGCAGCNCGCGCGGTCCCGGTGGAAAGTCCGTCTCCCGTCCGCTCGGCCTGGGCGGATCCCACTCAGGCACTGCGTCGCCCACTCGCCACCGGAGCGGGTTCGTGGCGACGCTCCGGGATGAGCCCGGGTGTACGCACCCGGGCTGGCTGGTAACCGAACAGATAGATGACGCCGGGATGTCTGTGGCATCACATCCGGGCACAACGAGAGCGAACTGTGCGGCCCGACTCGCCTAGACTTCAGGCAGGCCGGACGAGGACGGGAGCAACGTGCGTAAGATCCTCATTGCTAACCGGGGAGAGATTGCGGTTCGGGTGGCCCGTGCATGCCGCGACGCCGGATACACGAGCGTCGCAGTATACGCCGAACCGGACATCGACGCACTGCACGTGCGCGTCGCCGACGAGGCATTCGCGCTGGGTGGTACGACCCCTGGCGACTCCTATCTACGCATCGACAAGATACTCGATGCCTGCAAGTCGTCCGGGGCCGATGCGGTTCATCCTGGTTATGGCTTCCTCTCGGAGAACGCGGATTTCGCCGAGGCTGTGATCGGTGCCGGCCTCACCTGGATCGGTCCGCCGCCCGAAGCCATTCGCCGCCTCGGGGACAAGACCGCGGCCCGCCACATCGCGCTGGCCGTCGGCGCGCCGCTCGCACCGGGCACCGCGGATCCCGTCGCCGGCGTCGATGAAGTCGTCGCCTTCGCCGAGCAGTACGGCCTGCCGGTCGCCATCAAGGCCGCGTTCGGCGGCGGTGGCCGCGGGCTCAAGGTCGCCTGGACCACGGAGGAACTGCCCGAACTGTTCGACAGCGCGGTCCGGGAGGCGGTCGCCGCCTTCGGCCGGGGCGAATGCTTCGTGGAGCGTTACCTCGACCAGCCCCGGCACGTGGAGACGCAGGTCCTCGCGGACAGCCACGGCAACGTCGTCGTCGTCGGCACCCGTGACTGCTCGCTGCAGCGGCGGTACCAGAAGCTCGTCGAGGAGGCGCCGGCGCCGTTCCTCTCCGCGGAGCAGCTCACCTCCCTCTACGAGGCGTCCAAGGCGATCTGCAAGAAGGCCGGCTACGTCGGCGCCGGGACCGTGGAATTCCTGGTCGCCCGCGACGGCATGATCAGNTTCCTCGAGGTGAACACCCGGCTCCAGGTCGAGCACCCGGTGACCGAAGAGGTGTCCGGCGTGGACCTCGTCCGCGCGCAGTTCCGGATCGCGGAGGGTGAGNCACTCGACTTCACCGACCCCGCTCCCCGCGGCCACGCCATCGAGTTCCGGATCAACGGTGAGGACCCGGGCCGCAACTTCCTTCCTGCTCCGGGAACGGTGACCACGTTCGTCTCACCGGCCGGTCCGGGCGTGCGTCTCGACTCCGGAGTCGAGAGCGGCAGCGTGATCGGGGGCGCCTTCGACTCCCTGCTCGCCAAGCTCATCGTCACCGGCGCCACCCGCCAGGAGGCGCTGGAGCGTGCCCGGCGCGCGCTGGACGAGATGGTTGTCGACGGCATGGCCACGGCGCTGCCGTTCCATCGTGCGGTCGTGCGGGACCCGGCCTTCGCTCCCGACGACGCCGCGGAGCCGTTCCGCATCCACAACCGTTGGATCGAGACCGAGTTCGACAACACCATCCCCGCCTTCAGCGGCGGCACGGACGTCGACACCACCCCCGAGCCGCGGGAGGCGGTCATCGTCGAGGTGGGCGGCAAGCGTCTCGAGGTCGTGCTGCCGGCCGGGCTCGGCGCCACTTCGACGTCGACCGCGTCGCGTGGCGCCGCGCCCAAACGGTCGGCCCGCGGCGCAGCGGCCGCCAAGGTGACCGGTGACGCCCTGACCAGTCCCATGCAGGGCACCATCGTGAAGGTTGCTGTCGCCGACGGCGACACGGTCGCCGCCGGCGACCTCATCATCGTGCTGGAAGCGATGAAGATGGAGCAGCCGATCAACGCTCACCGCGGCGGCACTGTCACCGGTCTGGCCGCTGCCGTAGGTGCGGTGGTCACAAGTGGTGCCGTCCTCTGTGAGATCAAGGACTGATCTGGCTCTCCGCCCGTCGGCTGTCTTCCTGCCGGCCGTCGACTTCGTAAGCTGCGGGTATGGACGGCGGTGAAGACAGCGCAACGGTGCGCGGACAGGACACGGGGACGGCAGCGCCGCCGGCGGTGGCGCAACAGCCACCGCTGACGGGCCGTGTCCACTATCTCCTCGGTGGGACGCTTCCTCCCACCTACAACGCGTGGATCTCCCGGGATCTGACCGGCCCTGGTTGGCGGATGCGGCAGGCGGCACGCCCCTTCGTTCTGATGCTGCCGTTTGCCGTGATCTTCGCCCTGCTTCCGGGCGGGGCGGTCGTCCGCGCGGCGACGGTCGCGTTCCTCCTGGTCGCCGGGGCGGGGCTGGGCTTCGCCACCAGCGGATTCTTCCGGAACCGGCGGCTGGAGCAACACGGCTTCCCACCGGTGTTTCCGCCGCACGATGAGGAAGATGACGAGTAGCCATCGACGCCGCTCGGTTCCCCGCCTGATCGGCGCCCGCAACTGATCATTCCTGGTCATGGNGCTCCGGGCCGACCTGATATGTGCGCCCTTCCGGGCTCGCCCGGATGACCAGCCGGGCGGCCTCCCAGCGCGCGATCTCCCGCGCGATCTGTACGTCGAGCCGTAGGCAGTCACTCGCGTCGAGATCCGCCACCCAGGGCACGAACGGCGATTCCAGTATGCCGGCCTCGGCACGCCCGCAGCCGCAGCCGCGGCAGCCGGATCCGGGGCATCAGCGTCCTTTGCCCCGCCGGATCCTCCGCCCGGATCATTCGCCTTCCAGAATTCAGCAAACGAATACACTGCGCCACCTGCCACGGGTAGCTCGCCGGAAGCACGGCTGACGCAGGCCGGTGACGCGCCGGCCGATGACGCGCCGGCCGGAGCCGCCGCGGCCATCACTCCACCGAAGGTCGACGCCGGCCGAGGTCGGTTTCACCCTGCGCTGTCGAAGCCCGCGAAGAAGTCCCGAGGACGCAGAACCCTGGCGGCCTCGGTGATCGAGCCGGACAANGAGGGGTAGATGGAGAAGGTATGTGCGATCTGGTCGACGGTGAGACCATGTTCGACCGCTAGCGAGACAGAAAGGATGAGCTCCGACGCGCGCGGGGCGACAATCACACCACCGAGGACACTGCCGCTACCCGGCCGGCAGAACAGTTTGACGAAACCGTCCTCGATCCCCATCATCTTCGCGCGAGGATTACGCGAGAGTGGCACAGTGGTCACCTCTGCCGCGACGGCACCCGTGTCCTTCATCACCTGGGTGACTCCGACCGTGGCGATCTCCGGCTCGGTGAAGATGTTGGAGGAGACGGTCCCGAGTCGCAGCGGGCTCACCGCCTCCCCGAGGGCATGCCACATTGCTATCCGGCCCTGCATCGCGGCTACCGACGCGAGCGGCAGAACGCCGGTGCAGTCGCCTGCCGCATACACGCCGGGCACGGAGGTGCGCGACATTCGATCGACGTTCACGTGCCCGCCGGGACCGAGGCGAACACCGACATCGGTCAGGCCGAGCCCCTTCGTGCGGGGAACGGACCCGACTGCCATCAGAGCGTGGCTTCCCGTGACGGTGCGGCCGTCGGTGAGCTCAACGATCACGCCGTCGCCGATGCGGCGGACCGAGGCGGCGCGCGAGCGGTTGAGCACCTCGATGCCGCGCCGCACGAACACATCCTCGATGACGCGCGCCGCGTCCGGGTCCTCGCCGGGCAGGACCCGTTCGCGGGACGAGACGAGGGTGACCTCGGCGCCCATCGCCCGGTAGGCGCTGNCGAACTCGGCGCCGGTGACGCCGGAGCCGACGACGACCAGATGCTCCGGAATCTCCTTGAGATCGTAGAGATGGCGCCAGGTGAGGATGCGTTCACCGTCCGGGCGGGCGGTCGGAAGATCCCGTGGGCTCGCCCCCGTTGCGATAAGAATCACGTCGCCCACGAAGGTCTCACCGGTGTTCGTCTCGATCGCATGNGGCCCGACCAGCCGGCCGGCCGCGTGCACCACTTCGACCTTTTCCCGCTCGAGGCGGCGTTCGATGTCCAGGGACTGCGCCTTGGCGAGTTCCCGGACCCTTTCGTACACCTGTTCCGGATCGACGCTGACGACCTCCGGCGGCGTGAGCGGGGGGACACCCGCGTCCAGGCCGCTTCGCATGCCCCACGCCACCGCGGGCAGCACCGGTTCGGTCCCCGCACCAAGTCCGTGCGGGCGGATACCGAGCCCCGGCGCCAGTGCGAGATTGGTCATAGTCTCCGACGTCGCGATCAGCGTCTTGGAAGGAACACAGTCGGTGAGCACACAGGCGCCGCCGATCCCATCCGAGTCGATGACCGTGACCGTCGCGCCCAGCGACGCTGCCACGAGCGCCGCTTCATAGCCGCCAGGCCCTCCACCGAGAATGACGATGCGCGTCACGTGCCCTCCCGATCCGACATCTTCTCCTTTCATCTTCCCCCGCCCCGACGGCTGCGCTCCTCCCGGTGCGGAGAGCTCCGTAGGATCACAGACGGATGCCGACAGGCGCGAAGTCCACGAGACACCCTTCTTCCGACTTTGAAACGGAAATAGCAGCTATAGCCACGCACCGTCACCCCGAGAGACGACGATGACCTTGTACGCGGCGTACGCCGGCAATCTCGACCCGGCGCAGATGAAGGAGNGGGCCCCCCACTCGCCCGTCACCGGCACTGGATGGATCAACGGTTGGCGCCTGACCTTCGGCGGTGAGAACGTGGGCTGGGACGGGGCGCTGGCCACGATCGTCGAGTCCCCCGGCAGCCATGCGTACGTGCTGCTGTACGACCTCGACCGCTATGACCTGGAGCGGCTCGACGTGTGGGAGGGCGCGGACACCGGCCTGTACACCCGCATCCGCGTCAGGGTGTCCACTCTGGACGGCGAGGCTCTCGCCTGGACCTATGTGCTGAACTCCTACGAGGGTGGCCTGCCCTCCCGGTGGTACCTCGACATGATCGCCGATTCCGCCGAGAAGGCAGGGGCTCCCGCCGACTACGTCAAGGAGCTCCGCTCCCGGCCGACGGCCTAGCCGGCAGAGCGCGGTCAGGAGGAGGCCGGTGGGCGGCGTAGCAGCTCCAGGGCGGCGCCGGCCAGCAGCCGCACCCCGATGCCGACAGCGCGCTCGTCGACGTCGAAGGCACCCTGGTGAAGATCGTAGGTGGGGCCCCCCGGAACGCGGGTACCCAACCGGGCCAGCGCGCCGGGCACGTGGTTGAGATACCAGCCGAAATCCTCCCCGCCCAGGGACTGGGCGACGGTGGTGGACGCGCCGTGGCCGAGGGTGCGGTCGACGACGCTCTGGAACACGTCGACGACGTCCGCGCTGTTGACGACGGGAGGCACACCGCGCCGGTAGTCGACCACGATCTGCGCGCCGTAGGGGGCGACGAGCTGCTCGGCGACCCGGGTCACGAGGGCGGGAACGGACTCCCAGGTCTCCCGGGACAGCGTGCGGATGGTCCCGCGTAGCTGCCCGGTACGGGGGATGGCGTTGGCGACGGTGCCGGCCTGCACCTGCCCCCAGACGAGGGACAACGCCGACCGTGGATCGACCAGCCGGCCGAGCGCGGCCGGCATGTCGGCAGCCAGCCGGGCGAGGGCATACACCAGGTCGACCGTGTTCTGCGGTCGCGAGGTGTGGCCACCCGGCCCCGCCATCGTGATCTCGATGGCGTCGGCCGCGGAGGTGATCGGCCCGGTTCGCAGCCCGATGGTGCCCACGTCCAGCGCGGGATCGCAGTNCACGGCGATCGCCGCCGAGGCGGGCTTCAGCACGCCGGCGTCGATCACGTCCAGGGCCCCGCCGGGCATGAGCTCCTCGGCCGGCTGGAAGACGAGACGCACGGTGCCCGGCAGCGCGGTCGTGCGCGTGTACTCGGCGAGGGCCAGACCGACGCCCAACACCACGGTGGTGTGCACGTCATGCCCGCAGGCGTGGGCCACNCCTGGCACCGTCGAGCGGTACGCGACGTCCTTGACGTCCGGCAGCGGAAGCGCGTCCAGGTCGGCCCGGACGACCACCACCGGGGCCGCCGGATCGCGGTCCGCCCCGACCCCGATGTCACACCACAGCCCGGGCACGTCCGGCAACCGCTGCGGGGACAACCCCGCGGCGCGCAGCCTCGCCTCCACCTGCCCGGCCGTACGCTGTTCCTGCCGGCCGAGCTCGGGATGGGCGTGCAGGTCACGGCGCAACGCGACCAGCTCGGATTCATGCGCGGTCACCCAGCGGGCGACCGCCGCGGTCTCGTTGGCCTCCATCTGCCGGCCGGGCTCCTCCCTGCGGGCGTCGCGCGGGCCCTGACGCGCGCCGTGTGCGGATACCGGGCCGTCGGGGCCGCGCCGACGCACCTAGCGGTCAACGACCGGACGGCCGGTATTCATCTCTTCCAGCAGGGTATCGACGACTCGGGTGAGATCTCCATCGGCCCGCCGGGCCACCGCCCGCTGCCGGGTGTAGCTCGCCCCGGTCTCGAGGATCACCAGGACGTCGGCGAGCTGCTGCGCGCAGCCCAGCCGGTGGGCGACCGGGAGCAGATCCTCCACGAGGTCCACGAGGTCGTCGCGGACCGACCGCACCCCGCCGCGACCGTCGATCAGGATCTGCGCGTCGAGGCCGTAACGGGCCGCCCGCCACTTGTTCTCCTGCACCAGCCACCGCTGCGGCGTGGGAAGCCGGTACCCGCGGTCGATCTGGGTGTTCATCCGGTCGACGAGGCACTGCGCGAGGGCGGCAACGGCCCCGACCTCCAGCAGCGTCGGCAGCCCGTCACAGATCCGCAGTTCGACGGTGCCGAAGTTGGGATGTGGCCGGATGTCCCACCAGNCCTCCCGGATCGTCTCGATCGTCCCCGCCGCGATGAGCGTCTCCATGAAGGACTCGAACCGCGGCCAGTCCTCCAGCGGGTAGGGCAGGCCCGCGGTGGGCAGGCTGGCGAACACCTGGGATCGCGACGAGGCCAGGCCCGTGTCCCCGCCCAGCCAGAACGGCGACGACGCGGACAGGGCGAGGAAGTGCGGGATGTACACCATCAGGGCGTTCATGATCGGCATGGCCTTGTCCGGGGACCGGACCCCGACGTGGACGTGGACGCCGAAGATGAGCAGCCGGCGGGCCAGCCACTGCATCTGGCTGACCAGCCGCGAGTACCGGTTGTCGTCGGTGATGCGCTGCCCGGCGTAGTCACTGATGGGGTGGGTACCGCTGCACATCAGGCCGACCCCGCGCCGCTCCGCCAGGTCGCGCAGCAGCGACACCGTGCCGGCCAGGTCGGCGGTCGCCTCCCCCACCGATCCGCAGACTCCGGTGATGACCTCGACGGTCGACTCGAACAGCTCGTGCTTCGCCTTCGCCGCCTCCCGCTCGCCGGCCTTCGCCCGCAGCTCGTCGAGGATGACGGTGGCCTCCCCGCGCAGCTCGCGGGACTGTTGGTCGACGAGCTGCAGTTCCCACTCGATGCCGAGACTGGAGCTCGTCGAGGACGAGAAGGGAATCTGCACCTGGGCTCCTCGGATCGGGGCCGATGCCGGTGTCGGGCAGCCGTCACCGTTCCGCTCGGCTCACGGACAGCAGGAGCTGATTACCCATTCGAGCCGTTCCTACCCCCGATCACCGCCCGGGGTGGCCGGGGTGGCCGGGGTGGCCGGGGTGGCCGGGGTAATCACCCGTACGCCCAGCTCACGAAGCTGACGGTCGGTCACCTGGGTGGGAGCCCCGGTCAGGGGGTCGAGACCGGACTGGGTCTTCGGGAAGGCGATGACCTCACGGATGTTCTCCTCACCCGCCAGGATGGCGACCAACCGGTCGATGCCGACCGCGAAACCGCCGTGCGGCGGCGCGCCGTAGCCGAAGGGGGTGAGGAAGAAGCCGAACCGTGCGTTCGCCTCCTCGGGGGTGATCCCGAGCAGGCCGAAGATGCGCTGCTGCAGGGCGCTCTCGTGGATCCNGATCGAACCGGACCCGAGTTCCCAGCCGTTGAGCACCAGATCGTAGGCGCGGCTGCGCACCGCGAGCGGTTCGCTCTCGAGCTTCGCGATGTCGTCGGGATGCGGGCGGGTGAAGGGGTGGTGCCCGGGCTTCGGCCGCCCGGTGGCCGGGTCGATGCCGACGAACAGCGGGAAGTCCACCACCCACACGAACCGCAGCGGCCCCTGCCCGGCCGGCGGGCGGCCAAGGTCGTTGCGGAGCTGCCCGAGCACCTCGCAGGTGGTCGCCCACTCGTCGGCGACCAGCAGCAGCAGGTCGCCCTCGACGGCGTCGGTCGCGGCGACGATCCCGGCGAGTTCGTCCGCCGAGAGGAACTTCGCCACCGGCGACTCCAGCGCGCCACCGGCGCCCACCCGCATCCACACCAGGCCCTTGGCCCCCAGCGACTTGGCCCGCGTGGTGAGATCGTCCAATCGGCGCCGGTTGTGCGCGGCCGAGCCACCGGGCACCCGGATGCCCTTGATCGCCTCGGCGCCGGCGAACGCCTTGAAGCCGCTGCCGGCGAAGATCGCGGTGAGCTCGACGAGCTCCAGGTCGAACCGCAGGTCCGGCTTGTCGACACCGAAGCGGTTCATCGACTCGTGCCAGGTGATCCGTTCGATCGGCGGCACGGCGTCGGTCCGCACCGCCCGCGCCGCGGCCAGCACCGCGGCGGAGATCACGTCGAGCACGTCGTCCTGGTCGACGAAGCTCATCTCGAGGTCGAGCTGGGTGAACTCGTACTGCCGGTCGGCGCGCAGGTCCTCGTCCCGCAGGCAACGCGCGAACTGGAAGTAGCGGTCGGTCCCGCCCACCATGAGCAACTGCTTGAACAACTGCGGCGACTGCGGCAGGGCGTAGAAGCTCCCCGGGAACTGCCGGGACGGGACGATGAACTCCCGGGCGCCCTCCGGCGTCGACGGCATCAGCAGCGGCGTCTCCACCTCGACGAAGTCGAGTGGCGCCAGGACGGTGCGCATCGCGCCCAGCACCGCGGAGCGCGTCCGCAGGTTGCGCTGCATCCGCTCCCGGCGCAGGTCGAGGTAGCGGTAGGCCAGCCGGGTGGACTCGTCGACGGCGTCGGCCCGGTCGTCGAGGGGGAACGGCGGCGGGGTGGCGACCGACAGGACCTCGACCGCGCAGTCGCGCAGCTCGACCTCCCCGGTCGCCAGCGCCGGGTTCGCCGTGCCCTCCGGCCGGATGGCCACCGTGCCGGTGACGCGCAGCACGTACTCGGAGCGGACGTCGACGGATCCGTCGACGACGACCTGGAGGAGGCCGGAGTGGTCTCGCAGGTCGACGAAGGTCAGCGACTGCCCGTGCTGGCGGCGGTGCGCCACCCAGCCGCACACCGACACGGTCCGGCCGACGTGATCCGCCCGCAGGTCAGCGCACAGGTGGGTGCGCATGGCCGTACGCTGCCCACTGGCCGCGGAGACCCCCGGCTCCGGGATCGGTAGCTTGCCGGTGGCCGGCTGGGTTGTAGTCATCGGTCCGTTGTTCCCATCGCTGTCCGGTTCGGCCCACCGGGCGCGGTGTCACGCCTGTGCTGTGGCGATATCGTCACGCCCGCCGCGGGATCCCGTCCCGACCCTATCGGCCGCTGCGTCGCCACGGTCCGGTCAGGCCGCCGCGCCTCGCGTCAGGTCGCGCACCCACGCGAGAAGGTGGTCCCGGTCGTCCGGCACGCGCAACCACCGACTAGCGACGCAGCGCGCGGATGAAGCGGCCGGCCTCGGTCCGCAGCCGAGCCGGGACGCGCAGGACCTGGCGTCCGCGGGGCGTGCTGAGTTCCACCGTGATGACGTCGCCATGCTTGACCCCGCGGGAGGCGCTCACCTCGCGACGGTCGAACACGACGTCGAACCAGTCGCCCTCTCGCGGGAACGGCGCGACGACGAGGAGCCGCCTGTCGGTGAGCACGATCCACCGGGAGGCGCCGACCCGGTGGCCGACGAAGGTCTCCACCTTCGACGTCAGCCGCCCCGGCCCGCCGGGGTCGGTCAGCCGTCCACGCAACACGACCTCGGTGAACTCACCGGACTCCAGCGGCACGGACGGGAGCCGGCGGTGGGACGGCAACAGGGGCACGGAGGCCAGTCTCCCCCACGCACCCCGTACAGTCGCCGGGTGCGGGAGCAGGCGGAGGAACCGAACGCGGCGGCCTCGGCCGCGCGGCTGGCGGAGCTGACCGGGGCCGGGCGGCACGACGTGGCGATTCTGCTGGGCTCGGGGTGGCGCCCGGCCGCGGACGTGCTCGCGCGGCGGGCGGAGAAGGTCACCGAGGTCACCTTCGCCGAGCTCGGGGGCTTCCCCCCGGGCACCGAGGTGCCCGGTCATCGGGCGGTCGCCCACTCGCTGCGCCTCGACGGCCGCCGGCTGCTCGTCTACCTGGGCCGGGTACATGCGTACGAGGGCCACGGACTGTCGCGGGTGGTGCACGCAGTGCGGCTGGCCTGCGCCGCGGGCGCGTCGACGATCGTGCTGACGAACGCGGCCGGCGGGCTGCGCGCCGACATGACCATCGGCCAGCCGGTCCTCATCGCCGACCATCTCAACCTCACCGGGCGGTCACCGCTGGTGGGACCCGCCTTCACCGATCTGACCGACGCCTACTCGCCACGGCTGCGCGCCCTGGCCCGCGAGGTCGACCCGTCGCTGACCGAGGGCGTCTACGCCGGCCTGCCCGGACCACACTTCGAGACGCCCGCGGAGATCAGGATGCTGCGGGTGCTGGGCGCCGACCTGGTGGGCATGTCGACGGTGCACGAGACGATCGCCGCCCGGGCCGCCGGCGCCGAGGTGTTGGGCGTGTCACTGGTGACCAACCTCGCGGCGGGCATGACCGGGGAGCCGCTGAACCACCTGGAGGTGCTGGCCGCCGGGGCGGCTGCGGCGGAGCGCATGGGGGTCCTGCTCGCCGACGTCGCTGCCCGCCTCTAGGGACGGCGAGATCGTGACGGTGCCGGCCACCGCCCTGCCGCCGGAGTTGCCCGATCCGCTGGCCGGACGGGTCCGGGCCTGGCTCGCCGACGACCCGGACGCCGCGGACCGGGCCGAGTTGACCCGGCTGTGCGCCGAGGCCGTCCGCGACCCGGCGGCGCTCGACGAACTCGACGACCGGTTTCGGGCGCCATTGCGGTTCGGGACGGCGGGGCTGCGCGGGCCGCTGCGCGCCGGGCCCGGCGGAATGAACACGGCCGTGGTGCGCCGGGCCGCCGCAGGCCTGGCCGCCTGGCTGCGTGCCACGGCGGCGGGCTCAGGGGCGGCGACGGGCTCGGGGCCAGGGGCGGGGGGCGGCAACCCGGCCGCGGCTGCCCTGGTCGTCATCGGCTATGACGCCCGGCACCGCAGCGAGGCGTTCGCGTTGGACAGCGCGCGGGTCGTCGCCGGGGCCGGGTTGCGGGCCCTGGTCCTGCCCGGGCCGCTGCCCACACCGGTACTGGCCTTCGCCGTGCGTCACCTGCGGGCCGACGCCGGTGTGATGGTCACCGCCAGCCACAATCCGGCCGCCGACAACGGCTACAAGGTGTACCTGGGCGGCGCCGAACCGGACCCGGGACGCGGCGCGCAACTCGTCGCCCCTGCCGACGCCGACATCGAACGGCGCATCGCCGCCGCCGGTCCGGCCGCCGCGATCCCGCTGGCCGAGACCTGGCGCCGGCTCGACGGACGGATCGTCGAGGACTACGTCCACGCCGCCGTGGCGGCGGTCCTCGACCTGGCACCGACGGCCGACTCGGCGCCGACGGCCGACCCGGGTGAGCCCGAACCCGTGCAGGCGATCGTCGCGTACACCCCGCTGCACGGGGTCGGCGCCCAGACCCTCGCCGCCGTCTTCGCCGCCGCCGGGCTCGCGGCTGCCACACTCGTCGACGAGCAGGCCGCGCCCGATCCGGACTTCCCGACCGTCCCCTGGCCGAATCCGGAGGAGGCGGGCGCGATGGACCGGGCGCTGGCTCTCGGTGAACGCATCGGCGCGGATCTGGTGCTGGCGACCGACCCCGACGCGGACCGCTGCGCCGTCGCGGTGGGCGGACGGCTGCTCACCGGCGACGAGATCGGCCTGCTCCTCGCCGATCAGGTGCTCCGCCGCCGGCCCGGCCCGGTGGCGACCACCCTGGTCAGCTCGTCCGGCCTGCGCGCGCTGGCGCGGTGCGCCGGTGTCACCTACCGCGAGACGCTCACCGGCTTCAAGTGGATCATGCGAGCGGATCCGGAGCTCGTCTTCGGTTACGAGGAGGCGCTCGGCTACGCCCTCGTCCCGGATCTGGTGCGGGACAAGGATGGCATCACCGCGGCGCTGGCCGTCGCGCTGATCGCCACCGCCGCGAAGCGGCGCGGCCGGACCCTGCTGGATCTTCTCGACGAGCTGGCGGCGCGGATCGGCGTGCACGAGACCGGGCAGCGCTCGGTCCGCTTCACCGACGTCACCCGGATCGCCACGGCGATGCGGAGGCTGCGCTCGCAGCCCCCGCCGCGGCTCGCGGACCGCGCGGTGACGGGCCGGCGCGACCTGCTCAGCGACGGCGTCCTGCCGGCGGAGGGCGTCCTGCCGGCGGAGGGCGTCCTGCCGGCGGCCGATGTCTTCGTCCTGTTCCTCGGCGACGACCGGGTGACCTTCCGGCCGAGCGGGACCGAACCGAAGCTGAAGGTGTATCTCGAGGTTGTCGAGCCGGTGGCGGCCGGCGCGGCCACCGCCGTCGCGGCGGCCCGCGAGCGGGCCCGGTCCCGGCTGGCCGAGCTGACCGTTGCCATCGATGATCTGATCGCCCGCCTCGGATAACCGCCGGACCGCGCATCGCGCTCCCAGGCCGACCGCCGACAGCGCCTCACATCTCGCCGTAGATCCGGTCGCCGGCGTCGCCGAGCCCGGGGACGATGTAGGCGGTGTCGTTCAACCGCTCGTCGACGGCCGCGGTCACCACCGTCAGTTCCGCCGCCGCCGCGGCCGGCAGGCCGGACTCCAGCGCCGCCAGCCCCTCCGGCGCCGCGACGACCGCGACGACCGTGATGCCCCGCGCCCCGCGGTCGAGCAGCAGCCGCAGGCAGTGCAACGCCGAACCGCCGGTGGCGAGCATCGGGTCGAGCAGCAGCACGGGCCGGCCGGTCAGGTCGGCGGGCACCGCCTCCAGGTAGACGGCGGGTCGGTGCGTGGTCTCGTCCCGGGCCAGGCCGATGAAGGCGGTGTGGGCGTCGGGGAGCAGGTCGAGCGCCGCGGGCAGCATGCCGAGGCCGGCGCGCAGCACCGGGGCGAGGACCACCTCGGCGGCCAGCCGCACCCCGGTCGTCGNCGCCAGCGGCGTCGTCACCGTCACGGGCATGGTCGGCAGCGCCCGCGTCGCCTCGTAGACCAGCATCGTGGCGAGGTCGTGCAGGGTCGGCCGGAAACGGGAGCGCGGCGTGCGCTCGTCACGGAGCACGGTGAGCGACGAGGCCGCCAGGGGATGGTCCACGACGTGCAGATGCACGGACTGACTCCTCGAGCGCGGGACGGGATCGGCAATGATGCAACGTATGACAACCGATCCCGCCGGACCCGACCGTCCCGCCGAGGAACCGGGGGACGGCTCCCCCACCTCGGCCGAGGGCGCCCGGCCCACCCTGCGGCGGGCCGAGGTCGCCCGGCTGATCGACCACACGCTGCTGGCCCCGGCCGCGACCGACGAGGAGGTGCTCGCGCTGTGCGCCGAGGCCGCCAAGCTGGGCGTCGGCGCGGTCTGTGTGGCCCCGACCCACGTCTACCTCGCCGCGGCGAGCACGTACCGCGGCAGCCGCGAAGCCGAGCCCGCCTTCGCCGTCGCCTCGGTGATCGGTTTTCCGCACGGCACGCATCTCACCGTCATCAAGGCCGAGGAGGCCCGTCGGGCCGTCGCGGACGGCGCGACCGAGATCGACATGGTCATCGACATCGCCAACGCGATGGACGAGAACTGGCGGGCGATCGAGACCGAGATCTCCGAGGTCCGCCTGTCGGTGCCGCCGCACGTGATCCTCAAGGTGATCCTGGAGACGGCGCTGCTGCCCGATGCGAACATCATCGCGGCCTGCCGGGCGGCGGAGGCCGGCGGGGCCGAGTTCGTCAAGACGTCGACCGGATTCCACCCGNCCGGGGGAGCCAGCGTGCGGGCGGTGCGGGCGATGGCCGAAGCGGTGGGGGGACGCCTCGGGATCAAGGCCTCCGGTGGCATCCGGACGGCGGAGAAGGCGATGGCCATGATCGAGGCCGGCGCGACCCGCCTCGGGCTGTCCGCCTCCGCCGACGTCCTCGCCGGCTTCCCCACCTGATCCGACCCGGGCCGACCCCACCCCGAGATGTGGTTACTCGGGCACGTGCGGCACCCAGCAGTCCGCCAGGTGATCGTCGACGAGACCGCAGGCCTGCATGAGCGCGTAGGCGGTGGTCGGGCCGACGAACACGAAGCCGGCCGCGCGCAGCCCCTTCGCCAGCGCCACCGACTCGGCGGACTTCGCCGGGACGTCGGCGAGGGTGGCCGGCCTGGCTCGCCGCGGCGGCCGGTGCGACCAGATCAGCTCGGGCAGCGGCCGGTCGAGGGCGAGCACCGCCCGGGCGTTGACGATCGTGGCCTCGATCTTGCGGCGGTTACGCACGATGCCGGCGTCGCCGAGCAGCCGCTCGACGTCGGCGGCCCCGAACCCGGCGACCACCCCCGGGTCGAACCCGGCGAAGGCCGACCGGAACGCCGGCCGCTTGCGCAGGATCGTCAACCACGACAGCCCGGACTGGAACGCCTCGAGGGTGAGGCGTTCGAACAGGCCCACCGTGTCCCGGACCGGGCGGCCCCACTCCTGGTCGTGGTACTCGACGTACTCCGGCGCCGACAGGCCCCACGGGCAACGCGCCCGGCCGTCGGCTCCGGCCACGGCGGCCACGGGGGCGGCGGGGGCCGCGGGGGCCGCGGGGGCGGGCCGGTTCGGGATCGGGCCGGCCGGCGCCGCCTGGGTGCCGGGCGGCTCGGTTCCTGCCACGCTCGTGCTCATCGGGCGAGCTCCTCACGGACGTAGGGCGCGTAGCCGGGCTTGATGACATCGTTGATCAGGTCGAGACGTTCGTCGAAGGGCAGGAAGGCCGACTTCATCGCGTTCAGGGTGAGCCAGCGGATGTCCGACCAGTCGTAGCCGTGGACGTCGACGAGCGTCGCGAACTCGCTCGACAGCGACACGTCGCTCATGAGCCGGTTGTCCGTGTTCACCGTGACCCGGAAGTNCAGCCGACGCAGCAGGGCGATGGGATGGCGCTCGATGCTCGGCGCGGCGCCCGTGTGCACGTTCGAGGTGGGGCACATCTCCAGCGGTACCCGGACGTCGCGCACGTAGTTGGCGAGATCCCCGAGGATCGCCTTACCGTCCGGATCGACCGTGATGTCGTCGACGATGCGCACCCCGTGGCCGAGCCGGTCGGCGTTGCACCACTGGACCGCCTCCCAGATCGACGGCAGCCCGAACGCCTCGCCCGCATGGATGGTGTAGTGCCCGTTCGCCCGCTGGATGTACTGGAAGGCGTCAAGGTGCCGGGTCGGCGGGTTGCCCGCCTCGGCGCCGGCGATGTCGAAACCGACCACCCCGGCGTCCCGCCAGCGCACCGCAAGCTCGGCGATCTCCAGCGAACGGGCCTGGTGACGCATCGCGGTGAGCAGCGCGCGGATGCGCAGCGGCGTACCGGCGGCGCCCGCGCGGAAGCCGTCGAGGACGGCCTCGACGACCGCGTCCAGCGACAGGCCCCGCTCGACGTGCAGCTCGGGAGCGAACCGCACCTCGGCGTAGACGACACCGTCGGCCGCGAGGTCCTCGGCGCACTCGCGCGCCACCCGCCGGATCGCCTCCTGGGTCTGCATCACGCCGACGGTGTGACTGAAGGTCTCCAGGTAGCGCACCAGCGAGCCGCTGTGCGCCCCTCCCCGCAGCCAGGTGCTCAGCGCGTGCGCGTCCGTGGACGGCAGGTCCCGGTAGCCGGTCTCGTCGGCGAGCTCGACCACCGTGGCCGGCCGCAGCCCGCCGTCGAGGTGGTCGTGCAGCAGGACCTTCGGCACCCGGNGGATCTCGTCGACCGTGATCGGGCCGGGCGGTGCGTCGTTCGTCATCGGCTCCTCCGTCTCCTGCGCCGACCGTAGGCCACGGGTCCGACAGAACCGCGACGCCGCGTTGGCCGGGTCGCCTCCGCCTCCGCCGACGTGCTCAGGCGGGGAGGTGGTCGAGGACGAGCGGGGTGGGAGGCGGCGGCTGCGGGGTGACCGTCACCGCGCCGGCGAGTGCGGCCAGCGCGCGGCCGAGGGTCTTCGGATCGTCGGTGTGCAGCTCCAGCAGCGGCTCCCCGGCGGTGACCCGGTCGCCGATGCCCGCCCGCCAGCGCACGCCCGCCGCCGCGGACACCGCGTCCTCCTTGCGGGCCCGCCCCGCGCCCAGCCGCCAGGCCGCGATGCCGACCGCCCGGGCGTCCAGATTCGCCAGGTAGCCGGACGCGGGTGCGGGCACGGTCTCGACGTGGGTCGCCCGCGGCAGGACCGCGTCGGGATCGCCGCCCTGCGCCGCGACCATCGCCCGCCACACCGGGTAGGCGTCCCCGGCCGCCAGCACCTCGGCCGGATCGCGGGCCGCCCGCACCTCGGCCGGATCACGGGCCGTCGGCGCCCCGCCGGCTCCGTCCGCCCGCCTCGCGCCGGCCAGCTCGATCATCACCCGAGCCAGGGCGACGGTGACCTCCACCAGGTCCTTCGGCCCGCCGCCGCGCAGCGTGTCGACCGCCTCGGTGACCTCCAGCGCGTTGCCGGCGGTGCGCCCCAGCGGGTGGTCCATGCGGGTCAGCACCGCCTCGGTCCGGACGCCGGCGGCCGCGCCGAGCCCGACCATGGTCCGCGCCAGCTCCCGGGCGTCGTCCAGCGAGGTCATGAACGCACCCGAGCCGACCTTCACGTCGAGGACCAGCGCGGACGTTCCCTCGGCGATCTTCTTGCTCATGATCGACGAGGCGATGAGCGGGATCGACTCGACCGTCCCGGTGACGTCACGCAACGCGTAGAGCCGGCGATCGGCGGGAGCCAGCCCGGCCCCGGCGGCGCAGATCACCGCGCCCACCTCGGCAAGCTGGCGGCGCATCCGTTCGACCGGCAGGTCGGCACGCCAGCCCGGGATCGACTCCATCTTGTCCAGCGTCCCGCCGGTGTGCCCGAGGCCCCGTCCCGACAGTTGCGGGACGGCGACGCCGCACGCGGCGACCAGCGGAACCAGCACCAGCGAGACCTTGTCGCCGACCCCGCCGGTCGAGTGCTTGTCCACGGTGGGACGGCCGACCCCCGTCAGGTCCAGCCGCTCGCCGCTAGCGATCATCGCGGCGGTCCAGCGATCGAGCTCGGCCGGGGACATCCCGCGCCACACCACCGCCATCAGGTAGGCCGACATCTGCTCGTCCGCGACCCAGCCGTGGGTGTAGGCGTCGATGAGCCAGTCAACGGCCTCGAGCGGCAGCGAGCGGCCATCACGCTTGGCCCGGATGAGGTCGACGACGTCGAAGTCGGCGCTCACGACGCCCCCGATCCGCCGAACGGGGTGGCACCGGCGGGGGAGCCGGCCTGCGGTGGCGCGTCGGCCGCGGTCGCGGGCTCCGGCGGGTCGGGCAGGTCGGGCGGGTCGGGCAGATCGGGCGGGTCCGGCAGATCGGGCGGGTCCGGCAGGTCGAGCGGACCGAACGCGCCGGGAAGTAGTTCGGCCAGCCGGCGTATCCCGCCGGCGGTGGCCACCAGCAGATCCGGACCGCCGTGCTCGTAGAGGAGCTGACGGCAGCGACCGCAGGGCGCCAGCGGCCGCCCGTCCGCGTCGACGCACGCGAACGCCAACAGGCGGCCGCCGCCCCGAGCGTGCAACGCCGAGACGAGGCCGCACTCGGCGCACAGCGTGAGGCCGTACGAGGCGTTCTCGACGTTGCAGCCGACCACCATCCACGGCTCGTCCCCGGTGGTGCGGCCGTCGGCGTCCGGGCGGTCGACGACCAGCGCGGCGGCGCCGACCCGCAGGCCCGAATACGGAGCGTAGGCACTCTGCGCGACACGGACAGCGGCGTTCCGCAGCCGTTCCCAGCTTCTGTCGTCCACACTCCACCCCATGTCCCTGCACCCCTCGGTCTCGACACACCCCTCGGTCTCGCGACATCCCTCGGTCTCGCCGCACCCCTTGATCTCGCCACCTCGTGTTCTCGTCGGAGTCCGTGGTCCGATCGGGCGCTGACGCCANCATGCCCGACCTTCGCGGGCCGGCACCTGTGTGATCCCATGGACGCGAGCCTCACTGGCGATCGGGAAGGGACGAAGGGATGGCAGGCGAGTCCCCGGACGACCCAGGTCCGGCCGAGGCGGTAGCCCTCGTCGGAGGGCGCTACCGGCTCGACGGCGTCCTCGGGCAGGGCGGCTTCGGCGTCGTGCACCGGGCCACTGACGAGCTGCTCCAGCGGGTTGTCGCGGTCAAGGAGGTCCGGCTACCGATCACCGAGAGTGGTCTGGAACGCGACCGAGCGCGGGAACGGGTGCTGCGCGAGGCGCGCGCCGCCGGACGGCTGCACCACCCGGGGGCGGTTTCCGTGCTCGACGTCATCGACGACGGCGACCTGCCGTGGATCGTCATGGAATACGTAGAGGGTCAGTCCCTGTCGCGGATCATCGCGGACCACGGCCCGAGGCCGGTCGAAGAGGCCTGCCGAATCGGCATCAGTCTGGCCTACGCGCTGGAGGCGGCGCACCGACTCGGGATCGTCCACCGGGATGTCAAGCCCAGCAACGTGCTGGTCACCCCCGACGGTCGGGCCCGGCTGACGGACTTCGGGATCGCGGTCAGCCACGGTGATCCCCGGCTCACCAGCACCGGGATGGTGCTCGGCTCGCCGGCCTACCTGCCGCCCGAANGGGCCCGCGGGGACGCGGGCAACGCCGCCGGTGACCGGTGGGGGCTGGGCGCCACGCTGTTCACCACGGTCGAGGGCTGTCCACCCTTCGCCGGCGGCGACCCGATCTCGGTGCTCGCCGCGCTCATGCAGGGACGGCGCCAGCCCTTCCGCCTCGCCGGCCCGCTGGCGCCGGTGATCGACGATCTGATGGCGCCGCACGGGCTGAGCCGTCCCCCGCTGTCCATCGTGCGCAAGCGGCTGCGCGAAATCCTGGAGCGCGGCGGCGAGCGGCGCTCCTCCCGGACAGGCCGGCCGACGCGCCCCGCCCGGCCGCGCCCACCGGCCCGCACCGCCCCCACCACGCCGCTATTGCCCACGCCGCCCGACCCGGCCGACCGTCGCGAGTCCGTCGACACGGTCGACGGACTCCGCGAGGAGACCATCCCGCAGGGCACGGACGATCCGCACCGCCGAGCCGATCCCGATGATGCGGGTCATGCCCACGACGGGGACGATGCACGCGCCCTGGATGAGCCGGGTGACGGCGATGATTCACCCGGCCACGGCTCGCGGCCGCTGATCGACGAGGCTCCCGGCGACGACCCGCCCCACCCTCCCGGCAAGGACACCGGTCCCCCTCGCGAACGATCGAAAGCAACCAAAAAACACAGCACTGACGATGAAAGCATCGCAGTCGAGCAACACGGCGCGGCCGAAAGCCATCGGGACGAGATTGGCGAGACGCAGGCCACGAAACNCCCCGATGTCGCGGAATCCATCGCGCCCGCCTCGACCGTGACGCCCGTGAGATCCTCGACCGGCGCCACCGTCCCCGGGTATTCCGAACTGACGGCCGCGGCATCGGCGCCCCCGGCATCGGTGATCGGCGTACCGACGGTCTCCTCCGCGGGAATCATCGAATCGGCCGCCGTGCCGCTCTCCGCGCCTGCGGGCGGCACCGCCGACCCGCCCGGCGCAGGCACGGACACCGTTCCGGCCGAGACCTTCGCGACCGAGGCCTTCGCGAGCGGGACCTTCGCGAGCGGGACCTTCGCGAGCGGGACCTTCGCGAGCGGGACCTTCGCGAGCGGGACCCACGGGCTGAAGCCCGTCGGAACCGGCTTCGCCGAGGTCTGGACAGCCGGGACTGAGACAACCCGGACCGGCGCAGCCCCGACCGAGGCGGGACGGACCGAGGCGGGACGGACCGAGGCGGGACGGACCGACACGGGACCACCGACCGACACGGCCGGAACCGGACCAGCCGAGACCGGACCGGCGGAGGTCCCGGCGACCCGGCCTGCGCTCGACGCCGACCCCTCGGGCTCAGCCGGGACGCTACCGCCCGGCGCCGCCGGGCAGGCGCCGACGCCCGGTCCGGCCGAGGATCCCCCACCAGCGGCGGCCCCGGTGCAGTCGGTGGGACCGCTGCCGGGACCTGTGGCGGCCGCCTCCCCCGCACCCGTGCGCGCGCAGCCGATGCGGACTCGCCTGACCAGCCCGCTCGAGCGCATGCGTTCGATGGACCGGATGCGGGCGCTCGGCGGGATCCCGGCGCGGGCGCGACTGGTCGGTCGCGGTGCCGGGGCCGGCACTGAGTCCGCTGGTGGGGCCGAGGCCGGACACGAGGAACCCTGGGACACCGCCGCTGCCGCCGGTGGTACGCCCGGCGCGAGTGATGATCCGCTCTCGACCTCCCCGGGCCTTGGCCTCGCGGCTGCGACGACGTCCGACGGCGCGGCCGCCGGGAACGCGGGCGCAGGCCGGGCGGCGACGGCTCCGACCGCACCCGTCGCCGCGACGCGCCGCGGACGGTTCGGCCAGCCGTGGACCCGACCGCGCACCGCGGCCGGCCCCGCCGCCCTCGCGACCGATTCCGCGCCCCCCGCGGCGGCGGCGCGGCGCGGCGCCCAGACGGCCCCGACGACCGCCCGGCCCGCTGCTCCGATCAGGCCGGTGGGGCCGGCCGGCGCCGCAGAGGGGGTCGGGACCCGCACGGCCGGCGGAGGCATCCCGCAGCGGATCAGGCCGGTCTCCCCCGCGGCGCCGGTCTCCCCCGCGGCGCCGGTCTCCCCCGCGGCGCCGGCCGTCCCCGCGGCGCCGTCGTCTCCCGGCAGCCCCGCGTCTCCCAGCAGCCCCGCGTCTCCCGGCAGCCCCGCGGCCGGCAGGGCGGGCGACCCGGGCGACGGGCAGTCCACGCCGGCAGGGCCGGCGGGTGGCAGTCGGACTGCGGGCCGCGAAGCCGATCCGCGCCGCCGCCTCGTCGCTGTGTCGGCGCTCGCCGTGCTGGCCGCGGCGATCATCATCGCGATCCTGGTCCTGATCAGCGGCGGGGGGAGCTCCGGGGCCACCGGTGTCGCCGCCGGGCGCGGCGGGGCCGGCGCACCCGTGGGGTCGACCGGTCCGGGCCCCGGCGCCACCGCCGGGACACCCGGAGGCCGGGGGACCGCGGCGGCGAGCGGCGCGGCCAGCGTCCGCCCGGCCGACCCGCCGGCCGGAGCCGCCGATCCGGTGGCCCGGGACACCACCCCGGCCACCGCACCCCCGGGCTGGGTCTCCTATGTGGATCCCGAGGGCGGCTGGTCGGTGGCCTACCCGTCGACCTGGCAGCGCCAGCAGGGCCCCGGCGGCCCCGGAAACGTCGATTTCGTGGACCCGGCTACCAGAGCGTTCCTGCGGGTCGGTAGCGTCAGTCGGGCAAACACCTCCGCGATCGGTGACTGGCAACACAACGAGGCCGGTTTCGTTCGGAGTGTGCAGGACTATCGGCGCGTACGGCTGGCTCCCAGCGACGGTGGGGACGGCACCGAGCAGGCCGACTGGGAGTTCGGGTATCGCAGGTCGGACGGGGTCATGGTGCATGTGCTCAACCGGGGCGNGATTCGCAACGGCCACGGATATGCCCTCTACTGGCATACCCGGGAGGATCTGTGGTTGCAGGATCAAGCATTGATGCACCAGCTCTTCGGCGCCTTCCGGCCCGGTCCGTGATGTCAGCATTCGTCGGGTTTCCGACTCTCCCGGCGGCCGGAAACACGCCGACCGTCGGGCGCGCGGATCCATCCGTCTGTCAGACTTGACACGATGGCCAAATCGGCAAGCGTGCCCCCGGACACCTCTCGGCACGGCACGCCTCGTTACGTAGCTCAGCGCTACCGTCTCGACACGCCCATTGGGCGTGGTGGAGCCGGCGTCGTCTGGCGCGGTGAGGACGAACTACTCCAGCGGCCGGTGGCCATCAAGGAGATCCTCGTCCCGATGGCCGGGGCGCAGAACGAGCGCGACGCGATCCGGGCGCGGGTGCTGCGGGAGGCCCGCGCGCTGGCCCGCCTGCACAGCCCCGCCATCGTCTCCGTGTACGACGTGGTCGAGGAGCACCAGCGGCACTGGATCATCATGGAGCTCGTCGACGCGGACAGCCTCGGCGACGTGATCCGTACCCACGGCCCGCTGCCCTTCGACCAGGTCGCGGCGATCGGGCTGGCGCTGACCGACGCACTCGCCGCGGCGCACTCCGCCGGCGTGCTGCACCGCGACGTCAAGCCCGGCAACGTCCTGCTCGGCCGGGATGGCCGGGTCCGGCTCACCGACTTCGGCATCGCCGCGACCGAGGGTGATGTGACCCTGACGGGGACCGGCGCGCTCGTCGGCTCCCCCGCCTACATCGCCCCCGAACGGGTCCGCGGCTCCTCGGGCAGCCCGGCGAGCGATCTGTGGGGCCTCGGCGCGACCCTGTACTCGGCGGTCGAGGGCCAGCCGCCGTTCGAGGGCCCGGAGACCTACGCGGTGCTGACCGCCGTGGTCGAGGGCCGCCGCCGCGCCTTCCGGCTGGCGGGTCCCCTGCGCAACCTGCTCAGCGACCTGATGGACCGTCCGGCGGAGGAACGCCCGGACGTCACGGAGATCCGCCGGCGGCTGATTCCCGTGGCCCGCAACGCCAACCCGGTGCCGGCCTCCGTCATGCACGCCCGGCCGCGCTCCGAGGACGACGACGCGGGTGCGAGCGCTGCCGACGTCGGTCTGGAGAACCTCGACGAACCGGCGGCCCCGCCGCCCTCGGCCTCGATCGACGGCGGCGGGTCGGCAGCGGGGCGTCCCGGCGGCCGGACCGGGCCCTCGACGTGGAGCGGGCCGTTGGCGGGCGCCGCCGCGTCCGGCCAGCCCAGCGGCACCGGCCCACGCACCACGGGTGGTCCGGTACCGCCCGTCGGCGGCCCCATCTCGTCCCGCGGGCCAGCCGAGTCCGCCGACGGCGAGATCACCGCGGATCCCGTCCTCGGGGCGCTGGACGAGACCGCCATCTCGCCCGCCACCGGTGGTGGCCCCCGACCACCCCGGCACGAGCCGGTCCGACCCACTGCGCCGAACCGGACCCGACCCCAGGCCGATCACGATGCCCAGACCAGGATCGGGCCGCCTGCCCAGGCGACAGGGCCGACGCACGGTGGGGACGACGACGAGACCCGCATCGGCGTCGTGCCCGTCGTGGCGTCGACGGCCAGCCTCGGGCTGTTCGACGACGATCATGCCGCCGGACTCGTCCCGCTCGACGAGGCCCGCCGACGCTCCGAGGCGGCGCACCAGCGCGGTCCCGACGGCAACGGCCACGGCCGGGGAGCCGGCGGCGACGGGGAGCGGCGGCGACGGACCATCGCGATCGCGGCCGCTGCGGTCGTCGTCCTGGCCGGCGCGGCGATCGCCCTGACCCTGGGCCTGTCCGGGGGTAGCTCGCCGGCCAAGCCGACCGACGTGACGGCGCCGAAGACGACCGCCCCGCCCGCGACCGCCGTGCCCACCTCGCCACCGGCGACGACCCCGGAGTTCACCTCCCCCACGGTGGTGGCCCCGGGGACGCCGCACCGCTCCCCTCGCCCGCGGTCGACGACGCCCCCAGCGACCGAGGCCCCACCGAGCGCGCAGCCGAGCACCGCCGCGCCCACACCGACGCCGTCGCCGACCCAGCAGCAGCCGCCGCCGACGACGCCGCCCCCGACCAAGCCGGCGCCGACCACCCCCGCGACGACCCCGCCCGTCAGGACACCGCCGGCCACCGCACCGGCACCGCCGCCGTCGACCGGCCCGCCACCGGCGGCGTAGTGACGGCGGCGACCGGGCGCGCTGTGGCATAGTTCACCCGCCGGCGCCGGGCCCGGACCCGCCGCTGACCAGGCCCGGCACTAGCATCGGCCGAAGGCGCGCGGTGCCGTCCCGGCGACGCATCGCCGACCCCGAGGCGCCGCGGGCGTCGCTGACGTGATCTTTTCTGGCCGAGCGGCTGGGCCGATCCGGAGGAGCTTTCATTGCCGAAGGCACCAGCGGGCACGCTGTACCGCGGTCGAGAGGGAATGTGGTCCTGGGTCGCCCACCGGATCACGGGCGTCCTCGTCTTCTTCTTCCTGTTCGCGCACGTGCTTGACACGGCACTCGTCAGGGTCTNGCCCTCGTCGTACAACGAGGTGATCGAGGTCTACAAGAGCCCGATCGTGAACCTGCTCGAGGTCGGCCTGGTCGCCGCCGTGCTGTTCCACGCNCTCAACGGCATACGGATCATCCTGATCGACTTCTGGGAGTCCGGACCGAAGTACCAGAAGCAGATGCTGTACATCGAACTCGTGCTGTTCGTGGTGCTGCTCGTCCCCGCGGCCTACCGGATGCTGCTGCACACCGCCGAGACGCTGTTCGGGAGCGCGACCTGATGGCGACGACGGCGGTGCCGGCGGAGCGGGGCGCGCCGGAGCTGGCCACCCCGCGCTCGCCGCGGCGGCGGACGAAGCCGGGCGCCGCGAAGGCCCGCAGCAACTTCGAGCTCTACGCCTGGGTGTTCATGCGGATCAGCGGCCTGCTGCTGTTCTTCCTGGTGCTCGGCCACCTGTTCATCATGAACGTTCTCGACGGCGGCGTGCAGCGGGTGAACTTCGGTTTCGTCGCGGGCCGCTGGGCATCACCGTTCTGGCGCACGTGGGACCTGGTGATGCTGCTGCTCGCGGAGCTGCACGGCACCAACGGCCTGCGGACCGTCATCAACGACTACGCCGAACGGGCACAGACCCGATTCTGGCTGAAGATGCTGCTTTACACCTCGGCGTTCCTGGTCGTCACCCTCGGCACGCTGGTCATCTTCACCTTCGACCCCGATCTGTGACCCCGGACCTGTAAGGAGGTAGGCGTGCAGCTCCACAGGTACGACGTGGTCATCGTCGGCGCGGGCGGAGCCGGCATGCGCGCCGCCCTCGAGGCGGGGCAGCGCTGCCGGACGGCCGTGCTCACCAAGCTCTACCCGACCCGGTCGCACACCGGCGCGGCCCAGGGCGGCATGTGCGCCGCGCTGGCCAACGTCGAGGAGGACAACTGGGAGTGGCACACCTTCGACACGATCAAGGGCGGTGACTACCTGGTCGACCAGGACGCCGCCGAGATCATGGCGAAGGAGGCCATCGACGCCGTCCTCGACCTGGAGAAGATGGGGCTGCCGTTCAACCGCACCCCGGAGGGTCGCATCGACCAGCGCCGCTTCGGCGGCCACACCCGCGACCACGGCAAGGCGCCGGTCCGCCGGTCCTGCTACGCGGCCGACCGCACCGGCCACATGATCCTTCAGACGCTCTACCAACAGTGCGTCCGACACGACATCGAGTTCTACAACGAGTTCTACGTCCTCGACCTGCTGCTGCAGGATGGCGCGGCGGCCGGCGTGGTCGCCTACGAGCTGAAGACCGGCGAGATTCACGTCTTCCAGGCCAAGTCGGTGGTCTTCGCCACGGGCGGGTTCGGCAAGGTGTTCAAGGTCACGTCGAATGCGCACACACTGACCGGTGACGGCATGGGCCTGGCGTTTCGCCGCGGCATTCCGCTGGAGGACATGGAGTTCTTCCAGTTCCACCCGACGGGCATCTGGAAGATGGGCATCCTGCTCACCGAGGGCGCCCGCGGCGAGGGCGGAATCCTGCGCAACCGCGACGGCGAACGGTTCATGGAGCGCTACGCGCCGACCATCAAGGACCTCGCCCCCCGCGACATGGTGGCCCGGGCCATCTACACCGAGATCCGCGCCGGCCGGGGCTGTGGCCCCGACGCNGACCACGTGTACCTCGACCTCACCCACCTGCCGCCGGAGCAGCTCGACGCGAAGCTGCCGGACATCACCGAGTTCGCCCGCACCTACCTCGGCATCGAACCGTACGACGACCCGATTCCGATCCAGCCGACGGCGCACTACGCGATGGGCGGCATCCCGACGACCATCGACGCGCAGGTCCTCGCGGACAACGACACCGTCGTCCCCGGCCTGTACGCCGCCGGCGAAGTGGCTTGCGTGTCCGTGCACGGCGCGAACCGCCTGGGGACCAACTCGCTGCTCGACATCAACGTGTTCGGCCGGCGGGCGGGCATCGCCGCCGCCGAGTACGCAGGCGCCACCCCGCACCACGTCGACCTGCCGACGAACCCGGCGTCGTTCGTGGACGACATGCTGGGCCGGCTGCGCGCGGGTGCCGGCACCGAGAACGCCGCCGCGATCCGCGCCGAGCTGCAGGAGTCGATGGACGTCAACGCGTCGGTCTACCGCACCGAGGCGACGCTCAAGCAGGCGCTCAGCGACATTGCCGCGCTGAAGATCCGCTACCAGCAGGTCGGCGTGTCCGACCGGGGCCGCCGTTACAACACCGAGCTGTTGGAGGCGGTCGAGCTCGGCTTCCTGCTCGACCTCGCCGAGGTTCTGGTGGTGGGGGCGCTGGCGCGCAACGAGTCCCGCGGCGGCCACTCGCGGGAGGACTACCCGAACCGGGACGACGTCAACTTCCTGCGTCACACGATGGCCTACCGGTCGGGACCGCTGGCCGCCGCCTCGCCGGAGGCGGACATCCGGCTGGACTACAAGCCGGTCGTCGTCACCCGCTACGAGCCGATGGAGCGCAAGTACTGATGACCGTCGTCGACTCCCGGCCCGCCGCGGCCCCGGGTCCGGCCGCGACCGGACCGGCGCCCGTGACCGTCACGCTCAAGATCCGTCGCTTCGATCCGGAGTTCGCCGCGGAGGCACGCTGGGAGAGCTACCAGGTGCCGTTCGATCCCAGCGATCGCCTGCTCGACGCGATCATGTGGGTGAAGTGGAACGTCGACGGCTCGCTGGCGTTGCGCCGCTCCTGCGCCCACGGNGTGTGCGGGTCGGACGCGATGNGGGTGAACGGCGTGAACCGGCTCGCCTGCAAGGTGCTCGTGAAGGACCTCGGGCCCGAGATCACCATCGAACCGATCAAGGGCCTGCCGGTCGAGAAGGACCTGATCGTCGACATGGAACCGTTCTTCGACGCCTTCCGGGCGGTGAAGCCCTACCTGATCACGGATGACCACGAGCCGACCCGGGAACGGCTTCAGTCCCCCGAGGACCGGGCACGCTTCGACGACACCACCAAGTGCATCATGTGCGCGGCCTNCACGACGTCGTGCCCGGTGTTCTGGAACGACGGGGACTACTTCGGGCCGCAGGCNATCGTCGCCGCGCACCGCTTCATCTTCGACAGCCGCGACGCCGGCGCCGACGAGCGGCTGGAGATCCTCAACGAGCGTGAGGGCGTCTGGCGCTGCCGGACCACCTTCAACTGCACGGATGCCTGCCCGCGGGGTATCCAGGTCACCAAGGCGATCCAGGAGGTCAAGCGGGCCCTGCTGTTCCGCCGCCTCTGATCGACCGAGACCGGCGCGCGCGGGAAATCCGCGATCCACCGCCAGATTCCCGGGAGCCTTCACGTTTCCCCGTGTTCTGCCGGAGCTGGCAGGTACGGGTCAGACGGCGCGGCGCGGCATCAGGTCCTGGGCGCGTAGCACCCGGAGCAGATCGTCGGCATCGATCAGGAGTCGCCCTGTCGGCGGGCGGGTCGGCGAGGAATCGGCGTATTCCAGCCGGACGGGCAGGCTGTAGAAGTCGTCGAGGTGGCGGGCGAGCTCATTCAGCCGCCGCTCGGTCTCCCTGTCCCGCAGCCAGTTCCGCTCGCCGACGTCGGTGTCCTGCGCGCCCGCCCGCTCCAGGCGATGGGTCCGGCACAGCCCGTCCGGGTCCTTCCCGATCGCTCGTTTGCCACACCGGTGGGCGACGTAGCCCCGCCCGCCCCCCATCACCATCGCGGTGCAACGGTCGCCTTCCCACATTTTGATCAGTGCCCNCTCTCCGTCTCGTCCGCCCACCGATCGGCCGGTCCCGAAATCCCCGCGAGCCAAGGCTAGGACGAATACCGGGGATGTCCATGGTCAGCCGGCCGATTTCACCTCGATGTCACACCGTTTGCCGGCGTGATGTTCGGTGTGCGCACAGCGTGCCAAACCGGCTGCCGAAACGTCATTGGTGGGAACATTCCCTTTGCGCCGGTCTCCGACCCGATTGCCGCCCCGCGCGATGCTGCCCGCCGGGGGGCCAGGGCGTCGTCAGGTGGTGTCGACGGCGAGTGCGAACGGCAGCACCGCGGGCGCCCCCGCCTTGCGCAGCAGGCGGGCGGCCACCGTCATCGTCCAGCCGGTGACGATCCGGTCGTCGACGAGCAGGATCGGGCCGTCGACCGCGCCGAGCGCGCCGTGCAGGCCCGGCGGGACGGCGAACGCCTCCCACAGACCGGCAAGCCGGTGGGCGCTGTTGTGGACCTGGCCCGCGTGCGGGCCGCCGCCGACCCGGTCCAACTGGCCGAGCAGCGGCAGCCGGCCGATGGCGGCGATGCGTTCGGCGAGGCTGGCCACCAGCCGGGGCCGACTGCGCGAAGGGATCGCGATCACCGCGGCCGGCCGGCGCGTCCAGTCCCAGTGGGCGAGCGTGCCCACGACCGCCTCCACCAGCTCCGCGGGCAACGGGCCGTCGCCCCCGCTGTCGAGCCCGGCCCCGCTGTCGAGCCCGGCATCGCGCCCGGGGCCGCCGGTGGGCCCCGAGTCGGGGCCGGATGCCGGTCCGGCGGCGAACATCGGCCGCAGGCGGTTGCCCCAGCCGATGTCGCCGAGCCGCGCCACCACGCGTCCGGGTTCGGCGCCGGCCGTCGGCGGGATGCGGCCGGACAGGCTGATGCCCAGCCGGTTCATGCCGGTCGGCCACATCCGGCGCGGCTCGATGACCACCCCCGGGCGCATCAGCTCCTCACGGGCCCGCGTGCTGGCCGCCGTCGAGACGGCTGACGGCCACGTGCGGCCGGTGCATCGGTCGCACCGCCCGCAGGGGGCGGCGTGGGGATCGTCGAGCTGGCGGCGCAGGAACTCCATCCGGCAATCGGGGGTGGCGATGTAGTCGAGCATCGCCTGCTGCTCGGCGGCCCGCGCGGCAGCGACCCGCCGGTAGCGCGCCTCGTCGTAGAACCATGGCGCTCCGGTCGCCGTCCAGCCGCCCTTGACCCGGCGGACCGCGCCGTCGGTGTCGAGGACCTTCAGCATCTGGTCGAGTCGGNTGGGGCCGAGGTCGACGGCGGCCAGCAGCGCCTGGGTGGACATCGGCCGGCCGGCGTCGGCGAGCACCCCGAGAACCGCACGGACCACGCGCTCGGGCGGGAAGGAGGTGTCGGTGAAGTAGCGCCAGATGGCGCGGTCCTCCGCCGCCGGCAGGAGAACGACCTCGGCGGTCTCGACGGCCCGGCCGGCCCGGCCGATCTNCTGGTAGTAGGAGATCGGCGACGACGGCGCCCCGACGTGCGCGACGAAGCCCAGATCGGGCTTGTCGAAGCCCATCCCGAGCGCGCTGGTGGCGACGAGCGCCTTGACCCGGTTCGCGAGCAGGTCCTCCTCCGCGGCGATGCGTTCGGCGGCCTCGGTGCCCCCGTGGTAACAGGCGACCGGGTACCCCTCGCCGCGCAGGAAGGCGGTCAGCTCCTCCGCCGCCGCCTTGGTCAGCGTGTAGACGATCCCGGAGCCGGGCAACTCACCCAGCCGTTCGGCGAGCCAACCGAAGCGGTGCTCGGCCCGGGGCAGGTCGACGACGGCGAGCCGCAGGCTCTCGCGGTCGAGCGACCCGCGCAGTACCAGCGTGCCCGGGGTTGTCCCTGGCTCCGACTCCAACCCGGCCCCCGCCCCGGCACCGGCACCGGCACCGGCACCAAGCTGCTCGCTGACGTCCTCGACCACCCGCTGGTTGGCGGTCGCGGTGGTGGCGAGGACCGGGACCTGCGGGCGCAACCCGGCGATCAGGGTCCGCAGCCGACGGTAGTCCGGGCGGAAGTCGTGCCCCCAGTCGGAGATGCAGTGCGCCTCGTCGACCACGAGCAGGCCGGTGGTCGCGGCGAGCTCGGGCAGATAGTCGTCGCGGAACGTCGGGTTGTTCAGCCGTTCCGGCCCGACGAGCAGCACGTCGAGGTCGCCGGCGCGCAACGCCGCGTAGACCTCGTCCCACTCGGTGACATTGCCGGAATGGATCTCACCCGCACGGATCCCCAGCCGGGCGGCGGCCGCCGCCTGGTTGCGGATGAGGGCGAGCAGCGGCGAGACGATCACCGTCGGCCCGGTGCGCCGACCCAGGTCCACCGGACCGAGTCCGGCCTCGCCGCGCAGCAGGGCGGTGGCGAGGAAGTACACCGCCGACTTGCCCCAGCCGGTGCGCTGCACGAGCAGCACCCGACGCCGGTGGGTGACCAACGCGTCGATCGCCTGCCACTGGTCCTCCCGCAGCACCGCGGCCGGCCCGGCCAACGCGCGCAGCAGCTCCTCCGCCCGCGCCCGCAGCGCCCCGCCGCCCGCCGCCGGCGCGGACGCCGCCGCGGGAACCGCCCGGGGTGCGACGGCCACGTCGGCCGGCTGTGGGCCGGTCCCCGCCACGGACCCGTCGGCCACCGGATGTGCCGAGCTCGCTTCGTCTACCGCCATGGACAGGTGTCTACCCGATGCCACCGACAGAACCGGAACAGCCCAGGTCATCCCGGAAGGAGCGGAGGCCCCGTTCCTTCATCACATCAGGCGCTGACCCTGAGCAACGGGTCGGCAGGTCGGCAGGTCGGCGTGATCTCGCCGAAAGTCGTCGCCGGCCGATACCGAAGTACCTACGTCAGGGAAGAATCCGAGCCAACCAGCTGCTTGGGCGGGGCGACGTCTTCGGCGACGCTCGAACGACCGGCGCGGACCGCGCGGATGCCAAGCCACCCGACCGCAGTGCCCACCGCGAGGGAGACGACGGTCAGAACCAGGTGGACGGTGAAGAAGCCGGTCGGGCCGTCGTCCCAGGAACGATCATCCTTCCAGATGTTCCGCAGGAAGTTCGGCCAGATCGCCCACGTCCACACACCCACCGCGATCAGGAACCAGGACGCACGCTTCGACAGAGTCACCCACCCAGCTTGCACCCGGAACCACGCGCAGCTCAGGTGAGCAACGTCCTAAGCTCCTCCGCCTCGATGCCTGCCTGGCGCAGAACAGAGGCGAGAGTTCCTGTCGCCAGCTCCCGGTGAAGCGGGACGATCACGACCCGGGCGTTCTCCTTGTGCCGCAGCTTGCAGTGCGAGCCACGCGTGGCGACCTCCTCGAAGCCGGCACGCCCCAGCGCCTTCACCACCTTCGCCCCGGAGACCCGAGGCAGCGCGGGTGTCACGCCGACAGGCGGATGTCCAGCGGAGCGACGATGGGACCGTCCGCGGCGGTGACGGGGAACGGCTGATCCTCGAAGTACAGCTCCAGCGCCTCACGAAGATTCGCCAGCGACTCCTCGACGCTGGCTCCCTGGCTGGTTACCTCGACCTCCAGGGCCCGCGCCACGTACCAGTCGCCCTCGTGCGTGACGACAGCCGTCAGCCGCGCCGCTCGCTCCATGGAGATCAGCCTAGCCGTCCCCGCCATACCTGGCGAAGCGCTCACCGCCACCTCCTCGACGTGATCGACCAGACCTCCGTCGACCATACGAGCAGAAACGATCTCCAACGACCCGAGTACACACGAGAGACACAAGACCGCTCCCGGCTCCGGGGAGTACCCAGGTCATAACAGAGTCACCCCACCAGCCTTGCACCAGCCGCGAGCGGTGGTCTCCGTGTGGGGGCGCGAGTGCGGACACGTTGATCGCCATAGGGTGGGCGGACAGACAAAACCCCGGGGCTTGCCACCTGAGCGGTAGAGGCCATCCGGGGTCTACACCGCCACTGCGGAAGATCCGGTGCACCGATGTCCAGCCCCCTGCCTCCGCCCGACGCCGCTCGGCTCCGCCGGAGGCTGAGCGCCGAACGCCTCAGCCCCTACGAGCCAGGCATGCGACGGCGACGTCGCCCGCGCAATCGCGTTCTACGGGTGGAACAGTTCGGTCAGCGCCGCCTTCTACGAGGTTCTGGGGCTACTCGAAGTCGTGCTGCGTAACACGCTTCACGACCAGCTCACGGCGTGGCACGCCCGCCAGCATCGCCCCGGAGACTGGTGGGACGCCCCGACCGGGACTCTCGAAGCCCGCGCGCGTCAGGACGTAGCGGATGCCAGGGCCAGGCCCCTACTCATAGCAGCATTCTTTCCAATATTTGCCGTTGCACCAAGAACGACTCTTTGGGTAGCTCGCGGAACTACCTGGCCAGTCCGGTGCAAGTATTTCCATACGCAACAGGCACGCACAGACAAGCCCTGCAGGTCTCCAGTCGCCGGCGAACGATACTACTACCGTGCACATAACCGCGGAATAGTGTACGGCGACGGGCACCGCGTAGACCCCGGACTGCCGCACTGGCTGGCATTACAGCCAACCGTAGACCGACAGAATCGAGGGCGAAGNAGAGTCGAACGACANGATANTCGAGGGGTGGGGTTCATTATGCTCTTTTAAACCAGGGAGACTCTGCTCTTCTACAAGGGATTGACGAAGAGGCCCCGCGACGTTCTGTCGGCCCTACGTACTATCCCTGGAGATTTTCGGCGCCGCTTTCAAGATCTCCGCAGGCTACCGACAGCCGCGCCGCTCGTTCCATGGAGATCAGCCTAGCCACACCAGGCGCACCGCCGCGAGCCGCGCAGCCGATCGAGCAACGGGCGACGGTTCGTGCGTCGGCGGCGGATGCATGGGAGCGCGCCTCCATGGTTCCTCCACAGGGTTCGGCGTCCGATTTATCCCTGCGGAAGAGACGGACGGCGCCGCTACCCTGCACACCGCCTCCCGCGGATGCCCTGGTGTCGCCTGCGAGGCGCCCGGTTCGGCGCAGTGGGATCTTCTTGTCGTCGTCGTTCTCGCCGACCCATCAGGCGTTTGNGGAATGCCAAATTTCGGTCATTTCGCTCTTGCGGTACGCCCAGCGTCCCGGTTCACTGCCGATTTCTCGGTCCGGCCCGCCACGTTCTTCTCGGGCGAGCCCGTCGAACCAGNGCACCGCCCCGCATCGCGGTCGATGTCCGGGCGGTATAGTCCTCTCTGGCGAGTATCGCCATAAAGCAGTGATGATGTGCGTGCCGGGGGCTGCATGACGTCGCGAGAGTTTTTCACACAGCGTTACCGCCGCCTTCTGCTCATCGCGCTCTTTCCTCTGGCGGTGGCCGCATGTTCGGGGTCATCGTCCGGCCCTGCGGGGGCGCCGTCGGCATCCACTCACGTCGCACTGTCAGGGTCGTCAGAACCGGCGGACCATTCGTTGCCTGCGGACACCGTCACGCCGCGTCCGGAGCACCCCACGCCGACCGATGCCTCGCCCTCGGCCGGCTCCGCCTGGTCGCCGCTCGCCACGTCTCCCTCGCCGTCCGATCCCTCGCCGTCCGACTCCCCCTCCCGGTCCCCGCACGTTCCTCGGCAGGACGTCAGCTCACCGGGTCACGGCGGCCCGTGGGGGGCCAGCTCGGCGGGGGCCAGCTCGGTGAGTCACGCTGCGCCGACGCTTGGCCCGACCCGACCGGCGTCCCCCGACGCAGTACAGGCGCGTCCGGCAGCGGATGAGCCTTCCCCGACCGCGACATCGATGCCCGCGGCCGCCCGTGCCCCCTCCCAGGCGGCCGCTGACCAGCCCGTGGGGCAGGCGGTTGCCGGCGACCAGGCAGAACCGGCACGTAGCCGAGCCGAGCCCGCCAGGTCCTCCCCCGATGGCTCCAGCGTCCTCAACGCCCACGATCTTCCGCCCGCAGGAGTGGATCTCAGCCTTGGCGCAGCCATCGGCGGCGATNTTGCCACCTGCCGGGAAATCGCCCAGGAGTACAGCGGGCCGGGCCCGGTCATCCTCATCAATGGGCTGGACCGCAACGGTGCGGGCCTGGGCCTCCTGCGGAATTACCAGTTCTGCCCGGTTGGATTCGGTCCAGGCACGCGCTTGGCCATCACGTTGACCGCGCCCTCCAATGAGGTGGTACAAAGCATCGAGATCTGCATGATCTGCGACGACCCGGCAGCCGCCGGACTGCTGGACGCGCTGCACTGGACACCCTTTCTCGGCACCCCGACCGGCAGGTACACCGTCGCGGCGACCGACGGACGCCAGGTCTGGCAGACCGCGTTCACCCTGCTCCCGGGAGCCACCAGCCCGCTGCTGGTCATCCGCGACTACAACAACGATCTACATCCCGGCGACGAGGCCGTGGTGGAACTCGCCGGTTTCCGGCCGCGCGACCGGGTCGCGATCGACTTCTATTTCGCGGGCGATTCACCTACGAACAGCGAGTACCGGACGAGCGTCGTCCTGCAGACGGATGACCAGGGAAACGCGCGGTACCGACTGGTCACCGATGCGGATGATCCGCGAGGCGGATGGAACTTGCTGTCCCGACCCGCGGGGGGTTTCCCGCAAGAGCCCCCGAGCTACGACATCATGGTCCGTTTCCACCTTGGCTGACCGGCGGCGAGGACGGACGCGGGCCTGGCTTCGGGCGAAGGCCCTCGGCGGGACATGAGGATGGGTACGACACAGCACCGGCCCGCTGAGCCTGCCGGCACGAAGGACGTGGACGTCTTCGTGTCGCACGTGGTGGACGACGCGCCGTGGGCCACGTGGGTCGCGGCCGTCCTGGAGGACTGGGGACTGTCAGCGCGAGTGCTCGCCTGGGACCTGCCTCCCGGCGCCAACTACGTGCTGTGGACGGACGCCCAGATGACGGCCGCCCGGCTCACCATGGTGATCTCCTCCGCGGCCTACTTCGATACTCCGTGGAGTTCGCAGGTGTGGACGGGGGCACTCGTGTCCCGATCGGTGATCCCGCTGCGGGTGGAGGCCTGTCCGCTGCCCGGCGTGCTGGCGACAATCGCCCACGTCGACCTGTTCGACGCGGACGAGACCGAGGCACGACGCCGTGTTCTCGTCGCCGCCGGCGTCGAGGTGGTCGCGCGGGTCGCGACGAGCGGCTTTCCCACGGATCGGACGACCGCCGGGATCGATACCACGAAGTTCCCGGGCGCCCCGCCGCCGGCCGAGGTCGGGTCGTCGACTGCCGAGGTCGGGGCATCGCCCACCGACGCTCCGCCGGTATCGGCGGACGCGCCCACCAGCCGTTCGCCCGGCGCTGACGCCGCCCGGTCACGACGGTGGCTGCCGCGGGCCGGCCTGGCCCTGCTGACTACGCGGGCGCTCATCGTGACCGTCGGCGTCGCGATTGTCGTCGCCGGTGCCGTCGCGGGCCTGCTGATGATCCGGGGCAACTCCGACGGGCTGCCGTCCGCCCGGATGGTCGGCGATCTCCGGGTCGCCGTCACCGCGTTCGACGAGGTCGACGATGCCGGCAAGCGCCATCCGTCGGCATCGACGACCGACGCGGCGACGCTGGTCGCGGACCAGATGGTGCGCAGTCTCCAGCCCGTCCAGCAGTCACTCGCCGTCCAGGTCTGGGGTCCGTCGAAGATCGGACGGGCGCCCTCCGGCCGCGGTGACCAGGCCGGTTGGGCGGATCAGGTAGTCCGCAGGAGCAACGCGAACATCGTGGTGCGGGGCGTCCTGCGGGCGGCCGGGGCCGACCGCGTCGTGTTCACTCCGGAGTTCTTCATCGACCGGAGCCTCGTCCCCGGAGCCGAGGAACTGGCCGGCTACTACCAGTTCGGCGCGCCAGTGACGGCTCCCGCGGGACTGGCCGACAATCCGGTCTTCCAGCGCGAGGTGCGCACCGTTCTCGCCGCCCGCGCCGGTGCGCTGGCCTGGTTCGTCCTCGGCGTCGGGCACTACGCGCTGGGCCACTTCGACGATGCCACCGCCGATCTGCAGAAGGCCGCGGACTCACCCGGCTGGCAGGATTCCGACGGCAAGGAGATCCTTTATCTGTTTCTTGGCAACACCGCCAGCAAGACGGGTCGATACGGCGCTGCGATCGAATGGTTCGACCAGGCGATCCGCATCAATCCGCTGTTCGGCCGTGCCCACACCGGTTACGCCGAGGCCCGCTTTCTGCTGTCCCGCGGACACTGCACGACCGACACGGTGAAGGTCGACGATCTGCGCCAGTCGATCGGCGTCTACCAGCAGGCGGNCGGCGAGGTGGCCCCACCGTACGAAAGACTTCTGAAAAGCAAGATCGACCTTGGCCTCGGTCGGGTCTATGCGTGCCTGAGTCAGGCGGCCGTGAGCGCGGACTGGGACGCGGCCCGGCACCATTTCCATCTCGCCATCGAGGAAGGAACGGGGGATCCCGCCGGCCGGACCGTGCAGTCGGAGGCGTGGGCGGGCCTCGGACTCGTCGAGCTTCCACCGCGGGGTGTAGCCGATCCGGCGGCCTACCAGCGGGCCGTCGACGCCTACCGCAACGCCGTCGCCCTCGCGGACGGCTCGACGCGCAGCGCCCAACTGCTGACGCTGCTCGGCCACGTCCAGTACACCAGCGGTGACCGCACGGGTGCGCAGAAGTCGTTCGAACAGGCCGCGAAACTGGATCCGACCAACCGTGCCCGTTACCTGGCCGAACTCGCGAACCTGTCGAGCCCTACCCCGTCAGCGCCGGCGCCGCAGGCCTGACGCCACGTGTGCCCGACCGGCGAGCGGCCCGCCGACGGGCCCCCGGCCGGGCGGCCAGGTGTTCGAGGGCTCAGGTGCGTAGCTGCTGGCGGAGGCCGGCGAAGGTGTGGATGACCTCGCCCAGCGTGGTGTCGGGTGGGTAGGCCGAGGGCTGGACNGCGGCGGCGGAACCGTCGCCGGCCGGACCGAACCGGATGGCCCACAACATCGTCTCCGCGACCGGCAGGAGGGCGACGACGGCGTCGTTGTCGTCCTCCATCTGGGCGGTCAGCCAGCCGATCCGGTCGGACTGAAGGGCGCAGACGAAGGTGACCTCGCCCGCGCCGCTGACGGGATTGGAGCGCAACTGCGCCCGCTGGCTCGCGACGCCGAGGGCGGCACCGAGCCGCTCGGCGACCCGCTCGCGTTCGTAAAGCGAGGCGTCCTGCGCCAGCCGGACGATGACACCGTGCAGCTCACGCTCGCAGTGGATCTGGGGCTCGATCACGGCGTCCTCGCCGAAGTACCAGGCGAGGACCTCGGGCAGCACGGCCCGCAGGTCCGCCGCGGCCGGCTGCACCATGGCGAGCCCCGGGTACTGCGGGGACCAGGCCGACCACGAGGGGCCGTCCTGGCGCACGATGAGTGTGACGGGCCTACCCACGATGGATCATCTCCAGCGAACTCCTCCGCCGTCCCGCCGCTTTGATCAGTATCCGCGCTCGCGGGGGCGCCTGGGAGCCGTTTGAGCTAAAGGTCGTGCCGATTACGCCCAACACGGCTCTTTCCCCGCGCAACAATCACGCCGGCGGACACGCCGATCGCGGGATGTCGGGACGATCCGGCCGGCGCCGATCGTGCGCGAGACACCGCACGACACGAGACACCGCCACGACAGAGGAGTCGAACACCGTGACGGACGGCAGCCATGGTCGTCATATCCGGCCGGATGAGGGGCCGTTGCTGCGCCGGCTGCGGCTGGCCGCGCTCGCCGACTCGCCCGCCGCCTTCTGGCAGACCCTCGAGGCGGCGCGGGCGCAGCCGGCGGCCGAATGGGCGCGGCGTGCCGGCGCCGGGGCGGACTCCCCGACGGAGCTGGTGGCGATCGTGGAACGGGCCGCCGAGGCGGTCGGCATGGTGCAGGGGTNCACCCCGACCGGCCGGCCCTGGTTACGTGAGCTGGGTGCCATGTGGGTCGCACCCGCGGCCCGGGGGACCGGCGCCGCGGACGTCCTGCTGGCGACCGCGGTGACCTGGGCCGCCCGGGCCGGCGCCGAGGCGGTGAAGCTGTGGGTCGCTCCCGCGAACCTGCCGGCGCGACGGCTGTATATCCGCAACGGCTTCGTTGTCCTCGGCGGTCCGCGACCGGTCACGGACGATCCGGCGGTCAAGACGTTCGTCCCGATGCTGCGGCCGCTCCACCCTCCTCGGGCCGGGCGGCGGCGATGACGTCGTGGACGAAGGAGAGCTTCGCCTGGACCGCGGGCGTCAGGACGAACGGATAGAGGTCGTCGCGCCCCATGCTGCGGTTGATCGCGTTGAGGGCGTAGGTCAGCGGCAGCCACTGGGCGATGATCTCGGCAAGCTCCGGCGAGCTCCGGTCGAGCCCGTCCGTGCCTGGCCGCGGCAGGTCGGCGGGCTCGGCGGCGAGGCTGCGCGGCGCGACCCCGAACGAGTCGAGATCCGGGCCGGCCACCCGCAGACCGAACTCGGCGGCGGTTCGCAACGTGTCGCGGATGTGCAGGTAGTGGGCGAAGGTCTCGGCCCAGTCCTCCCACGGGTGCATCGTGGCGTAGGCGCTGACATGGGTCTCGCGCCAGTTCGGCGGGGGACCGTCGGCGTAGTGCCGGTCGANGGCGGCGGAGTAGTCGAGGCCCGCGTCGCCGAACAGGTCCCGGAACCGGGCGGCGCGCCCGGGATCGGCGTCGACCAGCGAGGACCAGTAGTAGTGACCGGTCTCGTGCCGGAAGTGCCCGAGCAGCGTGCGGTAGGGCTCCCCGAGCTGGGTTCGGACCGTCTCGCGATGGGCGTCGTCGGATTCGGCCAGGTCCAGCGTGATGACGCCGTCGCTGTGCCCGGTCACCACCTTCTGCTCGGTGCTGCTCAGCAGGTCGAACGCGAGCCCGGTCGCCGGGTCGTCGGCATGGGAGACGACGGGCAGGCCGAGTTCGAGCAGTTGGGCCACGAGCCGGCGCTTGGCCGCCTCCGCCCGTTCGAACTGCTCCTTGCCCACCGGATCCGTGTCCGCCGGCCGCGTCCGCGTCAGCCGGCAGCAGACGCACAGCCCACCGGGCGAGGCGGGGTCCGCCGGGGGCGCGGATCCGCCCACGGCGGGGCGTCCGGCAGCAGCCTCGGCGGCCCTGGCGGCCTCGGCCAGCCGGTTCACGGGCGCCGGCACGGCGATGAGCCAGTTGCAGCCGGCCAGCCGCGCGTTGGCGCAGCGCCGGTAGCGGCGCCGACGCGACGCCGGAACGGCCTCGAGAAGATCTCGGGCGATCGGGTCCGTCCCGGCACCGGCGCGCGGTGCCGCGAAGGGCTGCGGGACCGCCGGGCCATCCGTCGCCGGCCCGGCGCCGAGCCCGGCCCCCACCTCCGCGACCGGTGGCAGCTCGAAGAACTCTGTCGCAGGTTCGTGGACGTCGTCACGGTCCGCGGCGCCTGCCGCCGGCGGCGAGTCGGGCACCAGCGTGAGAACCCGGCCACGGTCCGGCTCGAAACCGAGCGGCGCCCCACATCGCAGGCAGGCGGTGTTCTCGAAGAAGACGAGCTGCCCGCACCGAGCGCATCCGTTGACCTTCACCGGGTTCCCCTCGTCGCACGGCGCCGGCCCGCGGGCGGCAACGGGACAAAGTCCCCGGATCCGCGGTGTACCGGCGCCAATTGGCCACGGCATACCCCGCCGCACCCGCCGCACGCACCACATTTCCCGCCGCGCGCCCAGCCCGCACGGACCCGGGATCCACCGCCGACATCACGAGGTCCGGGGCGGGCACCGCACCGCCTCACCCCGAATGACCCCACCGCCGGTAACCGTCCAGAAACCCGATGGAGATTCGGCATCCCGGACCGGGTCGACCGGGCGCCGCAGGTGATGCCTTCGCGACGGACGTCACGGATACCCCGGTAGGTCCGGTCACGGATCGGGCAGTTATCCTTGACAAGCCCCCGAAAAATCCTCCACGGAGGACCAACGCGAGGAGGTGGCCGCTGTGAGTCCTGGCGGGTGCTCCAGTAACGGCCGCTTCCTGCTAGTGGACGCCAGCCGGCGTTGAGCTCCGGCCGGAGCGCCCCGCGCGCCCGGCCCGCGTCCACGAACCCGGGGTTGACGACTCCCGGGGCACTGCTCGGAAGTCGGCCGAGGTCCGGCCCCGGCCCCCACTCGGGGCGCCGCATGGTCGACCGCCGCTTCTTCGGCCCGGGGTGACGTTCACCTGTCCCGCCGCGGCCTGGCCGGCGCGTCTGCGCGCCGGTGCCGACTTCCGGATCCGTGTGGCCCTCGGCCACGGGATCTGATCGGGCAGTGCACGAGCAGGTGCGGTCGATTGATGTCGTGTCGACCTGAGGCCGCCGTGGCGACAGCGCGTGCGGCCTGCTCGAGGAGCGCGCGCGAACCGGCGCTGGNCGCCTGCGCGCGGGTGGGGAGCTTCCATGACCATCTCAGCAACGCGAACGACGGACCGTCGAGGTCTGGGCACCGATCGTCTCGATCTGCCGGTCTCCGGCCGGGTCGCGCTACTTCCCCGGGTGGATCGGGAGACGGTCAGCCGCTTCGCGGAGACCATCGCCCGTTTCCTGGGCACCGGGCGTTATCTCGCGATCCAGACGGGCATCGTCATCGTCTGGATCGCCCTGAACATCGCGGTGCCGCTGCTGCGCTGGGATCCCTACCCGTTCATCCTGCTGAACCTGGCCTTCTCGACCCAGGCGGCCTATGCGGCACCGCTCATCCTGCTCGCCCAGAACCGTCAGGACGACCGCGACCGGGCCTCCCTCACCGAGGACCGGGCCGTCGCCGGCCGCATGCGCGAGGACACGGAGTTCCTGACCCGCGAGGTCGCGGCCCTGCGGCTCGCTCAGAGCGAGGCGGCGACGCGCCAGTACGTCCGGGGGGAGCTGGCTGGCCAGCTCGAAGCACTGCGCGGAGATCTCGAAAGCCTGCTCCGGGAGGCCGTCGAGCTCCCCCGTCAGCCCCAGGCCGCCCGGCGATCCGGCGAGACCGCCCAGCCCGGCGCGATCACCCAGCCGGGTACGTCGGCTCATTCCGGCGCGGACGACCGTGAGTCGACCGGTTCGGCCGCCTCACCGCCCGCGGCCCGCGACAGCGGTGCGGATTCCGCCGAGGATGCCGACGGGCCCGCCCTCGCCCGCCCCAGGGCGCCGAAGCGCCCCAAGGGTGCCAAGCGCGCCCGAGCCGCAAAGATCGCGTTGACGAACACGCCCGTCGACGCCCCGACGGGCAGCGGCTCCCCGACCGAAGGATCGCCGGCAGACACGGCGAGCCGCGACGGCGCGAGCGAGATCTCCCCGTCACCCGTCGGAGTCAGCCAGGCCGGGCACGCCGGTGGTATCTCCCGGACCGATGAGACCGATGAGACCGAACCGGTCGACGCCGGCCCCGGGTCGACGCCGGCGCACCTCGTCGCGAACGCGGTCGACGGTTTCCGCCCCGCCGCCGCGGGGATCGCGGGCGCGCCGGTGGCGGCCGATCCGGTTGCGGCCGACCCGATGGCAGCCGACGCAGCCAGGGCGGACACGGACGCCGGCGGCTCCGCCACCCACCGGGCGGGCCGGGCGGTGCCCAGTCGCGGACATCATCGTTCCCCGCTGCACGCTGGATCGGCCCGCCGATCGGCGGAACGCCCGAAATCGGGCGATTCACCCACGGTGAACGCCACTTCGCGACACGTCTCGTGACCGCCCGCGCGGGAGCGGCCCGAGCCAGTAGCGTTCTGTAGGTGCGTGCCGGCCGGTCGTGTCGCTCCCGTCCAACCCTGCAAGCCGGTTCAACTCTGCCAGCCGGTTCAAGCCTGCCAGCCGGTTCAAGCCTGCCAGCCCGCCGCGCCCTGATCCTCACCCTCACGACCATGGGCCTGCTGTTCGCCCCTGTGGCGTGGCTTGCCCCGACCCTTGCCGCCGCCGCAGCCGCGACGCCGACGGCTCCCGGGGCGGGGGGTCAGGCCATCGGCGGTGCTCAGGCCGGAACCGGAGGCCATACGGAAGCGGGCGGCCAGGCGGGCGTCGGCGCCCCGGCGGATCCGACGGTCACCCCCGAGCCGGCGCCCGAGGGCACCCCCGCCCCGCCCGCACCGGCGGGGCTGACCGCGCAGGCCTGGCTGGTCGCGGACGCCGGCAGCGGCGCCGTCCTCGCCGCCTCCCGCCCGCACGCGACGGATCTGCCGGCCAGCACCATGAAGATCCTCACCGCGCTGACCGTGCTTCCCGGCCTGCCACCGGACCGGGTCATCACCGTCGACGAGAACGCCCCCCGGGTGGACGGCACCAAGGTCGGTCTGGTGCCCGGCGTCGGGTACACCGTCCGGGATCTGGCAACGGCGATGATGATCTCCAGCGGGAACGACGCGGCGGTGACCCTCGTCGAGGCCGCCGGCGGCACCGCGGCGGTCCTGGCCCGGATGAACGCGCTGGCCAGGTCTCTGGGCGCGCGCGAGACCGTCGCCGGCGATCCGACCGGGCTGGACAGTCCGGGGCAGGTCACCAGCGTCTACGACCTCGCCGTGCTCGGCCGCGCCGCGCTCAACGACCCGAGCGTGCGGGGGTATCTCACCATCCCGCGGGCGTCCCTCGCCGGGCGCGGCGACCAGCGCTTCGAGATCCAGAACCACAACTCGCTGCTCCGCACCTACGACGGCGCCGTCGGGGTGAAGAACGGTTACACGGTGGCGGCCGGCGCGACGTTCGTCGGGGCCGCCACCCGCGGCGGTCGGACACTCATCGTCGCGTTGCTGCGCGCGGCCCCCGCCTACGGCACCGACGCCCGCGCCCTGCTCGACTGGGGATTCGCGCACGCCGGACAGGTGACGCCGGTCGGCTACCTGCCGAACCCCGCGGCGTCCGTGGCCGGCGACGCGACCCGGCCCGCGGCCGCCGCGCAGGCGGTCGCGCGGCCCGCGGCGGCGCCTGTCCACCGAGCGGACCACTCGGGCGGTCTCGTCGGCGACATCGGCCCGATGACCTGGATCGCGCTCACGCTCACGGCGGGCGCCTGCGTCGTGACGGCCCTCACCCGACGCGCGGCCCGCGGGCGTCGGCGGCACCGCGGGCCCGGCCCGCCGGTGGTGGGCACCTCGTCGGCTGTTCCACCGACCGGCGCCGCGCATCGGCTCGGCGCGCGGCCACGCCGAGCCGTGCCCCCTCAGCCAGAACCGCCGGAGGTCTCCGACGGGTGGCGTCGGCGCAGCAATGCGCGCAGCCTGGCGGCCAGCGTCGCGCCCGAGCCGGTGGTCACGGACCCGACGGAGGAGTACGGCGTCGTGGAGCTCGGCTCCGACCGGTTCGACGGCGACGGGTTCGACCCGGGCGGGTCCGGCGGGGCAGTGCCCCGGGCGGACGGAGAGTCGGCCCCGTGGGGCTCGGCGGGCCGCGAGGCGTCCCGGTTCGGCGACCCGTTCGGCCGGTAAGCCTCGGGGGGCACGGCCGTCCCCGAGGGGTACACGTCCGAGGCGTAGGGCGCGGTCACCGTCCAGGCGGCGACGAACAGCGTCCAGCGCATCACGATGTTGATCCAGATGAGCAGCCCGACGATGACCGCGAACGTGCCGTAGACCGGGTTGCCCGTGGTCTTGCCGATCAGCCAGGTCCCCGCGACCTTGAGGATCTCCAGCCCGACCGCGCCGAGGACTGCGCCGCGCACCGACCGGCTCCGGTCGGTCTGCCCGGGCAACCGCCAGAACAGGTAGAGGAACACCGCGGTGTCGATCGCGAGGGCGACGAGCAGGGCCAGGATGCCGGTGACCCACGCGGCGGCCGTGCTGCCGGACAGCCCGATCCAGTCCAGAAACGTCCCGGTTGCCGAGGTCGACAGGCTGGTGACCACGAGTGAGGCCAGCAGTGTCAGCCCCAGGCCGGCGAGGACGGTGATGTCCCGCAGCCGCCGCATGATGATGTTGCCGGCGTCGATGTCCTGGTGCCAGACCAACCGCAGGGCGTCGCGTAGCGCGTCGATCCAGGCGAGACCGGCGAGCAGCAACCCGAGCAGACCGATGATGCCGACACCGACCTTGGCGTTGCCGATCGACGTGACGTCGAGTCTGTCCGCCAACCCCGGCAGGTAGTCGTTGATCTGCCTGGTCAGGCTGTCCTGCACGTCGGGGTAGGCGTCGACCACGAACCCCGTGACCGCGAAGGCGAGCGCGACGATCGGAAAGAACGACAGGAAGGCGAAGTACGTCGCCGACGCCGCCAGCCGGTCCCCGCCGTCGGCCGTGTAGCGGGAGTACGCCCGAATGATGTGGTCAAGAAACGGACGTTTCGCCCTTACCGCCCCGGCGGTGTCGGAAACCGTGCCGACGCCGGCTCGAACCGCCTCACGAGGTTTTGTCACACCCGTCGATGTCCCCCCGACGACGCCTGGTCATTCTTGTGAACCGAGGCCGGCGCGTCGTCCTCCGTCGCCATTCGGTTCGGACTCGTCCCCCTGCTGACCGAACNGGTAGAAGCGTAGTTNCCGCCAGCGGAGGTCGGCCCCTCTTTCGTAGAGTCCGAACCCCCGCACCTCGAACTGTGCCTGATAGTCGGCCAGCGCCTCGTAGGCGCGGTCGAGGCCGTCCTCGGCGATGTCGTGAGCCACGGTGACATGCGGGTGGTAGGCGAAGTTCAGCGGCCGGTCCAGCGGGCCGGACCGCACCGCCGCCGCCAGCGTCGCGCAGCGGGCCNCACCGGCGACGAGAGCGACGAAGACAACGGGCGACAGTGGACGAAAGGTCCCCGAGCCCTGCAGACGAATCGTGAACGGAGCGTTCGGCGGGGCGATATGCGCGAGATGACGTTCTATCGCCGGCAGGTCGGCCAGTCTGACCGTCGTCGGCCCCAGCAGGGTGACATGCGGAACGATGAGAGCGGCATTGGGATCCCCGAGCCGCTCCCGCCAGTCCTGGAGCTCGGTCCGGTAGGGCTCCGGAATGCCGATCGCGACGCCGATGTCGGCCAGGTCCACCGCGTCGACCGGACGGGCCGGATCCGCCGCGCGCACGACGGCGCCTGGTTCGAGTGACCTTTCAGTCATGCGCGACCGGCACCGTGGCACGCGNGGCGCCCGCGGCATCCTAGCCGAAGATCGTAACTCTCGGTACTCACGGGCGCGCCATCACCGGGTCGGTGACCGGCCGTCGGGGTCGGTGTCGCCGAGGAAAGCATGCCGACATCATGGCCCACGGACCCCGCCTGTCTCCCGCGGACCAGAAGACCGCGACCCGCTCACCCGCAGATCCGGCCAAAACAGCGACAACCCGCCATATGGACAGGGACGATCGTGGGAGGATTCCGACAAGGGCAACCGGCGGACGCCGCCCGCCCGTCGCACCGCGGTCCGGTCACGCCGAGGGATTCACCATCTGGGGGCGGGCCTGCGCCAGCACGTCATCCGACAGGGGTGGNCACACCCGGCGCGCCCAGTCCCCGAAGTCTCGATCACACAACGTGACGCAGGCGAGCCGGGCGACCGGATCCACCCACAGGAACGTTCCGGCCTGGCCGAAATGGCCGAAGGTCGTCGGGGCGTTCGTGCGGCCGGTCCAGTGCGGGTTCTTGCTCCCGCGGATCTCGTAGCCCAGCCCCCAGTCGTTCGGGTCCTGGCGGCCAAAGCCAGGCAGGACGCCGGCCAGCCCCGGGAAGGCGACCGAGGTCGCGGCGGCCGACGTCGCGGCCGACAGGAGGGTGGGGGCGAGCAGCTCGGCGGCGAAGCTGCGCAGATCGGCCAGGGTCGCCGTCACCCCGGCGGCCGCCGAGCCGGTGAGGCTGGCCCGCCGCATCCCCAGCGGCTCGAACACGGCCTCGGCGAGGTAGTCGGCGAAGGCGATCCCCGTCGCCCGGGTTACCACCTCGGCCAGCCGGTCGAAGCCGGCATTGGAGTAGATCCGGCGGGTGCCCGGCGCGGCGAGGACCTTGTCGCCCTCGAACGCCAGCCCGGAGGCATGGGCGAGCAGGTGCGCCACGGTGGACGACTCGGGGCCGGCCGGGTCGGCCAGCCCGATCGCGCCCTCCTCCACGGCGATGAGCACCGCATAGGCGCTGAGCAACTTCGACACCGAGGCAAGCCGGAACGGATGATCGTCCGGCCCCGTCCGGCCGAGCTCTCGGACCGTCCCGGCGTCGGGAGCGTCGTCGAGGCCGAGGACCGTGACCGCCACCGTCCTGACCGGCCACTGCGAAACCTGAACCAGTGCGTCCACGCCACGCACTGTACGAACTCCTCCGCCGGGCCGTGGTCCCCGCCGGACCCGGACGGACCCGGACGACCCGGACCGGACGACGAACGGCCACGGCAGGCACCGGGGGCGCTGGCGCACCGTCCCATGGTCGGCTGCGAGACTGGCGGGCGTGCAGACCCCGTCCTCAGCGCCCACCCCGTCCGGCCCACGTCCGATCCCGGCGGGACCAGCGAAGGACATCGACACCATCACGACGGCGACCCCGATCGTGCGCGTCGACGAGTCGGCGGATCTGCCCGACCGCACGATCGACGTGCTCATCGTCGGTGGCGGTCCGGCCGGCTGCGCGGCGGCGCTGGCGGCGCTGCGGGAACGCCCCGAGGCCAGCGTCGTCATCGCGGACGCCGCCGCGTTCCCCCGGGACAAGACGTGCGGCGACGGCATCGCCCCGCACGGCCTGGACGTGCTGCGCGACCTCGGCGTCACCGACGCCGTCGCCGGCTACCAGCCGGTCGACCGGATGCGGCTGCGCACGCCGGGGGGCGCCGAGGTGGCCACCCCGTCGGCTCGGGCCAGCTACGTGGTCCCCCGGGAGGTCTTCGACGCCCGTCTCGTGGCCGCGGCCCGTGCCCGCGGCGCCCACCTGGTGCGACGCCGGGTGCGGACCCTGGAGTTCGCCGACCGGCCGCGGCCCGACGGGCGGGGGCGCGAACCGGTCGTCGTCGTCAACGGCGCGCTGACGGCCCGGGTCGTCATCGGCGCGGACGGCGCGAACTCGGTTGTGCGACGCGGGCTGAACCTGGCGGCGAACCCGCCGGAAGCCATGGCGATCGCGGTGCGGGCGTATGCCGACCTCCCCGCCGACGAGCGTCCGCCCGAGCAGTTCATCCACATGACCGACGACGGCTGGCCGGCCTACGCGTGGTCGTTCCCGATCGGCGACGGCCGGGCGAACATCGGCTACGGCATGCTGCGCTCCCGCCTGACCGGCGGCGACGACGGGACGAGCGCGAAGACGGTCCTGCACCGCACCCTGGCCCGGATGCTGCCACAGACGCCGGCGGACCCGACCACGCTGCGGGCCCACCACCTGCCGCTGTCGACCCATCGGCCGCGCCAGCCCAACGGTCCGGTTCTCCTCGCCGGCGACGCCGCCTCGCTGATCAATCCNCTGACCGGAGAGGGCATCTACTACGCCCTGCTGTCCGGCTCCCTGGCCGGGCAGGCGGCGGTCGGGGCGGCGAACCCCGCCGGCGCCGGACGGCGATACCGACGCTCGCTCGACGCTGAGCTCGGTCGGCACCTGCGGCACACCGCGCTGCTCGCCGGGCTCGTCGGCCGGCGCCGCACGATGATGGACGCCGCGGTGCGGGCCGCCCGCACCCGCACCGAGCTCTACGACACCCTCGTCGAGATCGGGCTCGGCCGGGGCACGATCCCGGCCAGTTCCCTCACCCGGCTCGCCGTTCGACGCACCATGTCCGGACGGCGCTGACCGCAGCCGGCCCCACCCGGACCAGCCCCACCCGGACCGGCCCGACGCCGTCCGCGCCACCGCGGGACCGCCTTCCAGGCGGGGGAGGACGTCAAGGTCCCAGGTAGGGCACCGCGGAGGTAAGCATGATCACCGATGCCCCGAGCAGCGCCAGGATCACGGTGTCGAACGCCCGCCCGCGCACGGCGAGCAGGCCGACCCGCCGCGTGGGCAGCGCAAGGCGGGCGAGTCCCGCCAGGGCCAGCACAGCCCCGACCACCAGCATTCCGCGGCGCCACCGGTCCTGGTAGACGAGCGTCAATCCGACCGCAACGCCAACCAGCACCGACGCGAACACCATCTCGCGCCGCAGCCAGCCGACGATGCCGGACCGGCCGGCTCCGGTCGCGCCGGCCACCGCAGGTGCGGTGGGCCCAGCAGTCGAACCGGGCTCCCCGAGTGCATCCGGCCCCAGGGGTGCACCGGGCCCAGCGAGAGCACCGGACCCCGCGAGGGCATCAGGCTCGACCGAAAAACCAGGCCCAGCGTGGGCATCAGGCCTCGAGGCCACGGGTGCCACGAGCGGTCCACGGTCCGCGGAGGCGTCGGGTGGCCAGGCAGATGCGGGCAGCTCCGTCGGATCCGGCCCGGCTGCTCCCGCCGCACGCCGGGCGGACGGTCGCCGGTCCACAGCAGGACCCCGCGCCCCGAGTCTCGGACGGGTATCGACCTCACGGGCCGCCCTGCGTTGCTCCCCGCCGCGGCGCGGCCCGCCGCGCGCGACACGAGTGGACGCAGGGTCGGCCGGCGGCACCGGCGGCACCGGCGGCACCGGCGGCACGGGTCGGTCGTCCCGGCGGCGCGGCTCGCGGTGGCGGTCAGCGTCGCCGCGGCTGCGATCGTCGGGGTACCACGGCTGCGGCCGGACGCGCGCCGATCGGTGCCCCGACACCGCACCCTGCCGACCGGGTCCCGCGCCGCCCCGCGCATCCCCCCGGCCCCCCTCCACGGGCCAGCCCCCCTCCACGGGCCAGCCCGCATCGCCGGGCCAATCCGCATCGCCGGGCAAGCGGGCGCCGACGGGACGGCTCCGAGCGTCGTACGGGCCATCGGCCCCGGCCGGATCCTGCTCGGGCCAGTGCGGCCGGGCGGTCACGTCATGCTCGCCCTGGCCGGCGTCGGGCCGGGGCAGGTCCTCGGGCCGGGGCGGGTCGGGCCGGCGTGGCGCGTCGGTCACCCCCACCTCCGGCGCCGGTCAGCTTCGTTTTCGGACGGGCCTGCCGTGCTGATCGTGGCGATGCGCCGCCGTCACCGGCGGTCCCACCGCGACAGGACGGTGCAGAGCACTCATCCAACCAGCACGACGGATCCTCAGGACACACGGTAGGCCGTGCCCCGGCCATCCACCCGCCACCCGCCGGATCTGAAGCGTCCAGATCGTCCAAAAGTCGCGTGTTACTGACCCCCAACCGGGGATCACTGGCCAAAGGATTGCCCCAGCGCCCCGGAGCCGGTCACCTGTGGTCGTGCGGGAGCCGGCGCGAGGGACGGGCGCGGGCAGGTCAGGGACGAGCGTGGATCGATGGAAGCGAGGTTGGACAGAAGTGGACGGGCCGAGTCTGCGGATCGAGATCACCGGCGAGGTCTTTTCTCTGCGCACCGAGGTCACGACGGTGGGGCGGGGGCCGGGCGTCGACGTGCCGCTCGCCGATTCCAGCGTCTCCCGGCTGCACGCCGAAATCGTGCGGCGGGGCCCGTATCTCTACGTCTGGGATCAGGGGCTGTCCCGCAACGGCACCCGGGTCAACGGTCAGCCCGTAGGCCGGCGGATCCTCCGCGACGGCGATGTCATCCGGTTCGGTGCGGCGGGCGTGCGCTTCCAGGATCGGCGTCCGCTGATCGAGTTCACCATCGAGGCGGGCAGCGGGGCGACGGCCCGGGACCGGACCGCCGAACTGCGCGTCCCCGACCCGCCCGATCTCACCCGCCGGGAATGGGACGTACTGCGCGCCCTGTCCCGCCCGGCCGGCGCGCCGGGTGCCTTCGTCATCCCNTCGTCGACTCGCGAGGTGGCCGAGGATCTCGTCGTCACCGAGGGAGCGGTCAAGCAACACCTGCTGCGGCTCTACCGCAAGTTCGACATCGCGCCGGGACCCAACCGGCGGGGACGGTTGGCGAACGAGGTGATGCGCCTCGGGATCGTTCGCCTGGACGTGGCGGAGCCGATGCAGCACTCCTGAGTTCCCCGAGCAGCAGGCGCCGGGGAGGCGGCCCTTATATCACATGCGGGTATGCAAGCAGGTCATCACCCCATTCGGCCACATCGGGAACACAATGCTCAACACCCCCACCTGTGGGCGTCCCACGCGCTTAGGGCAGACTTCCGGCCGCGGTGCCCACTTGGAGGGAGTTCGACGTGGCAGACGAATCGCCTCACAGCAAGAAGCTTCAGGAACTGATGTTCAGAGCCTGGGAAACCTTCGGTGACGCCCGGCACCTGGACAGCGACGACAGGGTGTTCGTCCAGGCGCTGGCGCGGCAGACGGCCGATCGGATCTCGGTGCTGTACGGCGCGAGCTGGCGCGACGCCCTGGACTGGGTCGCGCAGCGCTACGTGCCCAACGGTGACCAGCCGGGCGGGACGGCGGCGGCGAGCGCGCCGACGGCCACCACGGCGAACGGCAGCGCGAGCGGCCGGCGGGGCTCCGCCGCCGCGGAGGCGAACGCCGCGTCCTGAAGCGGTGGCACCGGGCGGCGCGACGCGCCGCTGGGCGGCGCCACCGACGAGTCATCCCGGGGCCCATCGGCGCCGGGATCTGATCCACGGCCGCCTGGTGCGCGGGTCCCCTCGGGGAGCGGGTGGTCCGCCGAGCACGGCACGGCGGCGGTCGCGTCCTCGAACCCGGCCGACGGCCGGCCAGGGCCGGACCCGCCGGGATCGCCTCACCCGACGGGCTCATTGCCTCCGCCGGCCGGACCGGACCCACCCGAGGCCGCGGACCCGGCGGTGGAGCGCGCCGGGCCGTCCCCGCACGGTGCTCCAGCCGCGCCCGAGCCGGCGCGCGCGGGTCCGGACGCCGCCCGACGCCCGGACCCGTCGTCCGGCGCGCCGGAGGGGCCGGACGGGCCGGGGCCGCCGCCGGATCCCCCACCCGAACGGCCCGCCGACGCCCACGAACCACGGCCGGCGTCGGCGCCGAACGCGCCGGCTCCCCAGCCCCCGGGTCAAGCGGTCATCGAACCGGAGCATCCGCGGCCGGCGCCACCGGCGCGGTGGGCCCCCCGGCGGTTCCGTTGAACCTGCCCGCCGGCTTCCCCGTCGCCCCGTCGAGGGGCCCGGCGTCAGTGCGCGAAGTGGCGTACCCCGCTGAAGTAGAGCGTCACGCCGGCCTCCCGGGCAGCCGCGATGACGAGTTCGTCGCGCACCGATCCGCCCGGCTCGACCACGGCCCGAACTCCGGCCTCGGCGAGCACCTCGAACCCGTCCGGGAACGGGAAGTAGGCGTCGCTGGCCGCTACCGCGCCCTTGGCGCGGTCCGCCGCCCGGGTCACCGCGAGTCGTGCCGCGTCGACCCGGTTGACCTGTCCCATCCCGACGCCCACGGTGGCGCCGTCGCCGGCGAGCAGGATCGCGTTGGACTTGACCGCACGCACCGCGCGCCAGGCGAAGCGCAGGTCCGCCAGCAGCGCCTCGTCCGCGGGGGATCCCGCCTCCAACGTCCAGCCCGACGGCTCGTCGCCCGGTTCCTCGACCGCGTCCCGCGACTGCAGCAGCAGTCCGCCGCTGACCTGACGCAGCTCGATCCCGCGCTGATGCGGGGGCGCGGGGCACTCCAGCAGGCGGATCGACGGCTTGCGGGCGAGGATCTCCACGGCACCATCCTCGTAGGACGGCGCCACGACGACCTCGGTGAAGATCTCCGCTATCTGCTCGGCGAGCTCCACCGAGACCGGCCGGTTGGTGGCGATCACCCCGCCGAATGCGGAGACCGGGTCGCAGGCGTGCGCCTTGCGGTGGGCCTCGGCGATCGTCGCGCCGATCGCGATGCCACACGGGTTGGCGTGCTTGATCACGGCGACCGCCGGCTCGGCGAAGTCGTACACCGCGCGGCGGGCCGCGTCGGTGTCGGTGTAGTTGTTGTACGACATCTGCTTGCCGTGCAACTGGCGAGCCGTGGCGAGGCCTGGCTGCCCCTGGCCACCCGCCTCGACGTAGAGGGCGGCGCGCTGGTGCGGGTTCTCGCCGTAGCGCAGCACGTCCGAACGGTGCCACTGCGCGGACAGCACGTCGGGCCAGCCGGTCTCCCGGGCGACCTCGTCGGGGGCGACGACCCCGGCGAACCACGAGGACACCGCGACGTCGTAGGCGGCGGTGTGGGCGAACGCCTTCGCCGCGAGGCGGCGGCGGGCCGGCAGATCGTAGCCCGAACCGCGGACCGCCCCGGCCAGCTCCGCGTACTCGTCCGGCGAGACGACCACGGCGACCGACGCATGGTTCTTCGCCGCCGCGCGGATCATCGCCGGGCCACCGATGTCGATCTGCTCGATCGCCTCGTCCTCGCTCGCGCCGCCGGCCACCGTCGCGGCGAACGGGTAGAGGTTGACCACGACCAGATCGAACGGGGCGATGTCGAGTTCGGCCAGGACGGCCGCGTGCTCGGCGTTGCGCAGGTCCGCGAGCAGACCGGCATGGACGTGCGGGTGCAGCGTCTTGACCCGCCCGCCGAGCACCTCCGGAAAGCCGGTGACGGTGCTGACCGGAATGACCGCCAGCCCGTGGCGAGCCAGCACGTCCGCGGTCGACCCGGTGGAGACGACCTCGACGCCCGCGGCCAGGAAGGCCTCGGCGAGGACGTCAAGCCCGCTCTTGTCGTACACGCTGACGAGCGCCCGGCGCAGCGGCCGTCGCCCGGTGGGGATCACCTCAGCGGACTCGGATCCCCGGGCGGCGCCGCTTGCGCCCGCCGTGCCTTCGCCCGATGACGTCATGATTCCTCCTGGACGTGAGCTGAGCCTCTGCCGGTACCTGAACCTCGCACCGACGCGCGCAGGTCGGGGGCGCGCCGGTCCCCGGCCGGAACCGCCTGCGCGCTCCCCGACCGCACGATCTCGCCGATCGTCGCGACGAACAGTCCCCGCTCGACGCCCTGGATCCGGGCGCGAAGGGTCTNCTCGCTGTCGTCCGGCTCGACCGGAACCGGACGCTGGGCGATGATCGGCCCGGTGTCGACCCCCTCGTCGACCCAGTGCACCGTCACCCCGCTCACCTTCACCCCGGCGGCGAGCGCGTCGCGGACCGCGGAGGCGCCCGGGAAGGCGGGCAGCAGCGAGGGATGGGTATTGATGGTCCGGAACCGGCCGATCACCTGCCGACTGAGAATCTTCATGTAGCCCGCCAGGACGAGCAGATCGGGCTCGAACCCGGNGATCCGCTCGGCGGTCGCCGCGTTGAAGGCCTCCCGGTCGGGATGATCCTCGAGCCGGACGGTGAACACCGCGACGCCACTGCCTCGGGCCCGCCGCTCTGCCCCGGTGTCGTGGCGATCGGTGCCGACCGCCACGACGGTCGCGCCGAACTCGGGATCCGCGGTCGCGTCGAGAACCGCCTGCAGGGTGGTTCCCGCACCCGAGGCGAGTACGACGAGGCGAGCAGACACTTCACCCTCCGTGACCAGAATGGGACGGCCCGATGGACCCGGGCCGGACGCCCCGAGCGACCGGAGCGTCGGCACGCCGCGGACGCCAGGGGGACGGGCCGCCACCGCGCGCTGACCGCCACCGCGCGACGCTCACGTCCCCGACCGCGGCGAAGGACGACGCGTCCGACTGTACTGACTGGACCACCTGCGCCGCACGGGACAGCCCAGGAGCACCCCGCCGCCGCGATCACGCCGCCGGTGCCCACCCCGTCACGAACTCGGCCAGCCGAGCCTCGATCGCCGTGGCGGACGGGATGTCGCGGCCCGCCGGGGNGGCCAGCGGCGCGGTCATGGACAGCAGCCCCGCCAGCCGGTCGTCGTCGTCCCCACCGGCGCCCGCCCCGCACGAGCAGCCAGCGACGGTCTGGTCGCCGGCGCTGTCCGCCCCCGGGTCGAGCTGGCCGAAGTCGGGCCCGTCGAGCAGGTCGCCGGGCCGGCACAGGTAAAGCTCGGCCAGCCGGGCCAGCACCGTGGCCGAGGGCGCCCGACCGCCCTTACCCGGCCAGCTCTCCCAGTACGACCAGGTCTTACCGGTCTTGGCCGGTCCCCGTTCCGGCCATCGTTCGTTCCACCGGCGCGCCGCCTCCTCCTGGGTCCAGCCATGGGCGAGACGGAACGCCACCAACGCACCGAGCCGATGACGAGCCTTGAGCCTGTGGGCGATGCGACGGTAGGACCAGCCGAGTGCCNGCAGGCGCCTGGCCTCGGCTCGGATGTGGGCGACCGCGACCGGCACGACGACCTCCGTAAGGATGATCCAACGCCGGCACACTAACCCACGCCACGGACATTTTCCGGCGACGATCCCGCCGGCCGACACCGGCCGACGCGGCTCACCGGGTGCGCCGCTTACCAGGTGCGCCGCTCACTGGGTGCGCCGCTCACTGGGTACGCCGCGACGGCCGCGCCGAGAGCCCGGACCCGGGCAGCGACATCCGGCGCCGCCAGAACGACGGCTCCGCGTCCTCGGCCAGGAACGGCCGCTCGGCGCGCCGGGCGGCCAGATCGATGCCGCCGAGCAGCAGCAGGCCGACGGCGGCGACCTCGCCCCCGGCGAGCAGCCCGCACACCCAGCCGGCGGTCGGCCCGTAGTGGCCGTCGACCCCGCCGACCCGCCCGATCGACGCCTGGATCGCCAGCCCGGTGAGCAGACCNCAGGTCACGCCCGCGAGCAGCACGGTCGCGAGCCGGTAGCGCGAGCGGCTCCCGGCGGTGGACCGGTGGACCATCGCCACGAGCACGATGCCCGCGACGATCGGCACCAGGGCCAGGACGACCCACCCGGGCCGCGGCAGCGCGTTCGGGGGCAGCGCCGCCAGCACCGGGAGGTCGGGCAGCTCGGCGGGATGGACCGCATCGACCCGGACCAGGCCGGGTCCGGTCCGGAAGCCGGGCCCCAGGGCGTAGGCCAGGCCCCACAGCACCAGGTTGGGGACGAGCGCGAGCTGCGTCGCCGCGAGCCCGATCCCACCGAGCACCCCGACGTCGAGCGCCCGCTCCGCCCCGGCCACCTCGGGCAGCGTAGCGGCGAGCACCAGGGCGACGCCGAAGGCGGCGATGGCGATGAGCGACGCGAACGCACCCGCCCCGCACAGCAGGGAACTGCGCAGCATCCCGGGCAGCGTGCGCCAGGCGGTCCGCAGCCGGTGGCGACCGGCGAGGGTGCCGAGCAGCGCGGCGGGCAGACCGAGCGCGATCGTGCCCAGCGCCGCGGACAGCAGGGTCGGCCGCGCCGGGCCGGAACGCACGACAAGCGCGACGAGTACGACGAACAACGTCTGCGCGCCGACAACGCCGACGATGTCGGCCATCACCGCCCCCCAGGGGACGCCAATGAGCGCGCCGCGCCGGCCCCGGTTGTCGGCCCCAACCGCCTCGCCGGAACCGCCCGTGCCGCCGGCACCGAAAGCCCGGCCCGTCGCCGGCGCCTGCCGGCCGGTCGGGTCACTGCCTGCGCCGGCCGCACCGCCGCCGGCGGCGTCCGGCGTCCGATCCGTCCCGTCCCAGGGGGATCCGGGCCCACCTGGCCGCCCCCAACCCGGTCGCCCCCAACCCGGTGGGCCCCAGCTCGACGGGCTCCAACCAGGGCGGCTCCGGCCCGCTCGACCTTCGCGGCCGCGGCCCTCGCCGCCCTCGCGCCCGCGGCCCTCGCCGCCCCGACCTGGGCGCAGCAGTGCGGAACCGCTTGGCGCGGGGGCGGCCGCCGCCCGCCGGTGCGCGGCGCTGAGCGCCGCGGCCAGGGGGAACAGCGCCAGCCCGAGCGGCCGGAAGGAGATGACCCCGTCCGGCAGCCGCAGCGTCGTGCCGTGGGCGACAAGCCACAGGTCGGCCCCGACGCGCAGGGCCGCGGCGGGCCCGGTCGACGAGCCGGTGTCCGCACCCCACACGACCAGGACGATGAACTCGATGAAGACCAGTCCGGCCGCCGACGCGGCGATCGCCGCCGCCGCCGGCCGGCCAACCCGCTGCCACAACCGGTCGAGAAGCTGGCCGGCGGGGCCGGGACGGTGGGGGAAGGCGGGCACGGTAGGACGCTCGCACGCGGCTGCACGCCATCCCGGACAACACGCCGTCCGGATCCCGGAAATGCCGGGAACATCCCGAACGTCCGCGCCGCCCGGCGTCAGGCGGCGGGACGCCAGGCGCAGCGGCTAACGGTCCGCCGGCGGCTGCTGACCGTAGGCGCCCGGAGGCTGCGCCTGGCCATAACCAGGCTGCTGCTGAGGCTGCGGCGCCTGGGGCTGGGACTCCTGGTGCTGGGGCGCCTGAGGCTGGGGCGCCTGCGGCTGGGATGGCTGGCCATAACCAGGCTGCGGCTGGCCGTAGGCAGGCGGCTGGCCATAACCCGCAGGCGGCTGGCCGTAGCCCGCGGGCGGCTGGCCATAGCCACCCTGAGGCGCCTGGCCGTAGTTGCTGGTGGGCGGCGCACCGTAGCCGCTCTGCTGCGGCTGGCCATAACCACCCTGAGGCGGCTGCCCATAACCGACAGGAGGCTGGCCGTAGCCCTGCTGGGGCTGGCCATAACCGGGCTGGCCATAGCCGGGCTGGCCATAGCCGGGCTGGCCGTAACCGCCCGTCGGGGCGCCGTAGCCGGGCGTCGGCTGCTGGCCATAGGGCTGGCCGTAGGGAGGCTGGCCAGGAGGCGGCCAGGCACCGGGCACGCCAGGGCCACCCGGTCGGCCGCGGCCGGGGATGGTTGCACCGTTCGACAGCGCCGACAGGACACCGAAGACCGTCTGGGCGATGGCGGCGACGAGGGCGAGATAGAAGCCGTAGCTCGGCCCGGCATCCAGACCTTTCGCCACATCGGGGAACCTGATCCACCGGATGAGCAGGAGCAGGGCGGCGAACGCCGAGGCAGCCGGCAGAATCCACAGCGCCGACACCGGGCCGACATCCGGGATGCGGAGGTCGGCGAACAGGCGCGCCACGAGCAGACCGGCTACCGCGAGCACCAGCAGCACCGGGAACCACGAGTTGAACCCGAGCCCCCAGCCGTTCTCGTGCAACTCCGTGCTGCGGCCGAAGAACGCGTAGCTCACCGAGTACCACGGCAGGAAGCTCACGATGAACATGACCAGCCCGGAGGCGATCACGCCGATGTCGTTGGTCGCGACGCTACGACCGCCGATCTGTGCCACGACGGGAACCCCACTTCGTCAGGTCGGTCGGCACGACGACGCCGGTTCGCCCACGCACCGATGCAGGAGTCTTGCAGTCGTGGGGAGGTGAGGGAAGACATCCGCGTCCCTCACCTCCCCACGACCCACGACCCCTGGACCGTCTGGATGACGAGCCGCCGCGGGGCGCGGAGGCTCATCATCTAAACAGATCTACAACGACCGCATGATGTCAGCCATCAGGCGGGCGGTCTCGGACGGGGTCTTGCCCACCCGCACACCGGCCTTCTCGAGGGCTTCCTTCTTGGCCTGCGCGGTTCCGGACGAGCCGGACACGATGGCGCCGGCGTGGCCCATCGTCTTGCCNTCCGGCGCGGTGAAGCCGGCGACGTAGCCGACGACCGGCTTCGTCACGTGCGCCTCGATGTGGGCCGCGGCCCGCTCCTCGGCGTCGCCGCCGATCTCACCGATCATCACGATCGCGTCGGTGCCCGGGTCTGCCTGGAAGGCGTCGAGGGCGTCGATGTGGGTGGTGCCGATGACCGGGTCGCCACCGATGCCGACGCAGGTGGAGAAGCCNAACTCGCGCAGCTCGTACATCATCTGGTAGGTCAGCGTGCCGCTCTTGCTGACGAGGCCGATGCGGCCGCCGGGGGTGATGTCCGCCGGGATGATGCCGGCGTTGGACAGGCCGGGGCTGGCGATGCCCGGGCAGTTCGGCCCGATGATCCGGGTGGTGCCCTTGGACTGGCAGTACGCCCAGAACTCGGTCGTGTCGTGGACCGGCACACCCTCGGTGATGACCACCGCGAGCGGGATGGCCGCGTCGATCGCCTCGATCGCCGCGTCCTTGGTGAACTTCGGCGGAACGAAGATCACCGATACGTTCGCGCCGGCCTGCTCGATCGCGTCCGCGACGGAGCCGAACACCGGCACGCCCTCGACCTGCTGGCCGACCTTGCGCGGGTTCACCCCGGCCACGACGTTCGTGCCCGCGGCGAGCATCCGCTTGGTGTGCTTGGTGCCCTCCGAGCCGGTGATGCCCTGCACCACGACCCGGCTGTTCTCGTCAAGCCAGATAGCCATCGGTTCGCAATCCCTTCGCCCTGGTCAGGCCGCGGCCGCGGCGAGCTCGGCGGCGAGCTTCGCCGCGCCGTCCATCGTGTCGACCGGCTTGACCACCGGGAGGTTCGCCTCGGAGAGGATGCGACGACCCTCCTCGGCGTTGTTGCCGTCGAGGCGCACCACCAGCGGGGTGGTGACGTCACCGACGATCTTCAGCGCCTGCACGATGCCGTTGGCCACGGCGTCGCACGAGGTGATGCCGCCGAAGATGTTGACGAAGACACTCTTGACCGACGGGTCGCCGAGGATGATCGACAGGCCGTTCGCCATCACCTCGGCCGAGGCGCCGCCGCCGATGTCGAGGAAGTTCGCCGGGCGCTTGCCGCCGAACTCCTCGCCGGCGTAGGTCACCACGTCCAGCGTCGACATGACCAGGCCGGCACCGTTTCCGATGATCCCGACCTCGCCCTCGAGCTTGACGTAGTTGAGGCCCTTCTCCTTGGCCTTCTGCTCGAGCGGATCCACCGCGGAGACGTCGACGAACGCGGCGTTCTCCGGGTGCCGGAAATCAGCGTTCTCGTCGAGGCTGACCTTGCCGTCGAGTGCGACGACACGGCCGTCGGCGGTGAGGATGAGCGGGTTCACCTCGACCAGCGTCGCGTCGGACTTCACGAAGACGGTCCACAGCTTCGCCAGCAGCTCGGCGGCCCCGTCCAGCGCGGACTCGGGCAGCTTGGCGGCGACCGCGATCTCGCGAGCCTTCGCCGCGTCGACGCCGGTCAGCGGGTCGATCGCGATGCGGGCCAGCGCGTCCGGGTTGGTCGCGGCCACCTCCTCGATCTCCATGCCGCCCTCACGGGAGGCCATGGCAAGGAAGGTCCGGTTCGCCCGGTCCAGCAGGAAGGAGGCGTAGTACTCCTCCGCGATGTTGCTGGCCTCCTCGACGAGCACCGAATGGACCGTGTGGCCCTTGATGTCCATCCCGAGGATCGCCGTCGCCTTCGCGAAGGCGTCATCCGGCCCATCGGCCACCTTGACACCGCCGGCCTTGCCTCGGCCGCCGGCCTTGACCTGCGCCTTGACGACCACCTTGCCACCGAGTTCGGTGGCGATCGCGCGCGCCTCCTCAGGGGTGGTCGCCGTCTTCCCGGTGGGCACCGGAACGCCATGTTCGGCGAACAGCTTCTTCGCCTGGTATTCGAAGAGATCCACGGTCCGTCCAGTCGGATGCGGTCGTACGGGTTGGGTTACGTAGGGGGGCACAGAACGCCTGCGAGCCTACTGACGAGGCGGTTACGGCGCGCGTCACGCGGAGTGCCCCCGTGCGCAGCCGCCGGCGGCGACGAGCCGGGCGACACAGGGGCCGGCCGGTGCCGCCAATGGTGCCATCGCCCGGGCCCGGCCGGCCGGGTGCCCACGTCAGGCCCATCGATACAGGACAAATGAGGTGCACATCGCGCCCCGAGCGGCGCCGGCACGTCGCGCNGGGCCGGATCGCGCGTACGAGAAAAGACGCTGAGCGTGACCACCGCACGCGGCACCGCGAGCTGCCGTGGCCGAGGTCACGGAGTTGACCATCGGATATATGTCAGAAATCACACGGGAACAACACCGATCGTGGTCGACCTTCTGGCTGTTCCCGCCGGCTCGGCACGGAATTCACCGCACCGCGAGGACGATCAGCAGGCTGACGACCGTCAGCCCGATTCCGGTCCAACCCAGCGCGATCCCNAGGGCGGCGAGCCGCCGCCCCCGCTGGTTGTGCCGCCGAATCTGAGCCTGGGCCACCGAGCCGACCACGATCGCGGCGACGCTGCCCAGCCCGAAAAGCCAACCCAATGCCAGGACAACCGACAGCAGCGCCCGGCCGTTGAGGCCGTGTTCCACCGGGGTGGTGGGCGGGAACCGCCGAGCGTCCGAGCCCTCCCCGTCCCCGCCACCACCCACCGTCACGGGAAGGCGACGCCCGCGACCGCCCGGCGCCGCGACGGTCCCGCCCGGCGCGGCTGCGGCCGCCCGGCGCGGCGGCAGAGCGGGCAGCGGTGGGGCGGGCAGCGGCGCATATGCCGGGCGAGCCGACGACGCCCGGCTCGACGACGCCGGGGTCGACGGCGCCGGGGTTGAGGAGGGAGCCGAACTCGCGGGCCTGATCCACACCTGGAACTCCGACGGATCCGGCGGCCTCGCCGGCGGGGTCGGGTCCGGCGGCCGGATGGTGTCCTCCGCCTGGTCCGCCCGCGGCCGCGGGCGCGTCTCGCGAGACGCGGGCCAGGCGCCCCGATCCGGTGCCCGACTCTCCCCCGGGCCAGGACCGTCCGGGCGCGATCCGGGACGGATCTCGGGTGGCGCGGGACGGATCTCCTGGGGCGCGGGACGAGCCGGGAGTTCCCCGGGCCGCCCCGCACCCGCGGCGCGCGGGTCAGGCCGAGGTTCACGCCGGGGCCGGACGGGCGCCCGCGAGTCCGGTTCGTCGATGTCGTAGGTCCAGGGCGAGACGACCGGTTGGGATCCGGCGGGCGTCGAGGGCCCAGGGGGGACCCTGCCGGCCGGAGGGCTCGGGGTCGACGGCACAGAGGACGACGGCACAGAGGACGACGGCGCGGAGGACGAGGGCGCGGAGGACGACGGCGGCAGTGGCGAGGGCGGCAGCGGGGTCAGCCGGGAGGCCGGCAACGGCGGTGGCGGCGGGATCGTCGGCGGCGGCGAGACGGCGGGCCGGAACGCGGACGCGGGCGGCGGCGGGCCGACCGGCCAGGGACCTGAGGCGGGTGGCGGCCCCTGGACGGCGGGCGACCAACCACCCGCGGTGGACGGTCGGCCGTCGCCCGACACGGCGGGGTCGGACCGCCCGTCCCCCTCGGGCCCGTCGGCGGCACGCTCGCGGTCCCCGCCGGTCCACTCGCCGACGGGCAGGACGGTGAGACCCTCGCTCGCCGCCCGGGCCGTGCCGGTCCAGGTGCGTTCGAGGAAGTCACCCGCGACGGCATCGGCCTCGGTCACCCCCTGGACCTCCCGGCCGACCAGCGAGGCAAGCAGGGCGGAGGCGGTCGGCCGCTGCCGGGGGATCTTGGAAAGGGCCCCGGCCACCGACGTGAGCAGGTAGGCAGGCAGTGCGTCGAGGTCCGGGGTGTCCCGTTGTACGCGCAGGGCGAGCTTGTCCGGTGTCTCGGCGTGGAAGGGGTGGCGGCCGGTCGCCGCGTAGGTCACGCAGCTCGCCCACGCGAAGATGTCCGCCGAGGAGTCCGACGCATCCCCTCGCATCTGCTCGGGCGACATCCACGCCAGGGTCCCGATCACGTGCCCGGTGCGGGTCAGCGTGCTGCTGTCGCTGATGTGGGCGACACCGAAATCGATCACCTTCGGCCCGTCCCACGCCAGCAGGATGTTCGACGGCTTCAGATCACGGTGCACGACGCCCGCGGCATGGATGGCGACCAGCGCGTCGGCCAACCCGACCGCGAGGCCGCGGACGAGGTGGTTCTCCAGCCGGCCGCGGGCCCGGACCGCCTCGGNCAGGCTGATGCCCTCGACGTACTCGGTGACCATCCACGGTGCCGGGGCGTCGGTGTCTGCGTCGAGCACGGCGGCGACCGCGTTGCCCCGCACCCGCAGCGCCGCATGCACCTCGCGCTCGAACCTGCTGCGGAACTCGGCGTCCTCGGCGAGCTCCTCGGCGGCCACCTTCACCGCGACCGGATGTTGTTCCGGGGTGAAGCCGAGATAGACGGTCCCCATCCCCCCGGCGCCGATGCGGTTCTGCAGGCGGTACGGGCCGATCTGGCGGGGGTCGTCCTCCAGCAGCGGTGTGAGCATCCCTCTCCTCACTCCACTGATCTCGCGGGTACTGATCTCGCGGGTACTGATCTCGCGGGTACTGATCTCGCGGGTACTGATCTCGCGGGTGTGGTGCGGGCACCCACCCGCTCAGGGGGCTGTGAACGAAAGGGTATGTCGCTGACTGCCGTGAAGCAGACTGCACGGTAGGTCACAGATGTCCCTTCCCTTCTGGCGTCGGGAGACATCCGAGCATCGCCCGGGGTGCGGCCAGTGAGCGTCCCGATGCGGCGTGTCCTGCAACACCGCCTCCGCCCGGGCCACCGCTCCGGCCGTTGCCGGCCCCAAGATGCGGAGATGGACAGTGACAGCCGACCGGGGCGGCAGACGTCCGCCGACTGGCGGGCAGACCTGCTCGCCGGCATCACGTTGAGGCCGGCGGCGGCCCCCGCGGTCAACCGTCTCGGCTGGCCGGACTACGACGGACGGCCGGCGCTTAGGTGGGGTGCCGGCCCGATCGCGGGAGTGCCGGCGGTCGCGGCGGTCTGGGACTTCGCCGTCCACGGCGGCAGCTTCGGCGAGGCGGACGCCGCCGGCTTCGCCGAGGCCGCGGCCGCGGCGGTCGCGAGCCGCCGGCCGCTGGTGTCGTTCCTGCGCAGCGGCGGTACCCGGTTGCAGGAGGGCGTCGCCGGGCTCGTCGGGCTGCCCCGCGCGGCCCTCGCGCTCGCGACGCTCGATGCGGCCGGGGTCGGCCACGTGGCCATCGCCGACCAGCCGACGACCGGCGGAGTCTGGGTCACCATCGGCTCGCGCTGTGACCTGCGCTGCGCGGTCGGCGGGGCGACGGTCGGCTTCGCCGGTCCCCGCGTGGTCGCGGCGACGACCGGGGCGCCGCCGCCCGCCGGCAGCCACACCGCGGCGTCCGCCTTCGCCGCCGGCCTCGTCGACGCCGCGCCCGCACCCGACGGCGTCACCGACTGGCTGCACCGGGCATTGATCGCGCTGACCCCACCGAGCCCGATCGAGCCGGCGGCACGGGCGAGTCCGCCGAGGCCGCCGAGGCCGTCGAGGCCGCTGGCGCCGCCGGTACGCACGGTGCGGGCCGATCTACCGGCGGGTTTCGAGAAGGTGGCCGCTCGCTCCGGCTGGGAACAGGTGGTGGCGGCCCGGACCGGCGAGCGTGCGGACGGTGCGACGGTGCTGCGCGCGCTGCTGCCCGACGGGGTCGATCTCGTCGGGCCCGATTCGCTGGTCGGTGCCCGCATCGGTGCCCTGCTCGGTGCCGGGACCGCGCCGCACGGCGGTGGCGGGACCGCCCCGCACGGCGGTGGCGGGATCCGCGCGGTGGTCGTTGCGGTCGGGGCCCGGCGCGGCAGCGCGCCGGGCCCGGCGGGGTACCGGCTGCTTGCCCGGGCCGCCCGGCTGGCGGGCAAGCTCGGGGTCGGGCTGGTGACGCTCGTCGACACCCCGGGCGCGGCCGGCGGCGCGCACGCCGAGTCCGCCGGGATCGCCGCGGCGATCGGGGACGCGATGGCGGCGGTCCTGGCCTGCCCCTCCCCGACCGTGTCTGTGGTGCTCGGCGAAGGCGGGTCGGGCGGCGCCCTCGCCGCAACAGTCACCGATATGGTCGCCATGACTCCGAACAGTTACTTCACGGCGCTCTCACCGGAAGGCGCCGCGACGACCCTGCGCATCCCGGTCGAGCAGGCGGCGGACCGGGCGGGGCTGCGCCCGACGGATCTGCACCGGCTCGGTTTCGCCGACTGCCTGCTGCCCGCGACCACCTCGGATCAGGTGGCGCAGGCGGCCGCGGGGCTGCTCGCCGAGCTCTCCTGGCAGGACCCGACACAGCGGCGGGAGTGGCGCCAGCAGCGATGGTCGACAGAACTACGTGACAGTCTGTAATCTTTTTGCGTTTCTCGATCCGGTCCCGGCGAGATCGGGCGAACGCGCACGGGTCCACCCCGCGACGGCGTGACGGCGCGACCAAGGAGGGTGATCGGCCATCGGCGAGCCGCTACCACCAGCACCCAGGCAGGCACCGACCCGCCGCGCGCTCGTCGCGGGTCTACGCGCCACCGGGGACAGCGCCCGCGGACTCGCCGTCGAGACCGCCTGGATCGCCGCTCATCTGGCCCTCTACCCGGCGAGCGCGCTGCGCCGCCAGCCGGACCGAGACGACGAACCGTACTCCNTCGACGGTCTGCCGCCGTTGCAGCGCGGCCTGCTGGTGCGCGCGCCCGATGCGGCCGGGACGCCGATCCTGCTGGTCCACGGGCTGGTCGACAATCGATCGGTCTTCGTCCGCCTGCACCATCAGCTACGCCGGCGGGGCTTTCGCCGGGTGCGGGCGGTCGAGCTGCCCCTGTGGACCACCACCGTCGAGGAGGGAGCCCGGGTGCTCGCCGATGCGGTGGCGGCCGCGGCGGGCGACGGCGGCCGCGTACACATCGTCGCCCACTCCCTGGGCGGCCTGGTGGCCCGCTACCACGTCCAGCGGATGGGCGGCGACCGGCAGGTCGACACGCTGATCACCCTCGCCACCCCGCACGGCGGCACCCGGCTGGCCGAGCTCGTACCCCGAGCGCTGCCCTATCCCCTGCTCGCCCAGTTACGGCCGGGCTCGCCGCTGCTGGTCGAGCTCGACCGCCCAGCGCCGGGGTGCCGGACGCGGTTCGTCGCGGTCGCCGCCGGGCGGGACACGGTGGTCCGCCCGGCCCAGGCCGCGCTTAACCATCCGGACCTGGACGCGGTGAACGTCACCGTCCCCGGGCTCGGTCATCACTCGCTGGCGTTCAACGGGGCGGTGACGCGCCGGGTTGCCGGGTGGCTGGCCGGGACGACGGCGCCGGAGCGGTCGGAGCTTCTCGACCGGGACTCAGAGCTTCTCGACCGGGGCGTAACGCAACAGCAGACGCTTGGTCCCGGCGTCCGCGCCGAAATCGATCGTCGCCTCGGCCGAATCCCCCACCCCGCCGGTGGCGACGACGACGCCGAGGCCGAAGCTGTCGTGGGTCACCCGGTCGCCCTGGCGCAGCTCCAGCACGGGCCGCGCCGAGGGGCGGCCGCGGCCGGCGAACGGTGAGTTCGGCAGCGCCTTGCGGGCCGGTGTGCCCCCGCCGCCCGCACGGCCGCCGCCCTGCCCGGCCGTGCCCGACCCGAACCCGCCCGACCCGAACCCGCCGGTGCCGGAGCCGCCCCAGGGCCGGGCGGCCGGCTCCGGCGCCGCCTCGACGAGACGGCGCCAGTCGACCAGCGCGTCGGGCACCTCGCCGAGGAACCTCGACGGTGGGTTGTACGCCGGCTGCCCCCAGGCGCTACGGACGACCGAGCGGGTCAGGTACAGCCGGGAGCGGGCCCGGGTGACCCCCACGTAGGCCAGCCGGCGCTCCTCCTCCAACTGGGTGGGGTCGCCCAGGGTCCGCAGATGCGGGAAGACGCCGTCCTCCAGGCCGGTGAGGAAGACGACGGGGAACTCCAGGCCCTTGGCGCTGTGCAGGGTCATGAGGGTGACGACGCCGTCGGAGCCGTCGTCGGTGGGGACCTGGTCGGCGTCGGCGACCAGCGAGACCTGCTCGAGGAACTCGGCGAGGGTGCCCTCCGGATTGCGCTCGGTGAACTCCTGGACGACGCCGACCAGCTCCTGCAGGTTCTCCACNCGCCCCTGGGCCTCGACCGTGTCCTCCGCGAGAAGCTCGGACAGGTAGCCGGTGCGTTCGAGGACCGCCTCGACGACGGCCACCGGTCCGTCCGCCTCGATCGCGCGTAGCTCGGCGAGCAACGCCGCGAACTCGCGCACGGCCTTCGCCGAGCGGGTGGCGATCCCCGGCACCTCGCCGACGCGCTCCAGCGCCGCAGCGAACCCGATCCGCTCGACCTCGGCGAAGCCGGCGAGCGCCGCCTCGGCACGGTCCCCGATGCCGCGCCGCGGCACGTTGAGGATGCGGCGCAGGTTCACCGTGTCGTTCGGGTTGGCCAGCACCCGCAGGTAGGCGAGCAGGTCGCGGATCTCGCGACGCTCGTAGAAGCGCACCCCGCCGACGACCCGGTAGGGCAGCCCGACCCGGACGAAGATCTCCTCGAAGACCCGGCTCTGCGCGTTGGTCCGGTAGAACACCGCGACGTCCGCGGGCCGGGCCAGCCCCGCGTCGGTGAGCCGGTCGACCTCCTCGGCGACGAAGGCGGCCTCGTCGTGCTCGTTGTCGGCGANGAAGCCGACGATCTTCTCCCCGTCCCCCGCGTCGGACCACAGCCGCTTCGCCTTGCGCTGGTTGTTGCGCGCGATCACCGCGTTCGCAGCGGACAGGATGGTCTGGGTGGAGCGGTAGTTCTGCTCCAGCAGGATCACCGCGGCGTCGGGGAAGTCCTCCTCGAACTCCACGATGTTGCGGATGTTCGCCCCGCGGAAGGCGTAGATCGACTGATCGGCGTCACCGACGACGCAGAGCTCCGCGGGCGGCACGGCGCCCGACGCCCACGTGACGGTCGAGACCGGCGGGTCCGCCGACGCCCCCGACCCCGGCACGTCGGCCTCACCGTGCGCGGGCTGGCCGACGAGTTCCCGCACCAGGACGTACTGGGCGTGGTTGGTGTCCTGGTACTCGTCCACCAGCACGTGCCGGAACCGGCGCCGGTAGTGCTCGGCGACGTCGGGGAACGCCTGGAGCAGATTGACCGTCATCATGATCAGGTCGTCGAAGTCGAGCGCGTTGGCCTGGGCCAGCCGCTGCTGGTAGGCGGCGTAGACCTCGGCGACGGTGNGCTCCTGGTGGCTGCTCGCCCGGTCCCGGGCGGCCTCCCAGTCGATCAGCTCGTTCTTCAGGTTGCTGATCTGCGCGGCCAGCCCGCGTGCCGGGTGCCGCTTCGGGTCGAGGTCGAGATCCCGGGTGACCAGCGTAATCAGCCGCTGCGCGTCCGCGGCGTCGTAGATGGAGAAGGAGGACCCGTAGCCGAGCCGCTTCGCCTCTGACCGCAGGATGCGCACACAGGCCGAATGGAACGTGCTGACCCACATCGCCCGCGCCCGCGGGCCCACCAGCGCGCCGACCCGCTCCCGCATCTCGGCCGCGGCCTTGTTCGTGAACGTGATCGCCAGGATCTCCCCGGGCCGGACGCCCCGGGCCGCCAGCAGGTAGGCGATGCGATGAGCCAGCACCCGGGTCTTGCCGGAGCCCGCGCCCGCCACGACCAGCAACGGCGCGCCGATGTGCACCACGGCGGCCCGCTGCTGCGGGTTGAGCCCGTCGAGCAGGCCTTCGGCGTCGAGCCGGGGTGCCCCGCCGCCCGCGTCGCCACCCGCGGGCGAGGCGAGCACCGCCGGGCCGAACAGGTCGTAGGGCACGCCGCCGCCGACACCCGCGGCCGACTCGCCGAAGGCGCGGGGGGACTCACCGAACAGAGTGCTCATCAGACCTCGATCATACGTTCGACGCCGGACTGGTCGGAGCCGGGCTCGCCGGGGATGTGCCGCCTCCCGGACGGGCCGGGCGGCGGCCTGCCGCGGGGCGGCCCGTCGCGAAGTGCCACCCGGCCGCGACGTCACCGACCCACGTATCGCCACCTTATGGTCACCTCGGCCGCCCACCGCCCGGCGGGCCGGCTCAGGCCGTGGTCCGCAGCTCGCCGACGTCGTCGGTCGCGACCGCGGCCAGCGACTTGACTCGGCTGGCCACCCCGGGATCGATGTTGCCTCCCGACAGGATCGCCACGGTCGGCCCCTGGGCGAGGCCGCCGTGGCGCAGCAGCGCCGCGATCGGCGCGGCTCCGGCCGGCTCCACCGCGAGGCCGGCCCGCCGCAGCAGCACCATCGCCTCCCAGAAGGCGGCCTCGTCCACGGTCACCACCTCGTCGACCAGCCTGGTGGCGAGCGCGAAGGTCAGCGCGCCCGGTTCGCTCACCGCCATACCGTCGGCGATCGTGCGGGGCCTCGCCGCCGAGCGGGGCAGCATCGGCCGCCCTGACAGNCGGCTGCCGGGGATGACCGGGATGACCCGGCCGCGAGCCGCGGCGCCCGGCACATCGGTGACCGACAGATCGGTGACCGGCAGATCGGCAGTCAGCGGGACGGCGCCCGGCAGATCGGCGCCCACCACCGCGGTGAGCCGCCGACCGGCTCGCAGCGATATGGCGAAGGCGGGGGCCAGCACCGACTGCACCCCGATCACGCGCACCCCGGGTCGGCGGGCCCGCAGTGCCGCGGCAACCCCGCTGACGAGCCCGCCGCCGCCCACGCCGACCAGGACGGTGCCCAGGTCCGGCACCTGGTCCAGCAGCTCGAGGCCGATCGTGCCCTGCCCAGCCACCACAGCCGGGTCGTCGAAGGGATGCACGAGCAGGCGCCCGCCGCGAGCGGCGAAGTCGGCGGCCGCCGCGAGCGCGGCCTCCACGCCTCCAGGCACCTCCTCGACCCGCGCGCCCCACCGGCGGGTCCGGGCGACCTTGACGGGGTTCGCCCCCGCCGGCACGAAGATCGTCGCCGGGACGCCGAAGGCGGCCGCCGCGAACGCCACCCCCTGGGCGTGGTTGCCGGCACTGGCCGCGACGACCCCTCGGGCACGCGCCGCCGGGTCCGCGGTCGCCACTCGGTGGTAGGCGCCACGCAGTTTGAACGAGCCGGTGTGCTGCTCGTGCTCGCACTTGAACCACACGGGCGTGCCAAGCGCGGCCGACAGGCCGGGATCATGCACGACCCGGGTGCGCCGCGCCACGCCGTCGAGCACCCCGGCCGCCGCCTCGATGGCCGAGACACTCAGATCCGCCGCGGCACCCGGATCCGCCGCGGCACCCGGATCCGCCGCGGCACCTGGGTCCGCCTCAATGCTCAGGTCCGCCTCGCCAGGCCCGGGGTCACCGCCCCCGGGCGTGGGTTGGTCGTCTGCGGCTGGTGCGGTCATGATGCCTCTCCCGGCGGCTGTGCGGCCACCTCGCCGTGACCGCGGCAACAAAAAAGCCCCCCGCCGAGCAGGCGGAAGGCATGGCGCGCGGACCCGGAGCTCGGGTGCGCGCCTAAGTAATGGCCATCTTGTGCACGGTCACGATTCCCAGCGTGCTCCGGACTTGCCGGGACGTCAAACCGGGGGCGCCCGGCGGCGGTCAGGCCGCCGGGCCGGCCCCCTGCCGGCGAGCGGTCGGGCCTACTCCCACTCGATGGTGCCCGGGGGCTTCGAGGTGATGTCGTAGACGACCCGGTTGACCTGCCCCACCTCGTTGACGATCCGGTTGGAGATGCGTTCGAGCAGCCCGTAGGGCAGTCGCGCCCAGTCGGCGGTCATCGCGTCCTCGCTGGTGACCGCGCGCAGAACCACCGGGTGCCCGTAGGTGCGCTCGTCGCCCTGCACGCCGACCGACCGCACATCCGCGAGCAGCACCGCGAAGACCTGCCAGATCTCCCGGTCCAGCCCGGCCCGGCGGATCTCGTCGCGGACCACCTCGTCGGCAGCCCGGACCACGTCGAGCCGCTCGGGGGTGACCTCACCGATGATGCGAACGGCGAGTCCCGGGCCGGGGAACGGCTGGCGCCAGACGATCTCCTCGGGCAGGCCGAGCTCCTCGCCGAGGCGGCGGACCTCGTCCTTGAACAGGGTGCGCAACGGCTCGACCAGCCCGAACCGCAGATCCTNCGGCAGGCCACCGACGTTGTGGTGCGACTTGATCTTCGCGGCGGTCGGGGAACCGGACTCGATCACGTCGGGGTACAGCGTCCCCTGCACGAGGTGCTCGATCGTCGCACCCTCGGCCTCGGCGCGGGCCTCCAGCTCGCGGGCCGACTCCTCGAAGACCCGGATGAACTCCCGACCGATGATTTTCCGCTTGCGCTCCGGGTCGGTCACACCGGCCAGCGCCGCGGCGAACCGGTCGGCCGCCTTCACGTGAACGAGATCGACGCCGGTGGACGCGACGAAGTCCCGCTCGACCTGCTCGGCCTCGCCCGCCCGCAGCAGGCCGTGGTCCACGAAAACGCAGGTCAGGGCGTCACCAACGGCGCGGTGCACGAGCGCCGCGGCGACCGCGGAGTCCACCCCGCCGGACAGCCCGCAGATCAGCCGGCCCGAGCCGACCTGGGCGCGCACCGCCGCCACCGCCTCGTCGACGATGTTCACCATGGTCCAGGTCGGCCGGCAGCCCGCGCCCACCAGCAGGAAGTGCCGCAGCACGTCGAGTCCGCGCTCGCTGTGCACCACCTCCGGATGGAACTGGACGCCGTAGAGGCGGCGGGCCGGATCCTCGAAGGCGGCGACGGGGGTCGACGGGGTGGACGCCGTCACCCGGAAGCCGGGCGGCGCCGCGGTCACGGAATCACCGTGCGACATCCACACCTGCTGGGCGACCGGAAGGCCGTCGAACAGGACGCCTGGCTCGGTCACCGACAGGCGAGTCGCTCCGTACTCCGCTGTTCCGGTGCGGGCGACCGAGCCGGCCAGCGCCTGGGCCATCACCTGGTGGCCGTAGCAGATGCCGAGAATGGGCAGCCCGGTGTCGAACAACGCGGGGTCGACCCGAGGCGCTCCCGGCGAGTACACCGACTTCGGCCCACCGGAAAGGATCAGTGCGGACGGTCTGCGGGCGAGGATCTCGTCCACGGGCATGTCCCACGGCACGATCTCCGAGTACACATGGCATTCACGAACCCGCCGAGCGATCAGTTGGGCGTACTGCGCGCCAAAATCGATCACCAACACCGTGTCGTATCCGGGATGCCCCGGCGCACCGGCGCCCACGGGCGTGCCGGGCCTGGTCACCGGCGCCGTCGGGGCGCCCCCCGCCGGGCCCACGGCCCCCGGTCTCGCATCGTGACCAGCATCGCTGCGCTGCAACTCGCTCACCCCGCAAGCCTACGGACCCCGCGGCACCTGTGGGCCAGGCCTGCTCGGGCGGCCTTCCGGGCCCGGCCGCCGCCCGTGGGCGTCGTTCACGCGAGCGGGCGGCGCATCGCGGGCACCCCCCGAAGACCCGTAAGGACGGATGTCGCAGATGCCTGCTTTGCGCCTTCAGTGCCACTCACTGGGACAACCGCTACGTCACGATGGGCGTACGTTGTCGGGCTTCGCGAGGGTTACGCAGACGGTGACTCCGTGCGCCGTGACCACAACTGGCGTGCAGCCACCAACGCGCTTACGGTAGGCGCCTTTCGGATGCCGACTTCGTACCGCTATGGTGCCTGGCAAGGGACATCAGGGCCCGATACCGAGCCATCCTGGTACGACGTGTTCCGGGAGGCTGGCGGAGAGGTTGCGAAGGTACGTGCGCAGACAACCGATGGCCAGCAGCACGGGCATCGCCGCAGATCCGGAGCCGACCTCGGCGCCGGGTTTGCCCGTGGACACCGAAGACGGCGGGCAGCGCGACGATCGCCCCGCGGCGCCACCGGACCCCGCGGGGTCCGGTCTGGCGCGCCTTCGTCGCGCCGCCACCAACCCCACCAACTGGCGGGTCCGCACCAAGCTGATCGCGATTCTGGCCGTGCCGGTCGTCGCGATCCTGGTCTACTCCTCCATCGAGGCCAGCGCGGTGCTGACCAGCACCCGTGACGTGAACCGAATCTCGGATCTCACCGAGATCAGNCGGTCCGCGTCGACGCTCGCCCATGCCCTGCAGACGGAACGGACGTACAGCACCGGCTTCGTGGCGAGCGGCCCGGTCGGTTCTCGCGACGCCGCCGCCGTCCCGCCCAGCCAGGCGGCGGTGAACGATGCCTACCAGGCCTACAAGGCGGTGGCCAACGGACGGCGTGGTTCCTTCGGCAGCGAGGTTCGGCGAGCCCTCGACGACGTCCAGACCCGGATGGACTCGCTGCCCGCNAAGCGGCAGACGATCCAAAGAGTTGTCGACCCGAAAGCCGTCCAGACGACCTTTCAGCCGATCATCGACTCCCTGGTCAACCTGGTCCAGCTCATCCCACAGGGAAATGACGACCAGCAGCTCGACGACGGTGTCAATACGGCCTACTTCCTCATGTCGGGGACGGAACTCCTCGCGCAGCAGCAGGCCCTCGTCTACAGCCTGCTTCCGCGCGGCAGCAACCAGCTCTTCACTGAAGGTGACTATCGCGAGTTCCTCTCGGCCGAGACGCAGCGAGCACGGGAGCGGGACGACCTCGAAAACGTCGCCGGACCAGCCCAGCACGCCATCTACAACCCGACAATCGACACCGAAAACAATGGCGACATCCGCAACACCCAGATTTACGTCGAGGAGGTCCTGGACGCGCCCATCGGCCAGCCGCTGACCGTCATCGAGTCGGAGAAGTGGAACCGGGCGACCCAGGAGACCATCGACACCAGCACCNCCGCCACGGACAAGCTCCTGGCGCTCGTCGACGACCGGGTCGACACCCTGCGCGGCAACATCCAGCACCGGGCGCTGCTGTCCGGTCTGCTCATCGTGCTCATCCTCGCCGCCGCCCTGCTGTCCGCGCTCGTCGTGGCGCGGTCGCTGGTCCGACCGCTGCTGGCGCTACGGACCGCGGCGCTCGACATCGCCGACCGCCGGCTGCCGGAGGCCGTCCGCCGCCTGCGTGACTCCACCGACCAGGACATCGACGACTCGATCGAACCGGTCGGTATCAACACCGACGAGGAGGTCGGTNAAGTCGCCCGGGCCTTCGACGAGGTCCACCGTGAGGCGATCCGGCTGGCCTCCGAGCAGGCGTCGCTGCGAAACAACGTCAACGCGATGTTCGTGAACCTCTCCCGGCGCAGCCAGGGGCTGGTCGAACGCCAGCTCCGCCTGATCGACGACCTGGAGAACCGCGAGCAGGACCCCGACCAGCTCTCCAACCTGTTCAAGCTGGACCACCTCGCCACTCGAATGCGGCGGAACAACGAGAGCCTGCTGGTCCTCGCCGGCACGGACACCGCCCGCCGCTGGACGCACCCCGTGCCCCTCAACGAGGTGGTCCTGGNCGCCATCTCCGAGGTGGAGCAGTACACCCGGGTGAAGCAGACCTCGGCCGCGCCGGTGTCCATCGCCGGCAACGGTGTCAGCGACGTCGTCCACCTCGTCGCCGAGCTGCTGGAGAACGCCACCTCGTACTCGCCGCCGGTCACCGAGGTGCTCGTGACCAGCCATTCACTCGGCCCCGGCGCCGGCGCGATGATCGAGATCGAGGACCAGGGCATCGGCATGCCGGCCAAGGAGCTCGAGCGGGTCAACGAGCGGCTGGCCAATCCCCCGGTCGTCGACGTGTCGGTGTCGCGGACGATGGGCCTGTTCGCCGTCGGCCGGCTGGCCGGCCGGCACGGTATTCGCGTCCAGTTGCGCGAGTCGGCGTCGGGCGGCATCACCGCCGTCGTCCGGCTGCCCGCGAAGCTGGTCACCGGCGACAGTGCCGCCGGCACCGCGCCCGGCCGTCCCCCGGCCCTGAACCGGCCCTCGACCGCCCCGGCGATCGGCGGCCCCGGCCCCGGCGGACGGCCCGCGGAACGCGCCGAGCGACCGAGTGCCGAGCGACCGAGTAACGGCGTGGCGCCCGACCGCGCGAACGGGGCGGCGACCCCGGCGGGTACCGGCGCGAGCAACGGGATGAGCAACGGGCACCGGCCCGAGTCGGAACCCGCGACGCGGGAGAACGTCTTCGACGACTCCAGCGGTCCGCGGCGCTTCCCCAACACCGGCCCGTTTCCGCTGACCGGCCCGCTGGCCGCGCAGCTCGGCTCCGACCGAACCGGCCCGATGCCCACCACGGACCGGCGCAACTTCGGTCTGGAGGAGTTCTCCCCCGGCCTGGACGACCGCAACGACCGCAACGACGAGACCGGCGGCACGGCGCCGACCCCGTCGACCGCGCCACGCGAGGTCGACGGCGGCACCCCACGCCGGGCTGCCCAGTTCCCGGGTACTGCGCCGCAGGACCGGGCGCCAGACGGCCCCGACGACGACCGCGACCCGCGGGACTTCGACAGCCAGGAGATCGACCTCGGCGTCCGGCCCGGCCACGACACCGGGCCACGCGGCCGCGCGGCGACACCGCCCGGCGGTGCCGCCACCGGCGGCGCGGCTCCCCGCGGTGCGTCACCCGGTGGGGTCACCCCCGACACCGAGGCCATCGACCGGCGCGGGCCGGCGGCCCGGCGCGACCAGCCCGCACCGGACATCACGAGCCCCGTGTCGTTCGGGGACAACCGCTGGCCGACCCGCCCCCGGCCGGCGGACACCGAGCCCGCCACGGGCGAGCAGCCCGAGGCGGCGCCGAAGCTCCCCGTCCGGGAGCGCCCGAACCTCCGGGACCGCGCCGATCACGACGCACCCCGGCAGCCGGTCGAGCCGGTCATCACACGCCCGGGCGACGTGTTCGCCCGGGCTGAGGACCGGCCCGAACCACAGGCACGGCCGCGCCCCGAGCCCGCCACCGGATCGCAGGCACCGACCGGCCTGCGGCCGCCGATCCGCCCGCAGACGCCGGCCGGTCCCCAGCCACGGACCGGTCCCCAGCCACAGGCAGGACCGCAGACGCCGACCGCGCCCGGCCGCGTCGCGGAGCCGGCGCCTGCCGAGATCACCGGCGAGCAGGCCACGGCCGAGTCGGAGACCGACGACGTCGAAACCTCGCCGATCTTCGACTCCGTATCCGCGTGGTTCCAGCGCCGGACGCCGGCTGACGCGGCATCGGCCCAGCGCAAGACCCCCGCGGCCGCCGCGGCCGCCGCGCGTGCGGCCGGTGAGCCGCCGGCTGCGGTCCCGGCCCGGCCGGTCGGGCGTCCCGGCATCGGCGGGGCCTTCGGGCAGCGTGGTCCGGCCCGTCCGGCCGCCGAGCCCGGCACGGGTGCCCGCCCGGCGCCGGCGGCCGAGCCGGCCGCCCCGGCGCCGGTACCCGCGTTCGCGGCGCCGCACCAGTCCCCGCCTCCCGGCGGCCCGCTGCGGCCGGGGTCCGGCCCGCAGCCCCAGCCCGCGGCGGCCCAGTCCCACCAGCCGCCGGCACAGCACCAGTCGGTGCCACAGCACCAGTCGGCACAGCCGCCGGACCGGGGAGGCTGGAGCTCTCCCGGGGACGCCGGCTGGCAGGCAGCCGAGTCGTTGCGCCAGCCCAGCACCGGTGGCGTGACGCGATCGGGCCTGCCGGTGCGAGTTCCCATGACCCATCTCGTGCCCGGCAGCGCCGAACCCGCGCCAAGCCGGGGTCCCGCCGAAACCTCGACCAGGTCTCCCGAGGCCGTCGGTGGCCGGCTTGCCAGCTTCTACCAGGGCGTGCGGCAGGGACGTGATGTCGGAGTCGACACCACGAGGAATCCTCGACGTGACCCGCAGGAGGAACGGTGACACCCGTGAGTTCTGAGGCTCAGAACCTCAACTGGTTGATCAACAATTTTGTCGATCGCGTCCCGGGTGTCGCCCACACCGTGGTGGNGTCCGCGGACGGGCTGCTGTTGGCCGTCTCCGACGGCTTCCCCCGCGACCGGGCCGACCAGCTCGCCGCGGTGGCCTCCGGGCTGGTGAGCCTGACCCAGGGGGCGGCGCGCGTGTTCGAGGCGGGCGCCGTGACGCAGAGCGTCGTCGAGATGGAACACGGCTTCCTGTTCATCATGTCGATCAGCGACGGGGCGAGCATGGCCGTGCTGGCAGCGCCGTCGTGCGACATCGGCCTGGTCGGCTACGAGATGGCCCTGCTGGTCAGCCGGGCGAAGGATGTCCTCACCCCGGCGCTGCGCGCCGAGCTGCAGGGAACGCTTCCGCGGTGAACGAGCGGCAGCACAGGGAGTCAGGGTGAGTATCGATCCCGAGAACGCGCCCGGTCCGGTCGTCCGTCCCTACGCGATGACCGGCGGGCGTACTCGGTCACGCTACGAGCTCGCCATCGAGGCGCTCGTCTTCACGACGCCGCTCGGCGAGGAACGGGCCATCGGCCTCAACCTCGAGCAACAGACCATCGCCGCCATGTGCCGGCAGGTGCGATCCATCGCGGAGATCGCCGCCGGGCTCCGGGTGCCTCTGGGCGTCGCCCGTGTGCTGGTCGGCGACATGGCGGACGAAGGCTTCGTCCGCGTCCACCAGCAGCCTGACCGCGACGAGGCACCGGATCTCGCGTTGCTCGAAAGGGTTCTCAGTGGCCTTCGAAAGCTCTGACAACAGACGGGTCAACTCCTCCGTCGCCACGACCTCGGTGAAGATCGTGGTGGCGGGAGGATTCGGCGCCGGGAAGACCACCTTTGTGGGCTCGGTGTCAGAAATTGTCCCGTTGCGTACCGAGGCCGTCATGACCGAGGCGGGAGCCCACGTCGACGACCTCACCCACCTGTCCGACAAGACCACGACCACGGTCGCGATGGACTTCGGCCGCGTCTCTCTCGATGAGGACCTGATCCTGTACCTGTTCGGGACGCCTGGGCAGTACCGCTTCTGGTTCATGTGGGACGACATCGTCCGGGGCGCCATCGGCGCGATCGTCCTGGCCGACACCCGCCGGCTGGCGGACTGCTTCGCCGCCGTCGACTACTTCGAGCAGCGTCAACTGCCGTTCGTCATCGGCGTCAACTGCTTCGACGGAATCCTTCGGCACTCCATCGAGGATGTCCGCGAGGCGTTGCAGATCAGCCCGACCGTGCCGATCATCACCTGCGACGCCCGCAACCGGGACTCGACCAAGAGCGCGCTGATCGCCGTGGTCGAGCACACGATGTCGCGGGCAGCCGCTCGCGCCTGACCCGCTACAACGCCTGACCCGCTACAACGCGAGGGGCCCCGGGACGCGCGTCCCGGGGCCCCTCGCGTTGTGCGTCGGCGGGCCGCCGCTCAGACCGGCGTCGGGAGCGGGCTCAACTGCGCGTCCACCCCGACCTTGCTGTTGCCGCTGTTGTTCACGACCTTGAGCGCGAAGTCGTTGTCGACCTGGTCCCACTGCCCGCCGACCAGGGCGGTACGGGCCACGTTCTTCGGCACGTTCGACTGGGATCCGAACGCCACNGGGCCGACGATCGTCTGGGCGTCGACCTCCTTGACGGCCGCGGCGATCGCCTCCCGGTCCAGCGAGGCGGCGCCGCCGAGTGCCTTCACCGCCACCTCGAACAGCGCATAGGTGAAGCCCAGCGCCTGCGTCCAGCCACGACCGCGGGCGCTGGCGAAGTCACTGGCCAGATCCTGGGAGGTCTTGTTGGTCAGCGAGCTGCGGTAGGGATGTGACGGCGACCAGGCGACCTCGGTGGTCAGCCCGTTGCCGTTGGACCCGAGCGCCCGGACGTCCTCCTGGAAGATCAGCGCCTTCGACACGGTCAGCGCCTTCGGGGTGAAGTCCGCGGTCCGGGTCTGGCGCCGGAAGGCGGCGAAGTCCGCGGCCTGGGCGATCCCGACGACGGCCTGGACGCCGGCGGCCTTGAACGCGGTCAGGTACGACTCGAACGACGCCGCTCCCGGCTGGTAGCCCGAGCTCGCCGGCGAGATCANCTGAAAATCGAAGTTGCGGATGGTGGGAATTCCGAAGTCTGGATTGGCGAATGCCTGACCGTCATCGTCCGCGGGATACATCAGCCCCACCTTGGTGATCCCGAGCTGGCGCCACATGGCCACATAGGTGGCGACGACGTCCTCCATCCCCCAGTAAAAGTGGTAGGTCCAGTGGAAGGGCATGTCGACGTTACCGCCGCGCCCGTTCCACCAGGACTGCCAGGGGGCGTTCGTCGAGATACAGGGAACCTGGTTGATCTCGCACTGATCGGCGACCGGAATGGCCGTGTCCGAGGTTCCACCGACCAGGACGATGTCGACCTTGTCCTTGAAGATCAGGTCGGTCGCGGCGATCCCGGCCCGGTGCCGGTCGGACTCCGAGTCGCGGACGAAAATCTCCACCGGGTAGCTGCGGCCGCCCACCTTGACCCCGTCGGCGAGGAGCGACTGCATCGTCTGGACGACGTACGAATCGACCACGCTGTAGGAGCTGAGCGGCCCGGTGCGGGAGGTCACGTACCCGAGGCGCACCTTGCGCGGGCCATCGGAGGACGACGACCCGCCGCAGGCGGCGAGCAGCCCGGCGGCCGGCGCGGCCACCGCGGCGGTTCCGGCCCAGCGGAGCAGACTGCGCCGGTCGACGGCCGGTCGACCGGTCCCGACAGCCGCCGGGACGCCGCCGCCCACCCCGCCAGCCACATCCTTCTCGTTGCCGGCGGCTGAACGCCGCCAGCCACCCATACCACGGTCAGACCTGAGCATGGCACCTGATCCTGCCGCACCGCCGTCTAAACCCGACAACCGGGGTAGGTAGCCGACCGGCCGGCATCGCCGACCCCCCGGTTAGAACAGACATTTCGCCGTTCCCGCTTACAGTCAGCATAGGGACGGATGTTCTCAGTTCACTCCGCAGATTCGATGCGGTGCAGTCCCGCCAGCCTTGAGATCCAGGGTGCCCTGCGCCTTGCCGCGGATTCCGTCCCCCGGCTTGGCGATGTGCATCGCCNAGAGATCCTTCAGCGGACCGCTGGTGAACCGCACGTCGCCGATCACATTCCCGCCGTCGTTGCCGGCCACGGGAGTGATCGTGTACTGGCCGGCAGTACCGTTCCAGGTGTAGTCACCGGCCGTGCGTGCGACCACCAGCACCCCCACCACGTCGTGGGACAGACTGATCGGGTCGGTGACGGTGACCAGGCGGCACTGCCAGCTACCGTCGATCATCGCCTTGCCGGTGAGGGCGTCCGGGTTGGTCGTCGCCGGGCCGGACGACGTGTCGGCCGTCGGGCTCGGAGCGGCCGTCCCGCCACCCCCGTTGCCGCCACCGCGCAGCAGGACATAGCCGCCGACCGCCAGCAGCGCCACGACCAGCGCGACCGCCAGCGGGCCGATCCAGCCCTGCCGGAGCCAGGCCAGCCGGTCCTCGAACGGCGGCTCGTCGTCGGGCGTCGCGTCCCGGTGGTCGGTCGGTTCCAGCAGACCCGAGGACGTCGCCGCGCGTGCGGACCGCCGCTGCGGACCCGCATGGCCGCCGGTGGTATCCGCTCGCCGACCCGTGGCGCGGCGGGCCCCCGGCCCGGTCGCACCGCCCCGGGCCGCCCGGTCAGCCGCCGTGCGCCGCCGCCGCTCGCCGGTGTCGGAGCGGCCGTCCGCGCGGCCGTCGGCGGTGGACCGTCCCGCAGACGGGGCGGAGACCGGTTGCAGGCTGTCGGTGTCGGTCACCGGATTCGGCGTGCGGCGGCGATCAGCGGGCACGCTGCGGCCGCTCGGCTTCCGCACGGTCCGGGACGGCTGCCAACCGCTGTCGTCCTCCCCCGCCGGGTCCGCCGCGCTGCCCCGCCCCCGGCCCGATGCTCGCCGAGTGACCAGGGAGGTCATCTCGGCCGGCGTCTCGGGTCGCCGCCCGGTCGGACCGGCCGTGCCGGCGCCGCGCCCGCCCGCCTTGCCGGGCTGCCCGGGACTGCCGGCGGGCTGCCCGCCGGTAGCCGGCGCATCCGGCCGGTACAGCGGCCGGGCCGTCGTCATCGTCTCCTCGATCCGCCGCGGGGGCGGGTCGGCGGCTCGCAGGCCGACCGGGGCCGCGTCCGGCGCAACCGGGGCGGCACCGGACCGGTCTGCGCCCGTCGAGGCCCCCTCCCGGGCGGGGGGGACGAGACGCTCCCCCGCTGGCGAGGCAGCGGGCGCGCGCCAGCCGGTGCCGGCTCCCCCAGCTCCAGGCGCCCCGGTTCCGGGCCCGCGGCGGCGGCGTGCCGTCGGCAACGGCCCGGACAGGGGATCGTCCCGATCGGCGAGCGACCCGGGGATGCCGGGCGGCGGCAGCGGGCGGACGAAGCTGCCGGTATCGGCCAACGGGTTGCGCCAGCCCGAAGCGCCGGGCGCGCCCTGCGGCGCATCCCGGGGGCGTTCCGGTCGAGCGGTGGGCGCCGCGGCGGCGCCGGACCGCCCGCGGCCGACCGCAGGCCTCTGCCCGTTCCCGGCGGCGGGTCCCGACAGGCTTGCCGGCTCCGCACCGGCGCTGAGAAGGGGGCCGGAACCCGCGCGGTCGTACAACCCTCCGCTCACGGGCGCCGCCGCCGCGCCGGCGGCGAACGCCTCGCCGGCAGTCTGGCCGCGCCCCCCGGGGTCCCCCGGTCTGCCGGCGCCCGCGGCTCCGGGGACGGACTCCCGCGCAGCCGGGTAGGCGCCCACCCCGCCGAAGCCGCGCGGCGGCACCGACGGGTAGTCGGGGGCCTGCCCGCCCGTCTCCCAGCCCGCCTGGGCCGGGTCGGCCGCGGGTGACGCCGGCAGCCGTAGCCGCGGCGAGCTGTGGCCATTCCACGGGTCCGTCTGCCGGGGGGCCTCCCGCCCGCTGCCCGCGGTGGCGGGCAGGTCCGCCCCGCCCGGCGGCCCGTAGCCGCCGGGGCCGGTCCAACCCGTGCCGCGACCGCCGGGCGCCGCCGGCCGAGCCGGCTGCGGGCCGGCGCCGGTCACGCCGAAGCCGTCCGGCCCCACTCGCTGCTGCGTCCCGGGCTGCGGCTGGCGTGCCGGCGTGAACGGCGAGCCGGTTGGCCGACCGGCCGTTCCCGGCGGCGTGGCTGCGGCTGCAGGCCCGGCTCCAGCCACGGGCAGGGCGGAGGCCGCGGAAAAGCCCGTGGACGCCGGCGAGCCGGCGGGTGCGGGCGGCGGGTACGCGGCCTGTCGCGGTGCCGCGGCCGGGTAGGGCGCCTGGGGCTGGGACGACAGCGGGATCGGACCGGTGCGGGGACCGGTGGCGGGGACCGGACGGGCGGAGATGGGGAAACCGCCGGTGAACGGGTCGGAGTAGCCGCCGGCGGACCGGTCCGCCGCGGGCGCGGCAGGCCGGGGTGAGTCACCGACGCGCACCGAGTCCGCGGACGGACCACCCCACGCCTGCTGGCCACCGGGCCCGGTCCGGCCACCGGCCACCGGCGATCCGACCCGGTCGCTGCCCGGGTCCAGTCGGGCGGACGGACCAGCCGGGGTGGTGCCGGCGGGTGCGGGCGGCGCCGGGGGCGACATCGACGGCAGGTTGGTCATCGGCCGGGAACCGGCCGGCGAGGCGGCCTCGACCGGAGGCGCCACGGAGATCGCCGAGGACCCGCCCCCGGGTCGCGGCGCCGGACCATCCCAGGTGCTGGTGACGTCGAAGGGATCGGCGCGGCGCGGCGGCCCGGCGGGCGGCACCGCGGCGGAGTTCTGCGGCCCGGAATTCGGCGGCCCGGAATTCGGCGGCCCGGAGTTCGGCGGGGCGGAGTTCGGCGGGGCGGCGAACTGCGGTGGCCAGGGGGTCGGCGCGAAGGAGACCTGGGCGGGCGCGGCGGACGGGCGGGACTCGGGCTCGCCGACCCGCTCGACGGCGAAGAAGTCGTCGTCGCGGCGGGGCGGAGCCGGCCGGGCCGGCCCGTTCACATCGGCATCGTGGGTCGTCACCGGGCTGCCCCCCGCCTTGGCGCGCGGGTGGACGGGACGGTCGACGCAGGACCCTCGAGCTCCGGGCTACGGTGCATGGTCATCGGGCGGCATCTCCTGCCCCCCAGATCAGCACGATGTGGGCAGCCATCGTGTGGACGTGCATTGTCTGAACCGTGTCGTCGCAACCCGCACCCAGCCAGATCAGTCGGTCGGGAGCAGCGCCGCTCGGAGACGTATGATCCCGGCCTGCGGCCCCGTGCACCGCCTCGCCGCGATCGTGTGGCTATGCGTGATGGACGTCCTACCGTACGGCCGACAAAAAAGCAATAGCTCTCTGGCGGGTCGCCCACAAGCCCGGAAGAATATGGGGTATTAGCTCCGACTGACCATTGTACACGGGTTGTGGTCATCGCTTGTCACGGCAGGCGGCGTACATCTCGCGCACGATCCGCCGCGATNACTCCGACTGGACGCTCGCGTTGAACCGCTTGTACTCCTCCTCCGTGTAGGTGGCCTCCAGTTTGTCCAGCGTGCAGGTGCAGTAGCCCTCGTTGCCGTTGCTGACATCCAGGCAGGAGCTCAGGTACGCCTCGCGGACGGCCTTGGTGTAGTGGCCCTTGCCGGCTGCCGCGGCGCCCACGGCCGACCCGCCGTCCGAGCCGCCGCCCCCGAAGGCGAGGAATCCCGCGACCCCAAGGCCCACGCAGACCAGCACGACGATGGCCGCGATCAGCAGTGGGGGACGCTCGCGGGCCTGCCGGAGGAACCCGCCGACGCGGCCGGCCAGACCTCCCGCGGCGACCGGGCGGCCCACCGCCGACGCCGGCCTGCGCGGTCCCGACGGTGCCCAGCCGGACTCGGGCTCGCCGTCGAATTCGGTGCCGCGACCGAACTCCGCGCCGCGGAAAGGCTCCCTGTCGCCGAACGACTCCCTGTCGCGGGAAGGGTCGTTGTCGGAGTCGGCCTCGTCGTCGAGGTCATCATCCCAGTGCGCCACGCCGGTGGCCCGCGCCGGCGGGGCGCCGGTGCCCGCCGGTGCGCCGGCGCGCCGGAACTCGCCGGTCGAGTCGCCGTCGTGCCAGCCCCCGGGAGTACCGGCGGGCCCGGCCGGGCCGGCGCCCGTGGTGCCGGCCAGGGTCGTCCCGGTAGCCGCGGTCGGTGCGGTGATGTGCGGCGAGGCGCTCGGCCTGGCTGCGTCGCCGTCCGGCGCGGCACCTGGCGACGCCCATCGCCCAAACTGCCCCGTGCCGCCGTAGGACGCCAGTTCCCCCGTCGCCGCACCGGAGCCGGCGGCCGCACCGGAGCCGGCGGCCGGGCCGCCAGCTCCGCTCTCGCCGAGGCCACCGGCCGAACCCGCGCCGCCCGCCGAGCGCACGCCGCCGGTCAGGCCGGAGTCACCGAACAGGCCACGGACACCCGGCGGGGTCGCACCGCCCGGCGGGGTCGCACCGCCCGGCGGTTCGGCCGCGACCGGGCCGCCGGGACGCGGCGCCCCGGGACGGACCTCGTGCCGCACCACGGCGGGCGATCCGAGCCCCGCACCGCGCGCCGGGGCGGCGGCGTCCCGCCCACCGTCCGGCGCGCCGTCCGGGCCGGACCCGAAGCCCGAACTTGGGTAAGCCGAGGGACTCGCCGCGGCGGCGTCGGGAAGGCCGCCCGTGCGCGCATCGCCGCCGTCGTGCGGCCCGGCGTCGAGGGTGCCGGCCGTCTGCGCCCGCGCTGGATCGCCGCCGGAGCTGGCCGGGGGCACGGCGGAAGACGGCTGCCAGGTCTGGGCGGCTTCGTCCCAGAGGTAGGCGCCGTCATCGCTGACCCAGCGGCCGTGCTCGTCGAGGCGCATCTGTCGTCCTTCGTGCCGGAGACGGACGCTCCCAGGGTGCCATGTCCACCACGGGTCCGGATCGGCCGGGTACCGCCGCCACCGTCGGGGCGTGGACTGTTCTGCCGGAGTCGGGTATCGGCCCACCGCGCGGCNGATCGCCCGCCGGGACGGCCGCGGCCAGCTCCGGCGGCAACGGCCCCCGGGCCGGTCAGGAGGCGGCGGTCACCATGATCTCGGCCTTCTGGAACTCCTTGAGGGTCGCGTACCCGGTCGTCGCCATGGCGGTCCGCAGACCGCCGGCGAGGTTGAGCAGGCCCGTTCCGGTGGCCGCGCCGGGCCCTGTGACGATCTGCGCCAGGGTGCCCGTCGGGGTGACCGGCGCCCACCTGCCCCGCGGCAGGTCGGAGTGCAGCACGTCCATCGGCCACATCCCGCCCTGGCCCGGCGCGTCCTGCGCCGCCGCCAGCGCCGCGTCCACCATGACCGCGTCGGCGCCGCAGGCGATCGCCTTCGCCAGGTCGCCGCCGGTCTGCAGGTCGCCGTGCGCGACGACGTGGACGTAGCGGCCGCCCGACTCGTCGAGGTAGCGCATGCGGGCTCCGGCGGCGTCCGCGATGGCGGTGGCGAGCGGGACTCCCACGCCGAGCACGTCGTGGGTCCGGTCGCCCAGGCCCGAACCGACGCCGACGATGACCCCGGCGGCGCCGGTCCGCATCAGGTGCAGCGCGGTCGAGAACGACGCGCACCCGCCGACCAGCACCGGGACGTCCAGCTCGCCGATGAACCGCTTGAGGTTGAGGGGCTCGCTGCGCCGGGACTGGTGTTCGGCGGAGACCGCCGTGCCGTGGATGACCAACAGGTCGACGCCGGCCGCCAGCACGTGCTGGCTCAGCGCGCGGACCTTCTGCGGGCGCAGCGCCGCGGCGACGACCACCCCGGCGTCGCGCAGCTCGCCGAGACGCCGCGCGATGAGCTCCGGGCGCACCGGCGACTCGTACAGCGCGCGCAGCCGTTCGGTCGCCGCCTGCTGGCCCTCCTTGTCACCGATCTCGCTGAGTTCGGCGATGTGGTTCTCGGGCTGCTCGTATCGGGTCCACAGCCCCTCGACGTGCAGGACGCCGAGCCCGCCGAGCCGGCCGAGTGCGATCGCCGAGGCCGGCGAGGTGACGGCGTCGGCGGCGGCCGCCACCAGCGGCAGGTCGAAGCGGTAGGCGTCGATCTCCCAGGCCAGCGAGACGTCCTGCGGATCACGGGTCCGACGCGACGGGACGATGCCGACGGCGTCGAGACCGTACGCGACCCGCGCGCTCTTGNCGATACCGATCTCGACCTCTGCCACTGCTGGCGCCTCCTGGTTGGGCCGGCGGGCTCACGCCGGCCGGATACTGACGTACCTGCTCCACGTCGCCCGCGCGCGCCGACCCGTCCCGGGCACCTGATCGCCGGTGTCGGGACGGCCGGCAGTNACGACGGACGTAACCGCGGCGGCGGCTCAGCGCGAGGAGTTGTAGTTCGGCGCCTCGACGGTCATCTGGATGTCGTGCGGGTGGCTCTCGGTGAGGCCCGCGGAGGTGATCCGGATCAACTGCGCATCGTCCTGCAGCCGCCGGATGGTCGGCGAGCCGGTGTACCCCATCGCGGCCCGCAGCCCGCCGACGAGCTGGTGCGCCACGGCCGCGAGCGGGCCGCGGTAGGGCACCTGCCCCTCGACGCCCTCCGGGACGAGCTTGTCGTCGGAGAGCACGTCGTCCTGGAAGTAGCGGTCCTTCGAGTAGGAACGGGCCCCACCCCGGCTGCGCATCGCGGCGAGCGACCCCATGCCGCGGTAGGCCTTGTACTGCTTGCCGTTGATGAAGATCAGCTCGCCCGGGCTCTCGTCNACGCCGGCGAGCAGGCTGCCCAGCATGACCGTGTCCGCCCCGACCGCGATGGCCTTCGCGATGTCACCGGAGTACTGCAGGCCGCCGTCCCCGATCACCGGCACCCCGTGCTCCCGGGCGACCCGGGACGCCTCGTAGATCGCCGTCACCTGGGGGACACCGACCCCGGAGACCACCCGGGTGGTGCAGATCGAGCCGGGACCCACGCCGACCTTGATCGCGTCCGCGCCCGCGGCGATGAGCGCCGCGGCGCCCGCGCCGGTCGCGACGTTGCCGCCGATCACGTCCAGCGGCCGACCGTCGGCCCCGGTCGGGATGTCGGTCTTGATCCGGCGCACCATGTCCGGCACCGCCCGCTGGTGACCGTGTGCGGTGTCCACGATGAGGAAGTCGACGCCCGCCGCGACGAGGACCTGCGCCCGCTTGTAGGCGTCCTCGCCCACCCCGATCGCGGCACCGACCATCAGCCGGCCGTCGGCGTCCTTGGTGGCGTGCGGGTACTGCTCACGCTTGGTGAAGTCCTTGACCGTGATCAGCCCCCGCAGCCGGCCCTGGTCATCGACGATCGGCAACTTCTCGATCTTGTGTCGGCGCAGCAGATCCAGTGCGTCCTCGGGCGACACGCCGACCGGCGCGGTGATCAGCGGCATCGGCGTCATGACGTCCTGCACCCGGCGGGAGTAGTCCCTCTCGAAGCGGATGTCGCGGTTGGTCACGATGCCGACGAGCCGGCCACCCGGCTCGGTCACCGGAACACCCGAGATGCGGTAACGCGCCATGAGCACGTTCGCGTCCTCGAGGGTGGCCTCGGGCCCGCAGGTCACCGGCGCGGTGATCATCCCGGACTCGGACCGCTTCACCATGTCGACCTGCTGCGCCTGGTCCTCGATCGAGAGGTTGCGATGCAGCACCCCGACGCCGCCCTGGCGCGCCATCGCGATCGCCATCCGCGCCTCGGTCACTGTGTCCATGGCGGAGGACACCAGGGGCACGGCGAGGGAGATGGACCGCGACAGCCGGGTCGTGGTGTCGGCCTCGGCGGGCACGAGATCGGAGGCCGCCGGCAGCAGCAGGACGTCGTCGAAGGTCAGGCCCAGCATCGCCAGCTTCGGCGGCACCGGTGCGTCGGCTCCCAGGAGGTCCACCTGGGAGTCGGCGGAGCCGCCCGCCGACGCCGCGCGAGCCGACGTGCGGGGAGCCGACGTGGAGTGATCGGTGGCGACGGGAGCGTTCATGGCACCTTCCGTTCCGCGATGACCGGTGCCGCGGCGCTGGGGATACCCGCCCGGCGGCCACGGCCCCGCCGGGTTCCCGTGGGCGGCCGGCCCGGCCGCCCACCAGGCGGAACGGAGCATCAACCCGTTACCGGCGAGCCGGTCGCCGGGCGGCGGCATGTACCCCATCGTAGAGGTCGGCGGCGCTTATGGGCGGTTGCGGCGTGACGGAGATCGCGCCGCAGCCGACGGGAGCGGGCCTTTCCGGCGGCCGACCAGCGCCACGCGGGTTACGCAACAGGAGACGGACCTACACGGACCTGTCCACAAGCACCGCACAACGGTGCCGATACTCCTGATCGGGACCACTTAGCAGTCCGGGCAAGCGTAGCGTGGTCGACGTGAGCGACGAGCCTGTCGACCCCTTCGCGGGTGACCCCGAGGATCCGGCCGCCGAGCTCGCGCGCCTCGACTCCGTCGACGACCTCGACCTGCTCGAACCGCTGTCCTTGCACGAGCGGGAGGAGGTCCTCGCCGAGCTGGGAGACCTCGACGTCTTCCGCACGCTGCTCGAGCCGCGCGGCTACCGCGGCCTCGTCGTCGACTGCGAGGGCTGCGCCGAGCCTCATTACTTCGACTGGGAGCTGTTGGCCGGCAACCTGCGNAACCTCCTCAACGAGGGGCGGACTCGCGTCCATGAGCCGGCCTTCTCTCCCGACCCGTCGTGCTACGTGAGCTGGGAGTACGCCCGCGGCTTCGCCGACGGCGTGTACGAGGCGTCAGCCGCCTCGGAGGCCGACTCCCGCTGAGCGCCGGGCCCGTCCCGGNCTAGGCTGGAGCCCCGCGGGCGGAGGTGGACGGCGCCCGCGGCCGGATGGCGCCTGCGGGCTGGACGGCATCCTTCGGGCCGCCTGGGCACACCCGTGCCGCCATGATCACTTCCGCGGACTCGCAGCGGCCATCGCGGTCGCGAGCGAGGTCGGCGGCGCCCACCCGGCCGATCACTGAGGCACGCCTGCGCCGCACGACCCTCCTCCAGCACGATCGTCTTGGGCCGCCCGAGCCCGGGTCTCGTCGACCTCGGCGGTCGGGTTTGGCCCCGGGCGGCGTCCCAGCGCCGCCGCGCGTCTTCCGCCGGCCCGCCGCCGATACGACTTTCGGGCTAGCCCGAACAGTCCGTTCCCGGACAGTCCGAGCCGGCCGACCGACGCCGCCCGCCATCCGTTGGCAGATCCCTGCCAGCCGGGGCCGACCCGGGGCGCTCCCGGCCATCGCCTGTCGGCCATCCCGATCGTTCGTCCCGTTCGTCCTGTTCGTCCTGTTCGTCCGTTTTGGCGACCCTGTCGGCGACCCGCCGGGCGGCGAAGGCCGCCCCGGCGGCCCCGAGTGGAAGCATTCGCTGGCGACGTTCCCGGCCTGGCCGTGTGACCAGGCGATCGCCGGGGTAGGCGAATCACCGTCCACGAAGTTGTCCGCCGGACCCGCGGACTGGACGTCCCTCCCGATCCCGGGTCCGTCCGGGCAGCCGGTGGCACCGAACGGGAGGGGTCGGCCCGGTCACGGAGCGATCGGACAAACCCGTGGATCCGCGCCGCGTCCGGGCGGGGGCTGTGCCGGCGCGGCACACCAGACCTGACGGCAGGCGACGCGGGGTCGCCCGGGTGAATTTTTCAAGATCACCGGGTGGGTGACCGGTACTACGGTGAGCCCGCGGCGCTTGCCGCTCAGGTCGAAAGGGGGGCTCAGGCCGATGACCGACGTCCGACGACTTCCCGGCCCCGGCGCGGAGAAGTGGGAGTGGCAACTACATGGCGCGTGCCGCGGGGAGAGCACCGAGCTGTTCTTCCACCCGGAGGGCGAACGCGGGCCGGCCCGGGCCGCCCGCGAGGCCGCGGCCAAGGCGATCTGCGCCCGATGCCCGGTCATCCGCGCCTGCGGGGAGTACGCACTGACCGCCCGGGAGCCGTACGGCGTCTGGGGAGGGCTCAGCGAATCGGAACGGGAGGCGATCCTCACCGGCCGCTCGCGGCGGGGGGCGGCTCGCCGCGTCCCCGCCCGGCCGGGGCTCGCGCCGGCCTGCTGACCGGCCCGGCGGTAGGTGGCGACATGGCCGGACATCCGATCCCGACCACGGCGATCACCCGCGACGGGTGAGCAGGCCCACCGGCCGGTCTCGCCCAGCCGTTCGGGTGGCGCCCGCCGGCCGGCCGGCCACCATCGAACGGCCGGTCGTCAGAGGAACACCCGGGAACGAAAGCGGCCCGCTCGAACCCCTGACCGGGGACCGAGCGGGCCGCTTCGCTGCCGCGGGCGGGGCGCCGGCCGGAGTCGCCCGGCCGGGCCTCTCGGGACGGCTCGGCGATCAGAAACCGGGGCCCTGCGGGTGGCTGTGCCCGTGGGAGTGCCCGTGGGAGTGCCCGTGGTCGCCCTCCGGATCCGCCGGCTTCTCGACGACGAGGCTCTCCGTGGTGATGAGCAGCGCCGCGATCGAGGCGGCGTTCGCCACCGCCGAACGGGTGACCTTGACCGGGTCGACGACTCCGGCCGCGATCAGGTCGGTGTACTCGCCGGTCGCGGCGTTGTAGCCGTGACCCGGCTCGAGGTCCTTGACCCTGGCGACGATGACCGCGCCCTCCAGGCCCGCGTTGCGCGCGATCCAGTTCAGCGGGGCGTCGAGGGCGGTACGCACGATCCGGACACCGGCGAGCTCGTCCCCGGTGCGCCCGAGGCCGTCGTCGAGGACGGAGGCAACGTGCGCCAGGGCGGCGCCGCCGCCGGCGACGATGCCCTCCTCGATCGCCGCACGGGTCGCCGAGACGGCGTCCTCGAGGCGGTGCTTCTTCTCCTTGAGCTCCACCTCGGTGTGGGCACCCACCCGGATGACCGCGACCCCGCCGGCGAGCTTGGCAAGCCGCTCCTGGAGCTTCTCGCGGTCCCAGTCCGAGTCGCTGCCCTCGATCTCCGCCTTGATCTGGCGCACCCGGTCGGCGACCGCGCCGGCCTCGCCGCCGCCGTCGATGATGGTGGTGTTGTCCTTGTCCACCACGATGCGCCGGGCCCGGCCGAGGTCCGCCAGGGTCACCGCGTCGAGCGAGAGCCCGACCTCGCCGGCCACCACCTGGCCGCCGGTGAGCACGGCGATGTCCTGCAGCTGCGCCTTGCGGCGGTCCCCGAAGCCGGGCGCCTTCACCGCGACGACCTGGAAGGTCTTGCGGATCGAGTTCACGACCAGGGTGGACAGCGCCTCGCCCTCGACATCCTCGGCGATGATCAGCAGCGGCTTACGCTCCTGCACGACCTGCTCGAGGATGGGCAGGATCTCGTTCAGCGCCGCGATCTTGCCCGGGTAGAGCAGAACGTACGCGTCCTCGAGGACTGCCTCCTGCGAGTCGGCGTCCGTGACGAAGTACGGCGAGATGTAGCCCTTGTCGAACTGCAGACCCTCGGTCAGCTCGAGGTCCAGACCGATGGTCTGGCTCTCCTCGACCGTGATGACGCCGTCCTTGCCGATCTTGTCGATCGCCTCGGCGATCAGCTCCCCGACCCGGGTGTCCTGGGCGGAGATGGCGGCGACCTGGGCGATCGTCTGCTTGGAGCTGACCTCGAGGGCCTGCTCCAGCAGGGCGGCGGAGACGGCCTCGACGGCGGCCTCGATGCCCAGCTTCAGCGACAGCGGCGCCGCCCCGGCGGTGACCTGCTTCAGACCGAAGCGGACCATTGCCTGGGCGAGCACCGTCGCCGTGGTGGTGCCGTCGCCGGCGACGTCGTTGGTCTTGGTGGCGACTTCCTTGGCGAGCTGGGCGCCCAGGTTCTGGTACGGGTCCTCCAGCTCGATCTCCCGGGNGATCGTCACCCCGTCGTTGGTGATCGTCGCCGCGCCGTAGGACTTGTCGATGACGACGTTGCGCCCGCGCGGGCCGATCGTCACCTTGACCGCGTCGGCCAGCGCGTTCACGCCGCGCTCGAGCGCGTGGCGGGCGTCCTCGTTGAACGTGAGAATCTTCGGCATACCTGCTTGTCCTCCCGACACCGATGACCGGTGGGAAACCGCAAGAGCGCGCCCCGCTGGCGGGCCCGGCGCAAACCGGACGGCCGCCAGCGGGGCGCGCCCCTTGCGTTGCTAACCGGCGAGCGGTCTACTTCTCGATGATCGCGAGGACGTCGCGAGCGGAGAGCACGAGGTACTCCTCGCCCGAGTACTTGACCTCGGTGCCGCCGTACTTGCTGTAGAGCACCACGTCGCCGACCTTGACGTCGAGCGGGACGCGCTTGCCGTCCTCGAACCGACCCGGGCCGACCGCGAGGACGGTGCCCTCCTGGGGCTTCTCCTTCGCCGTGTCCGGGATCACGATGCCGGATGCGGTGGTCTGCTCGGCGTCGGAGGGCTGCACAACGATGCGGTCCTCGAGAGGCTTGATAGCAACCTTGGTGGCGGTCGTCACGATCGACCTCCCCCTTCCTGNGCTGGATGAGAGAGCGACCCTGGCGGCCTGCCGTCGCGGGTGAACAGGCGCCTGTTGTCGCTGGCACTCTCACGTGCCGAGTGCCAACCTAGCACCCGCACCACACACGTCAACCAACAAGGTCGGATCTGTCAAGACGGCCGGGATTCGGGCACCGCCCGCCCGACCGCGCCGGCCGCGCCGACTCGCCCCGGCCCCTTCCCGGCGGGCGGCCGCGCAACCGCCCCCGACCGCCTTCGGCCACGCAGGATGGGACCCGGACATGATCTGGATGTGGGAGGCCAGGGCGACCCCCGGCCGCCTGGCGGACCTACGGGACTGGGCGATCGACGCGCTCGACGGCCGCGAAGGTGAGGTATATCTCAGTCACCAGCCGGGGGGTGACCTCGTCGTGGTGATCCTCCGGCTGCCCGACCCGCCGCCGACCGACGTGGACGCCGACGCGGCGACCGCCGCTCCCGCCGACCCGGACAGCACCACCAAGGGGCCCGCCACGGCCCCGCTGCCCGCGCCACCCGAGGGACTGGTCGCCGGCGCCCCCCACGCCTGGCCCTTCCGCCAGGTCCACCCCGCCCCGCCGAGTCCACCCACCCGGCCCAGTCCGTCACGCCCGGCTGAGCCCAACCCCGCCGGCTAGGCCCAACCCGGCCGGCGAGCCCAACCCGGCCCGGCTCACCGAGCCCAGCGCGCCCCGGTGAGCCGGGCCCGCCCGGGTCCCACTTCCGACCGTCCAGGTGTCTGCCTCGGCGGCCGCCGCCTGGTCCGCGGTCAGCCGGCAGCAGCCGCCCGTTGCCCGCGGTCGCCGCCCGGCGCGGGTTCGCCGCCCGTGGGGCAGTCGTCCTGCGGCGGGCACCCGGCGGCCTCGTGGGCCTCGATCTCCCGCCGAGCCGCGTCGCAGGCGGCCGCGCCGTGCGTGGGATCGACGGCCAGCAGCCGCGCGGCGATCCGGCGCAGCAGCGCGACGAACCGCTCCCGCTCCTCCGGCTCCAGCCCGGCGAGCACATGCTGGTCGACGAGGCGGCGGTCCTCCTGGGTCGACGCGTAGAGCCGTGCCCCCTGGTCGGTCGCGGTGATGATGCGGGCCCGCCGGTCGGCCGGGTCGGGGTGGCGCTCGACCAGGCCCGCCCGTTCGAGCTCGTCGACGAGGCGCACCATCACCGTCCGGTCGATGCCGAACCGGCGGGCCACCTCGATCTGGTTTCGCGCCTCGCCGCCGACGGCGGCTCCGAGGACGTGCAGCGCGCGCAGGCCGCCCGGCAGCTCGCCGACCGCGGCGGCCGAGGCCGCGAGGTAGCCGTACTGCACCTGGCCCAGCAGCCAGCCCAGATCCTGCCCGAGGTCCTCGGGCAGGCCGTCGGGCCCGAACTCGGGCTCCGCGGCCGCTGCGGCGTCGCTCACCGCCTCAGGGTACCCGTCCCGGTCAGAGTAATCTCCCCCCAGATGAGTGCTTGCAGAGACGATTTATCCATCAGATAGTCTCTCTGCAGATCTTCGCGACAGCAGAAGATCTCGATTCCCGACGACCTGTGGAACAAACGGAGGCGCCGCAATGCCCAACCTGCTGCACGTGGACGCGAGCCTGGCTCAGGAGGGCTCGACCTCCCGATCGCTGGCCGCCACCTACATCGACGCCTGGCGCGCCGCCCATCCCGAGGGCGCCGTCACCTACCGCGATCTCGCCCTCACGCCCCCGCCGCACCTCGACTGGGCCACCCTGTCGGCCGGCTTCACCCCGCCCGAGCAGCACACCCCGGAGCAGACCGAGGGCGTCAAGCTGCGCGAGGAGCTGATCGGCGAGCTCGAGGCGGCGGACGAGCTCCTGCTGTCGCTGCCGATGTACAACTACTCGGTGCCGTCCACGTTCAAGGCNTGGGTGGACCAGGTGATCCTGGTCGGACGCACCTTGCGGCAGCCGCCGGAGGAGTCGGCGCTCACCGGGAAGCGCGTCACGGTCATCGCCACCCAGGGCGGTTCGTACGGGGTGGGCACGCCCAAGGAGGGCTGGGACCACCAGCTCCCCTTCATCGCCCACGTTCTCGAGTCGCTCGGGGCGACCGACGTCGAGCTGGTCCGGGTGGAGATGACGCTCGCCCCGGTCAACCCGGCGCTGGCCGACTTCACCGACGTGTACGAGCGCAGCCGGGCCGCGGGCGAGAGTGCCCTGCGGGCGCGGGCGGCGGCCTGAGTCAGCGCGACCGGCCGGGGCGCCCCGGCGAGCCGGTCACGGCTCCAGGCGCACCCGGCCGGGCAGCGCGCGTTCGACCTCGTCGAGCAGCGCGGCGTACCCGACCGTGTCGATCGGCCGGGCCCGCATGACGTAGGCGTCGCCGCCGGAGGGCTGGTAATAGCCGCGGCGCACGCCGATGTCGACGAAACCAAGCCGGCTGTACAGCGCCCGCGCGGCATGGTTGTCGGTGCGGACCTCCAGCCCGCAGGAACGGGCCCCGGCCCGACGCGCGTGGCGCAGCAGGGCGATCATCAGCCGGGCGCCGACGCCGCGGCCCCGGACCCGGGGCACGACGCCGACGGTCTGGATGTAGGCGCCGTCGTCGGCGAGCGCCAGCCCCGCGTAACCGATGATCGCCGCCAGGTCGTGGGCGGCCACCCCTCGGGGCTGCCACAGCGCGGTCAGGTAGCGCCGCTGGTCGCCCTGGGCCAGTTCGGACCAGAACAGCTNCGCGGTCCAGGGGTCGGTGGCGAAGACGGTCGGTTCCAGCTCGGCAACGGTGGCGACGTGCCACCAGCGCATCGGGATGAGCACCAGGTCCCAGTCCTGCCCCAGATCCCGGTCCTGCCCCAGATCCTGCCCCAGCTCCTGTTCCTGCCCCAGCTCCTGTTCGCGGTTCCGGATCTGTTCGCGGTCCCGGACCTGCTCCTCGGCCCGGTCCTGCACACGGTTCCAGTCCGGTTCGATCGGCGTGGCGGCGCTCGGCGCCACGCCGTCGGGATGCGGTGGCCGCCGCGTCACACCCTGACCGGCTTCGGCGCGTGCGGTTCGGTCGCGTCCGGCCGCCGCAGGTAGAGCGGAGCCAGGACGCTCGGGTCGCGACCGGCCAGCAGGTCCGCCCCGGCGAGACCGACGAGCAGCTCCGGGCGTGGGTACCCGCCCGCCGGCGTGTCCGCGCCCGCCCCGTCAGCCCCGGCCGCGTCGTCGGTGGTGGCGAACCCGGCGAACGGCTCCGGGTACAGCGCCCGGCCGGGGCCGGTGACGGCGTCGACGCCGAGCTCCCGCAACATCTGAGCGACCTGCGCCGGACGCCCCACGGCGGGATCGCCCACCCGCACCCCGCCGACGTAGCGGGCCCAGTAGACCTCGCGGCGCCGCGCGTCGGTGACCACGCCGACCGAGCCGGCCGTGGCCGCGCCGATGCCATCGAGTGAGCAGACGCCGTGCACGGGGATGTCCAGCGCGTCCGCGAAGGCCGCGGCGGTCACCATGCCGACCCGCAGGCTGGTGAAGGGCCCGGGACCGGCTCCCACGACGACGGCCGCGAGGTCCGTCGGGCGCGCGCCCGCCTCGTCGAGGACCGCCCGCATCGACGGCGCGAGCAGCTCCCCGTGGCGGCGAGCGTCGACGGTGACCACGCTCCCCCGGGGCCAGACGTGCACGCCGGGGCCGGCGGGATCACCGGCCGCCGCGCTCACCTGCCGCGCGGGATCGGATGCGGTCAGCTCGGCGAGCGCCACCGCGCACGCGGCCGTGGATGTGTCGAGGGCCAGCACCAGCACTCGTCCAGACTACGGACCGCCGCATCAGCCACGACGAGTACCCACCCCACCGCGGCCCGGCGCAGGCGATGCGCTCAGTCCGGGGCGAGATCGCGCAGCCGCCGCGCCCAGCTCGGACCGGTGGCGACGAGGCGGACCGTCCTGGTCTCGCCGGCCTCGTCGGCGGTGGGCCGGGTGAGCACGAGCTCGAGATGGTCCTGGGCGAGCCCCTCGACCAGCCCCGCGCCCCACTCGACGACGGTCACCGAGGTGTCGGCGTCGGCGTCGAGGTCGAGGTCGTCGACCTCGGTCACCCCGCCGAGCCGGTAGGCATCGACGTGCACGAGCGGGATCCGGCCGTCCGGATAGATCCGCGCGAGCACGAACGTCGGCGAGGTGACCGTCTCCCGCACGCCGAGCCCCGCGGCGATGCCCTGGGTGAGGACCGTCTTGCCCGCGCCGAGCGGGCCGGAGAGCACGAGCAGGTCGCCGGGGCGCAGCAACGCGCTCAGCCGGGCGCCGAAGTCCCGCATCCGGTCCGCCGTGGGCACGACGACCACGTCACGTTGCCGTGCGGCGTTCACGCCCATCACCTCCTCATCTCCTCGCCTGCCTGGGCCCGCCGGGACCGGTCAGGCGGCCGTCCCGCCGGCGTCGCGGTCCGCGACCGCCGCCCGTTCGGCCGACGGGGCACCGTCCGCGGCGGCGCCGACCGGGGCGGGCGGGAGTCCCGTCCGCGACCGCGGCAGCGGCAGCGAGACCTCGGCGAGTGACCGCTGCACCAGCCTGCGGATCGCGGCGTTCACCGCCTCGGGCCGCTCCAACATGATGGCGTGGCCGGCGTCCTCCTCGACGACCAGCTCCGCGTCGGGCAGGATCTCGGCGATCGTCCGGCTGTGGGCCACCGGGGTGATCAGGTCGGCGTCGCCGACGACGAGCACGGTGGGGATCCCCGCCAGGCGGGCGGCGGCGGCCAGCCGATCGTTGTCGAGCAGGGTGGGCAGGAACGCGGCGATCACCGCGACCGAGGTGTCCGAGACCATCGTCTCGAGGAACGTGACCACCACCGGCGGCAGATCGGTGGCGCCGAACCCGATCCGGCGGGTCACCTCCCACGACAGGTCGCTGCCCCGCCCGCGAACCCGCTCCAGCAGGCCCGAGGTGTGCCGCATGCCGACGGCGATGCCGGGCAGCACCCGACGCACCACCGCCGTCGCCAGGGCGGGCAGCCCGAGGGTCACCTGGGCCAGCTCCGACGCGCTGGTCGACAGCAGCGCCACCCCGATGATCTGGTCGCCGAAGAGCTCGGGATGGGCATCGGCCAGCCCCAGGACCGCCATACCCCCCATCGAGTGGCCGACGAGGATGATCGGCCCGCTGGGCACCCGGTCGCGGATCACCTGGTAGAGGTCGTCGGCGAGCACGTCGATGGTGCAGCTGCCGACCTCGGACGGCCCGGAGCGCCCGTGCGCGCGCTGGTCGAAGAAGACCATTCGCCCGAGGTCCGCGAGGGCCCGGTGCTGCAGCGTCCAGCACTCGGCGGACACGCAGAACCCGTGGACGAACACCAGTGTCAGCGGCGCGTCCGGCGGACCGGTCTCCTCGACGTGCAGCGGCACGCCGTCGGCCGCGATCACCGTGGCGACCCGGCCGCCGATCGGCCTCAGCTCCGGCTCCGGCGGCGCGTCCGGCCGGTTGCGGCGGCGGTGGATCGCCCGCCGCTGCGCGACCAGGCCGGCCGCGACGGCCGCGCCGACCACACCGACCGATCCCGTGGCGGCGCGCGCCGCCCGGGAACCCGCGAACGGGCTCACGGTCCTCACCATCGGTGCTCCCTCCTCCGGGCTGCCCTGAACCGATGATGCACCGCGGGGGCGCCAGGAGCAGGCGTCACGTGACGCACGCGTAACCACGCTCCGGCCCCGGCGGGTCGGGGCGTGGTCGCGCGTGGGGCGTCGCGACGATCAGGCGAAACCGGGCATCGGGAAGCCGCTGACCAGCTCGGTGACCTGCTCCCGGACCCGACCGATCGTCGCGGTGTCGCCGGCGCCGGCGGCCTTGACGACGTCGTCGATCCAGCCGGCGAGCACCGGCATGTGCGCCGGAGTCAGGCCGCGGGTGGTGATCGCGGCGGTGCCGAGCCGGATGCCGGACGGGTCGAACGGCTTGCGCTTGTCGAAGGGCACCGCGTTGTAGTTCAGCTCGATCCCCGCCGCGTCGAGCGCCTTCGCCGCCGGCTTTCCGCCGATGTCCTTGCCGGTGAGGTCGATCAGGATGAGGTGGTTGTCGGTGCCGCCGGTGACGAGGTCGAACCCGCGCTCCACCAGCGCCTCGGCGAGGGCGCGGGCGTTCGCCACGACCGCGTGGGCGTAGTCGCGGAACGCAGGCGTCGAGGCCTCCCGCAGGGCGACCGCGATGGCCGCCGTGGTGTGGTTGTGCGGGCCGCCCTGCAGGCCGGGGAACACCNCCTTGTCGATCGCCGTGGCGTGCTCGGCGTCGGTGAGCAGCATGGCCCCGCGCGGGCCGCGCAGCGTCTTGTGCGTGGTGGTCGAGATCACCGGAGCGTGGCCGACCGGGGAGGGGTGGGCACCGCCGGCGATCAGCCCGGCGATGTGCGCGATGTCGGCGACGAGCACCGCCCCCACCTCGCGCGCGATCTCGGCGAAGGCCGGGAAGTCGATCGTCCGCGGGATCGCCGTCCCACCACAGAAGATGATCTTCGGTCGCTCGGCGCGGGCGAGGTCCCGCACCTCGTCCAGATCGATCCGGCCGGTGTCCGCACGCAGGCCGTAGCGGACGCTGCGGAACCACTTGCCGGTCGCCGACACGCTCCAACCGTGCGTCAGGTGGCCGCCCATCGGCAGCGACAGCCCCATGACCGTGTCCCCGGGCTGGGCGAAGGCGAGGTAGACGGCCAGGTTCGCCGGCGAGCCGGAATACGGCTGGACGTTGGCGTGCTCGACGCCGAACAGCGCCTTGGCCCGGTCGACGGCCAGCGTCTCGATCGGGTCGACGACCTGCTGACCCTCGTAGTACCGCCGGCCGACGTACCCCTCGGAGTACTTGTTGGTCAGGACGGATCCAGACGCCTCCAGCACCGCGGTGGAGACGTAGTTCTCCGAGGCGATCAGCCTGATCGACGCGTGCTGGCGGGCGGCCTCGGCCTCGACCAGCCCGGCGAGCTCGGGATCGGCGACGGTGAGTTCGGGAAGCGGGGGATTGTGCATGACGACCTCCGGCAGGTCTCGTCCGGCCGGAGGCACCCAGGCGCACGGCACCGACCCGCTNATCGCTCCCCGGTGGTCAGTTCCACCTCTGTGCGCCAGTCGCGACTCCCGTCCAAGTCTAGCCACCGGTCGGCCCGGACCCCGGCAAGGCCGACCTCACCGGCCGCCGACCGCCCCCCTTCACCGCGTATCCCGAGGGACGAATCGGACGCCGAACCCTCTGCCTACGCAGTAGAGCGCGCCGCGGGAGGACCGCCGGAGGCGATCTGACGCAGATCGGTACGGCGCCCGTCACGTCGTGCCCCGGGGTCCGGTCGGTCGGCTGGCCGACAGCACTGCCGGGTCACATCCGGGCCGCCAGGCCGGGCCGAGCCGGGCGGTGTCCCTTACCGTGGAACGAGGCCGGGACGCCCGGCCGGGGCGGTGGATGTTTCGTTGCGGAGGCGGGAATCGTGAAGCTGGCGTGGCGCAGGAGCAGGGACATCCCGGTGAACGCCGGTCGCGGCCTGACCGGCCCGGAGCGGGCCGCCGCGCTCGGGATGGTCGAGGAGTCCGAACCGGAGGCGGAGCTGGAGCTGGAGCCCNCCGCGGCGGCGCCGGCCGCCCCCGGCCCGGTCATGCTGACGCTGACGACCCGTTCCAGGATCGAGCAGGCCGAGCGGGAGGNCGCCGAGGCAGCCGCCCGTCCGGTGCGCCGCCGGATCGAGCGCGGCGCGCTCGGCGGCAGCGCCCCCAGCGGCGGCGGCTGCTCCTCCGGCGGCTGCGGCTGACCCCGCGGGGCCGGCACTGCGGTCGCGCGGGCCAGACGTAGAGGCGCGGGCCAGACGTAGAGGCGCGGGCTAGACGTAGACGCGCGGGACGCGCTGGCCGATCCGGGTGACGATCTCGTAGTTGATGGTGCCCAGCGCTGCGGCCCAGTCGTCCGCGGTCGGCTCGCCGCGGTCGCCCGGGCCGAACAGCCGCACCTCGTCGCCCGCGGCCACCTCGTCGTCCCCGACGTCGAGGACGAACTGGTCCATGCAGACGGTGCCGGCGATGCGCCGCCGGCGGCCACCGAACAGCACCTCTCCGATGTTCGTGGCGGCCCGGGGGATGCCGTCGGCGTAGCCCAGCGGTACCAGGGCGAGCGTCGTCTCCCGCGCCGTGGTGTAGCGGTGGGCGTAGGACACCCCCGTGCCGGCCGGCACCCGCTTGACCAGCGCGGCGTGGCTGACCAGCGACATCGCCGGCCGCAGGCCGAACTGCGCGGGCGGGCCGACCTCCGGGCCCGGGGAGAGCCCGTAGACGGACACCCCGGGCCGCACCAGGTCGAAATGGGCCTCGGGGCTGACCAGGGTCGCCGCGGAGTTCGCGAGGTGCCGCACGGTCGGCGCCAGCCCGGCCTTCTCGGCGATGTCGACAGCGTCCCGGAACGCACCGATCTGGGCCTGCACCGTCGCATGCCCGGGGGCGTCGGCGAACGCGAAGTGGCTCCACACCCCGAACGCCTCGATCAGGCCCTCGGCCTGCAGCGCCGCAGCCAGGTCGCACAACCCCGGCCAGTCGCCGGGCATCGCCCCCGCCCGGCCGAGGCCGGTGTCCGCCTTGAGGTGCACCCGGGCTGGCCGGCCTGCCTGCCGCGCCGCCGCGGCGATCTCCGCGAGGGTCCAGGCTGCGGACGCCGACACGTCGATGCCGGCCGCGATCGCCTCGGCGAAACGCTCACCGGGCGTGGCGAGCCAGCACAGCACCGGCGCGGTGATCCCGGCCGCGCGCAGCGCGAGCGCCTCCTCGAGGACGGCCGTGCCAAGCCAGCTCGCCCCGGCGTCCAGCGCGGCCCGAGCGCAGGGAATCATGCCGTGGCCGTACCCGTCGGCCTTCACGACGGCCATGGTGGCGGCGTCGCCCGCGCGGGCCGCGAGGGCGGCCACCGAGTCGCGGACCGCGTCGAGCTCGACGGCGGCATACGTCCGGGGTTCGCTGCTGGCCGATGCCTCGGTCCCCTGCACGCTCATGGCGGTCACGCTACCCGCCGTGACCACCACCCGGGAGCCCCCGACCCGGCGATGCCAGCAGGTCGGAGATGACCCGAGGCAGCAGGTCGGGCAGGTCGCCGGCGGCGAGCGGCACGGCGGCCCGCTCGGCGGCGCGCCCGTGCAGGTACGCGCCGACCGCCCCGGCACCGGCGGCGGGCAGCCCGGCGGCGAGCAGCGAGCCGATCAGCCCGGTCAGGACGTCCCCCGTGCCGGCGGTACCCAGCCACCCGGAACCGGTCGTGTTCACCCAGGCCGCCCCGGCCGGTTCGACGATCAGGGTGCGGGTGCCCTTGAGCAGGATCACCGCACCCGTCGCCGCGGCGGCCCGCCGGACGGTGGCGAGGCGGTCGGCGGCAAGGTCCTCCGTCGTGCGGTCGGGATCCCAGCCCAGGGCGGCGGCGGTGAGCCGGCCGAACTCGCCTTCGTGCGGGGNGAGGAGAACCGGTGCGTCCCGGGCGCGCAGCGCCGCGGGATCGGCGGTGAGGATCTCCGCCAGCGGGTCGAGGGCGCCCGCGTCGACCACGACCGGCAGGTCGGTGCCGAGCAGTCCGGCCACCAGCTCCCGGACCGCCGGCCCCGGGTCCAGGCCCGGGCCGATCGCCCAGGCCTGGACCCGGCCGACGGCGAGCATGGCCGCGCGGTCCCCGGCCCGGATGGCGGTCACCACCGCCTCGGGATGCGCCAGCCGGACGAAATCCCCCGCCCGACTGGCGACCGGCGTCCCGGAACCGCCGGCGGCCGCGCCGGCGTCGCCCTCCCGCACCGCGTCGCCCTCGTGCGGAGAGGCGCCCTCGTGCGGAGAGGCGCCCTCGCGCAGCGGGTCGCGCTCCGGCACGGCGTGGCCCTCGGTCACGACCCGCAGGTAGCCGGCGCCACCGCGCAGCGCGCCGCCGACGGCGAGCACGGCGGCACCCGGATAGGCGTCGCTGCCCGCGACGAGGCCGAGGACCCCTCGGCGGTACTTGGACGATTCCGGGCCCGGCACCGGGAACATCGCGGCGACGTCGGCGTCGTCGAGCGCCCGCAGGTCGGGTTCGGGCAGCGCCAGCCCGATGTCAACCAGCTCCACACGCCCGGTGTGGGCCGCGCCCGGCATCAGCCACAGGCCGCGCTTGTACGTGCCGAACGTGACGGTGGCACTGGCCCGCACGGCGGGTCCGGCGACGGCGCCGGTGTCCGCGTCGACGCCGCTGGGAACGTCGACGGCCACGGTGCGCTCGGGCGGCGCGAGGGCTGCCAGCCGGGCATGGTCCGCCCGCAGACCGCCGCGTCCACCGATGCCGAGCAACCCGTCCAGGACAAGCTCGGCCCGGCCGAACAGCCCGCGCAGCGTCTCGTCGTCGAGCTCCGGGGCGGGGCCGTGCAGTCTGCCGCCGGCAGCGAGCAGGGCGGCGCTGCCCTCCGGGTGGGTGCGGCCGGGTGCGATCGCGTCGACCCGGGCGCCTCGCGCGGCCAGACGTGCGCCGGCCCACAGGGCGTCACCGCCGTTGTCACCGCCCCCGGCGAGCACGACGATCCGGGCGCCGTGGACGCGGTCGAGGCGGCGGGCGACATGGGCGACCAAGCCGTACACCGCGCGTTGCATGAGGGCACCGGGCGGCAGGCAGGCGAGCAGCCCCGCCTCGGCGTCCCGGATCTGGCTGACCGTGTGCGCGTTCCGCATGCCGCNATGCTGCCCCGCGCCGAGCGGCCGATGCTGCAGGAGCCCCGTGACGCCGGGGTCGCCGCAGCGGCGGCGTTCGACCAGCGGACACCGGGTGGCCGGCGGGCGGCCGGCGATCAGCTCTCGGCGACGACCATCGCGACGGCTACGCCGCCGTCGTGGGTGAGAGACAGGTGCCAGGAGGCGATGTCGAGCCGCGCCGCCGCGGCGGCCACGGTGCCGCGGATCCGCAGCGACGGCCGCCCACCCGCGCCCAGGACGACCTCCGCGTCGTGCCATTCCAACCCGGGGGGTGCCCCGAGCACCTTCGCCACGGCCTCCTTCGCCGCGAACCGGGCGGCCAGCCGCTCCGGTCGGGCCAGACCGCGCTCCGCCGGGGTGAACAGGCGCATCGCGATCCCCGGCGTCCGGGACAGCGTCGCGGCGAAACGGTCGACGTCCACCACGTCGACGCCGACACCGACCACCGCCATCGGGCAAGCGTCCCATACCGGCGCTGCGGCCCACGGCGGACCATGCACCCGCCTCGTCCCGACGCGCCGATCGCGCCGCGGGCGGGCGCACCCCCTCGGATCAGGGCCTCGCCCCGCCCGAAGGGGTGGCACGCCGGCGGATCCGGGCCCGCGGGCCCGGCGGGACCCGCCCCGGGGTCAGGACTTCGCATCCCAGCCCGGCGCGGAGCCGTCGGCCTTCCCGTCACCGTCCTTGCCGGTGGCGTCCTTCCCGGCGGTGTCGGTCTGCTCCGCGGTGTCGGCGCCCTCCGCGGTCGCCGGCTCGCCCTCGTCGCCGGCGAGGATGCGGTAGAGGCTGCGGCGGGTCTCGGTGAGCAGGGACCGGGCGGCGGCGATCTGCGCGTCGTCCCCGGCCTGGGCGACCTGGACCACCGCGGCACCCACCGCGAAGGCCAGGGAGCGCAGGCTGGCCAGCTCGTCGTCGGCGCTGGCCGCGGCGGTCTCCCACGGCTTGCGCTGCCCCACCCGGGACTCGACGTGGGCCCGCCCTGCGTCGGTGAGGTGGAAGACCCGCTTGCCCTCCGCCTCCTCCGCGCGCACGAGCCCCTCGTCGGCGAGCAGGGACAGCACCGGGTAGACCGAGCCGGGGCTCGGCCGCCAGGTGCCGCCGCTGCGCTCGGCCAGCTCGCGGATCATCTGGTAGCCGTGCATGGGCTGCTCGGCGAGCAGGGCCAGCAACGCCTCGCGGACGTCGCCGCGACCCACCCGCGGCCCACGGCCGAAGCCGCCCGGACCACCGAAGCCCGGGCCGAACCCCGGCCCGAACCCGGGACCGGGGAAGCCGCCGAAGGGCGGCCAGCCCGGACCACCGCCGCGGCGCCCGCGCGGCCGGCCCTCACCGGGCCCGCCGTGCTCATGCCGCCCGCCGCCGTGTCCGCCCCGCGCCGTGCGGCTGGTGCGGTCGTGAGCCGCCGACTCCCTCGGCCCGCAACCGCCGGCCTCGCGCTCCGCCCAACCGGCCACCGTCTCGAAGAACTCCGACAGCCGCGCGGGATCGAATCCCGCCGCGCGCCCCCACTTACCCCAGGGCCCCCAGGGGCCTGGAATCGCCTGTGATGTCACGATCTTTCCCTTCATCTCCATGGAAGACCAACGGAAGTCATCCATTNGCCATTGCGTACGCTCACGATATATCGCGATGCTACGTCCGACAAGACAGCCTTGGCGATGCCAGGGACCTGGCCGGTACGATCCGCGCTCGCATTCCGTAGGATTGAACAGTGATCATTTCTGTGTCCGGAGAGAACGGGCACGGCGGGGACGCCGTCACCCCGCTCGAAGCAGCCTTCGAGGAACGTGCCTGCGCACAGCGCGCGGGTACCNACGTGTTCATCGAAGGGGTGAACCTGGCCCTGCTCGGCCGTGTCGAGCAGCTCCGCATCCGGCCCACCAACGCGTCGGGCACGGTCGACGACGACGGGCCGCATGAGGTCCGCCTGGAGGCGGCCGACGACGGGCCGCGCACCGGCTGCACGTGCCCCGAGGGGGCGACCGGCTCGTTCTGCCGCCACGCGGTCGCCGTCGCCCTGGTCGCCACCGGCTCGGCGGGACTCGCCGACGACGACGAGGATGCCGACGACGAGGAGAACGGCGGGATCATCGGCGAAGGCTCGCTGTTCACCGACGACCCGGTGCACGCCGCGATGCGGGTGTTCCTCAGCCGCGTCCCCCGCGCCGAGCTCGTGGAAACCCTGCTCGACGCCGCAGACGACAACGAGGCGGTCGCCGACGCCCTCTGGGAGGCCACCGTCGCCTGGCACGGCCGCCAGCACGGCGCCGCCCCCTCCTCCTGACCCTGCCAGCTATCCCGAGGCCAGGGCTCCCCGTGAAGCGCCGAAGGCCCCGCCGCCGATCCCAGGAAGATCGCCGAAGGCGATCTGACGGAAACCCGGCAGCCACCCCGAGGCCAGGGNGGCTCCCCGTGAAGCGCCGAAGGCCCCGCCGCCGATCCCAGGAAGATCGCCGAAGGCGATCTGACGGAAACCCGGCAGCCACCCCGAGGCCAGGGGTCCCCGTGAAGCGCCGAAGGCGCTTCACGGGGGTAGGCCCTATTCGACCGTGACGGACTTGGCGAGGTTGCGCGGCTGGTCGACGTCGAGGCCGCGGGCGAGGGCGAGTTCGCAGGCGAACACCTGTAGCGGCAGGGTCNTCACCAGGGGCGCGAACAAGGACGACGTCGCCGGCACGCGAATGAGATGGTCGGCGTAGGGCTCCACCGCGACGTCGCCGTCCTCGGCGATCACGATGGTCCGCGCGCCACGCGCCCGGACCTCCTGGATGTTCGAAACGATCTTGCCGTGCAGGTGCGCACGCCCGCGCGGTGAGGGCACGACGACGATCACCGGCAGGCCCGGTTCGATGAGCGCGATCGGCCCGTGCTTGAGCTCGCCGGCCGGGAACCCCTCGGCATGCATGTAGGCGAGTTCCTTGAGCTTGAGGGCCCCCTCCAGCGCCACCGGGTAGCCCACGTGGCGGCCGAGGAAGAGCACGGCCTTGGCGTCGGCCAGGCCANGGGCGAGCTCGCGGATCGGTTCGAGCCGGCCCAGCGTCCGCTCCACCAGGTCGGGCATCCGTTGCAGCCGTTCGACGTAGGCGGCGACCTCGTCGCCGTAGAGCACGCCGCGCACCTGCGCCAGGTACAGACCGACGAGCAGGCAGGCCGCGACCTGGCCGAGGAAGGTCTTGGTCGAGGCGACGCCCACCTCCGGCCCACAGCGGGTGTACAGCACCGCGTCGGACTCCCTGGGGATCGTCGACCCGTTCGTGTTGCAGATCGCCAACACCCGGGCCTTCTGCTCCCGGGCGTGCTTGACGGCCATGAGCGTGTCCAGCGTCTCGCCGCTCTGGCTGATCGCTATGACGAGGGTGGAGCGGTCCAGCACGGGATCCCGGTAGCGGAACTCCGAGGCCATCTCGACCTCGCAGGGCAGCCGCGTCCAGTGCTCGACGGCGTACTTCGCGATCAGGCCGGCGTGGTAGGCCGTCCCGCAGGCGACGATGAAGACCTTGTCGACGTCCCGGAAGTCCTGGGCGGACAGCCGCTCCTCGTCGAGGACGATCGCGCCGTCCGCGGACAGCCGACCCCGCAGGGTGTCGGCGAGCGCGGTCGGCTGCTCGTTGATCTCCTTGAGCATGAAGTACGGGTAGCCGCCCTTCTCCGCGGCGCCCGCGTCCCAGTCGACGTGGTACCGGCGCCCCTCGACGACCTCCCCGGCGAAGTCGGTCACGGTGACGCCGTCCCGGCGGGCCTCGACCACCTGGTCCTGGCCGATCTCCATCGCCTCGCGGGTGTGGGCGATGAACGCCGAGACATCGCTGGCGAGGAAGGCCTCCCCCGTCCCCAACCCGACGACCAGCGGGCTGTTGCGCCGGGCGCCGACGACCACCTCGGGAAAGTCGCGGTGCAGCACGACGAGGGTGAAGGCACCCTCCAGCCGGCGGCAGACACGCTGCAGCGCCACGGTCAGCGGGTGCGCTCCCGGCTCGGCGGTGCGGTCGGCCGGCACGCCGGGGCCGGGCGCGGGACCCGTGCCGGGGCGGGTCGGCCGGGGGGTGACGTCCTCCGGGACCGCCGCTGCCTGCGCGGCGGCGGCGTTGCCCAGTTCGACCTCCAGCAGGTGAGCGACGACCTCGGTGTCGGTCTCGCTCGCGAGCTCGTGCCCGATCGCCTCCAGCTCGGCGCGCAGCGCGGCGAAGTTCTCGATGATGCCGTTGTGGATGACGGCGATCGCGCCGGTGCAGTCGGTGTGGGGGTGGGCGTTGGCGTCGGTCGGGCCGCCGTGGGTGGCCCACCGGGTGTGCCCCATCCCGGTCGTCCCGGGCATCGGATCCGCCTCCGAGCCCTCGGACAGCAGCTTCTCCAGGTTGGCGAGCTTGCCGGCCCGCCGCGCCGTCCGCAGGGCCCCGGCACCGACGACCGCGACGCCGGAGGAGTCGTAGCCGCGGTACTCGAGGCGCCGCAGGCCGTTCAACGCGACGTCCAGGGCCGACTGGTCACCGACGTACCCGATGATCCCGCACATGCGACTCAGCGTACGCAGGTTCCCCGGGCGGGCGGACGTGGCCGGCCGTACACCTGGCGAGTTGTCCTGGCGTGGCCTCCCCGGCGGGTTCGGGCGGCCGGGCTCAGCGAGGGGCCGGCAACGCGGCGCGTACGACGGCCGCGAGGCGCTGGGCGGTGTCCCGCGCGACGGCGTCGGTCTCCGCCTCCACCATGACGCGGACCAGCGGCTCGGTGCCCGAGGGCCGCAGCAGCACCCGGCCGCCGTCGCCGAGCTCGGCCTCCGCCGCCGCGACGGCCGCCCGCAGCTCCGGTGAGGTGCCCACCCGGGTCCGATCGACACCGTGCACGTTGACGAGCACCTGCGGCAACCGGGTCATGGCCTTGGCGAGCTCACCGAGGGGCTGGCCGGTCTCGGNGACGCGGCCGAGCAGCCGCAGCGCCGTCAGCAGCCCGTCGCCGGTGGTGGCATGGTCGAGGAAGACGACGTGCCCGCTCTGCTCGCCGCCGAGCACGTAGNCGCCGGCACGCATCGCCTCCACCACGTACCGGTCGCCCACGGGCGTGGTCACGACGGTGATCCCGGCCTCGCGCATCGCGTGGTGGAAGCCCAGGTTCGACATCACGGTGACGACGACCGTGTCGTCGGCCAGTTCGCCGCGCTCGGCCAGGGCGAGCGCGCAGATGGCGAGGATCTGGTCGCCGTCGACGACGTCGCCGGCGGCGTCCACGGCGAGGCAGCGGTCCGCGTCGCCGTCGTGGGCGATGCCGACATCGGCGGCCTGTTCCACTACCGCCGCCCGCAGGCTGTCCAGATGGGTGACGCCGCTGCCATCGTTGATCGCCGCGCCGTCGCCGTCGGCGTGCAGCGCTACGACGTCCGCCCCGGCGGCGCGCAGCACCCGCGGTGCGAGCGCAGAAGCCGCGCCCTGGGCGCAGTCGACGACGACCCGCAGTCCGTCGAGCCGCACCGGAAGGGCGGCGAGCAGGTGGTCCGCGTAGCGGTCGAGAAGCCCTGGTTCGTCCCGGATCCGCCCGACGTCGGCGCCGACGGGTCGGGGGCCGGGTGGTTGTGCCATCCGCCCCTCGATGGCGTCCTCGACCTCGTCGGGGAGCTTCAGACCACCGGCGGCGAACACCTTGATGCCGTTGTCCGGCATGGGATTGTGGCTGGCGGAGAGCATCACGCCGAAGGTCGCGCCGCTGGCGGCGACCGCGTGTGCCACGGCCGGGGTCGGAGCGACACCGATGCGGGCAACGTCGGCACCCGAAGCGGCCAGACCGGCGACGACCGCGGCCTCGAGGAACTCCCCGGAAGGACGGGTGTCCCGGCCGACGACCACGAGCGGCCGGGGTCGCGCCGACCCGGCGGATCGGCCCGCCGCGCCCAGCAGTTCCACGGCCGCGGAGGCCAACGACAGCGCCTGCTCCGCGGTGAGGTCGACGTTCGCCACGCCCCGGACACCGTCGGTACCGAAGAGCCTCGTCACTGAGGTCCCCCATGAAGTCGAAGGTTCAGGCGGAGACCGAGGCGCGCACCGGCGGCACCCGTCCCCTCCGTGGAGGCGCCCACCGCGGGGACACGTCCACGGAGGAGACGCAAGGTTAGCGCTTGCTGTACTGCGGAGCCTTGCGGGCCTTCTTCAGCCCGTACTTCTTGCGCTCCTTGACCCGCGCGTCACGAGTCAGGAAGCCGGCCTTCTTGAGAGTAGGCCGTGACTCCTCCTCCGCTAGCGTCAGCGCGCGGGCGAGAGCGAGCCGAAGTGCGCCGGCCTGACCCGACACCCCGCCGCCGTGCAGCCGGGCGACGATGTCGTACGACTCGGCCTTGTCCAGCGCCTTCAGCGGCTCGTTGACGAGCTGCTGGTGCACCTTGTTCGGGAAGTACTCCTCCAGCGTCCGCCCGTTGAGCGTCCACTTCCCGTTGCCGGGGAGCAGGCGCACGCGGACGACCGCCTCCTTGCGCCGCCCGGTGGCGCGGGGGTTGCCCTGTACGTCGGTCACGACAGCCACGTCGCGTTCCTTCCTCGGTTGATGCGTGGTTCCCGTAGCCGGCGCCCGGGGCGGATCAACACCGCCCGCTGACCGGCTGGAGGAGGTCAGCGGTTACTGCGCGACCTGAATGATCTCGAACGGGGTGGGCTGCTGCGCGTCGTGCGGGTGCGTCGGCCCCGCGTAGACCTTCAGCTTGGTGCCCTGGGCGCGGCCGAGCTTGTTCTTCGGCAGCATGCCCTTGATGGCCTTCTCGATGATGATCTGCGGCCGCGTGTCGAGCAGCTCGCCGTACGAGGTGCTGCGCAGACCGCCCGGGAAGCCCGAGTGCCGGTGGTACTGGGCCTGCTGACGCTTGTTCCCGCTCAGCGCGACCTTGCCGGCGTTGACGACGATGACGAAGTCGCCGGTGTCGATGTGCGGGGCGAAGTACGGCTTGTGCTTGCCGCGCAGCAGCGCGGCGGCCTGGGTCGCCAGCCGACCGAGCACCACGTCGGTGGCATCGATGACGTGCCACACACGCTGGACATCCGCGGGCTTGGGCTGGTACGTGCGCACAGGTCTGCCTTCTCGTTCGGACGATCCCGCCTGGAACTCCGAGGGGCCTCGGGCGGATCTCGTCAAGAATGGTGAGCGCGCAGACGGGACGTGTCACGCGCAGCAGTCTTTGAGGTTACCAGGCGATCGGAGCGGACCGTCGAGCGGCCCGACCAGCCATCGCCGGCAGGATGCCAGCCGCACCACGCGTGCCCGACCCACCCGGCCCGTCGAAACCTCGCTGACTGGTCAGTGTATCGGGCGGACAGCGGGCGGGGCGCCCGCGCGGGGATGCCCGCAGACGGGCTGGCACCCTCTGGCGAGCTAGCTATTCTGGCCGAGATGACTGAATTGGGTGGCGAGGGACACGAGAGGCGTGCGGAGTCGGGCGCTCCGCGGCGCGACCGACCGGACCGCGCCGCCCGGTCGGACGACCCGACCGGTTCCGCCGGCAGGCCGTCCGGACCCGCGGGGGATGGCGCAGCGGCTCCCACCGGCGCGGCCGATCTGCCGAGTCCGGCGTCGGCCGGAAGTCAGGACCTGCGCGGTCGCTACGTCAGCTACGACGGNTGGACGCCCCCGAGCGACGATCCCCTGTTCGGCGGCCCACGCAGCTACGCGTTCTCGTTCGACCACCTCGCCGCCGCCGGCCCAGATCCGGACCCGGCCGGGTCGACCTCGTCCGAGGTCTCGACGCCCGAGTCGTCAGCGTCCGAGCAGCCNTCGCACGAGCAGCCGTCGCACGAGCAGCCCTCGCACGAGCAGCCGTCGTACGGGTGGCCGTCGTCCGAGCGGCCGATGGCGGCTTACCCGGACCGGTCGGCCGCGCTACACAGCCCGACGGACGGCACCGGCGCGGCAGGGACGCGCCCGGGCGCTGCCACGGCGGCGTGGCCGGGCCGCCACGAACGTCCGGCGGCCCGGCCGGCCGCCGAGGCCGAGGACTTCGGGATACCGCGGCCAGGGACGGAGCACGCGCCGTCCGAACCGGCGAGCGGCTGGTCGATCCGGGGCTGGTCGGGCGCGCCCGGCCAGCTGACGGGCATCACTCCCCTCACCAACCCGAATCCCCTCATCAACCCGAATCCCCGGACCAACCCGAATCCCCGGACCGAGCCGAATCCCCGGACCGCCACCGGCTCCCCGACCGGCACGACCACCCCTTCCGCCTCGACCGACCTCGGCGACCTGGACGAGCAGGCAGCCGTCGACGGATACGCGGACGGGGACGGGTATCCCGANCGGGACGGGTATCCCGACGAGCCCGGCGGCGGGGAGCACACCGACGCCGGTCCTCCTTCCTCGGCCGAGAAGGGCGAGCGGCCTGGCCTGGCGGGCCGGGCCCGCGGTTCCCGGCGGCTGCTGGCCATCGTCGCCGGGGCCGTCCTGGTGCTCATCGCGGCCGTGGCGGCCGTCGCGTTGCGCGGCGGGGACGACAAGGGCGCCGCCGCGCCGCCCGCGACGGCCTCACTGCCGCCGATACCGGCGAACTTCCTCGACAGCGCCGCGGTCGACTCGGATCCGATAACCCCCGAGGAGTTCTTCCCCGAGCCGTCCGTCGCGGTCGACGGGCGGGGCTACCAGCGACTCGCCCGCAAGCTCGACTCCGGCTGCCCGAACCTCACCGGCGACCTGATCGGCCAGTTGAAGGCCCCGCACTGCCGGCAGGTGGTGCGCTCGCTGTTCCTCAGCCACCCCCAGCAGGGCGGACGGCAGGTACTCGCGGGAGCAACCGTGTTCTCCCTGGACACCAGCGCGACGGCCACCCAGGCCGCGCAGGTGCTCAACCAGGGCCGCGGCGGCATCGTGCCGCTGCCGATCCCGGCGGGCACGATCCAGAACGCGCAGATCACCGGGCCGGGCGGGAACAACTCCTGGCGCAGCGCGCTGAGCCGCGGGCACTACCTCGTCTACACCCAGATCGCGTACGTCGACGGCACCTCGGGCGCGGCCACCGACCCGGCGCTGCGCAACGCCCAGACCGACCTGGCCACGCTCGCCACCGAGCCGATGGGCGACCGGGCGGTGCTCGGGCACGGCCCGCGCCGCTGACGTTCCGGACCTTGCCGCCCACCACACCACCAGCCGGACGGCCGGGAGCGCCCGCCGGGAGACCGCCCTTCCCGGCGGACCTCAGCCGGACGGGGTGGTGGGCACGCGCACGGCCCGGGTGACCTCGGCCCGCGCCGCCAGCTCCGCGTCCGGGGGGTAACGCACCTCGACCAGCGTCAGTCCGTGCGCGGGGGCGACGGTGACAGCCGGATCCCGCAGTCCACGGTGCAGGACCGCGGCCGGCCACTGCGGCGGCCGGCGTCCCTCACCCACCGCCAGCAGCGCCCCGACGAGCGCCCGGACCATCGAGTGGCAGAAGGCGTCCGCCTCCACGTCGGCGACGATCACCCCGTCGGGGCGGCGCAACACATCGAGGCGAAGCAGGGTGCGCACGGTCGTCGCCCCCTCCCGCCGACGGCAGAAGGCCGCGAAGTCGTGCTCCCCGACCAGCAGCAGCGCCGCCGAGGCCATCGCCGGTACGTCCAGCGGCCGCGGCCAGGCGAGCGTGTCGAAACGCCGCAGCGGCTCGGCGCCGAACGGTGCGTCGGTGATGCGGTAGACGTAGCGCCGGGACAGCGCTGAGAACCGGGCGTCGAACCCGGCCGGGGCGGGGGCGAGGCCGGTGACCCGGACCGACCGGTCGAGGACACCGTTGAGCCGCCGGGCGAGNCCGCCGAGCGGCACGTCCGTGGGCAGGTCGACGTGGGCCACCTGCCCGGCGGCGTGCACCCCGGAGTCGGTGCGCCCGGCCACCGTCAGGCGCACGGCCGGCAGCCGGGCGACCCGGATGAGAGCGTCCTCCACGTCGCCCTGCACGGTCCGCTGGCCAGGCTGGCGGGCCCAGCCGGCGAACGGCGTGCCGTCGTAGGCGATGTCCAGGCGCAGCCGAACCAGGCCCGCCGCCCTCGCCGTCACGTCCGCCACGGCGCCGGGCACCGCGTGGGGCACGCACGGACCGGATCCCACGACATCGGACATCTGTCTCTCCCGGTACGGCGGCGCGCCGGTGGGGCACGACGCGGCGGACCCGACGGCACCCCGACGGGCACCCCGACGATGGAACGAACGCGGCGACATGAACGGCGAAGGCCCGCCGCCCATGATGGGCGGCGGGCCTTGCGGGAGCTACTGGCGGGACGCGGGCAGCGGCGGCAGTCCGCGTCCTCGACGAAGAATCGCCGTGGTCAGGACTTCGACTCGGCCGAATCGTCGTCGTCCGTCGCCTCGGCGGTGACCGCCGGCGACTCGGACGCCTGGGCAGTGGGGGTCTCCTCGGCGGCGGGGGCCTGCTCCTCGGCGGACTGCGCGGCCACGGCGGCGGCGGTCGGCGACTCGTTCGCCAGGTCCTCGGCGGCCTCGGCGGTGGCGCCGGTCGGCTTGCGCCGCTCGGCGAAGCGGGTACCGCGCGCGCGCTCGGCCTCGTCGACGGCCTGCTGGCCGACGGTCAGCGCCTCCACCAGCTCGATGCGGGCCAGCGGGGCGTTGTCACCCTTGCGGTTGCCGAGCTTGACGATCCGGGTGTAGCCACCGTTGCGGTTGGCGTACCGCGGGCCGATCTCGGTGAACAGGGTGTGCACCACCGAGTTGTCCCGCACGTGGCGCATGACGCGGCGCCGGGCGTGCAGGTCGCCGCGCTTGGCGAAGGTCACCAGCCGCTCGGCGTACGGGCGCAGCCGCTTGGCCTTGGCCTCGGTGGTGGTGATGCCGCCGTGCTCGAACAGCGCGGTGGCGAGGTTGGCCAGCAGCAGCCGCTCATGTGCGGGGCTGCCGCCGAGCCGGGCGCCCTTCGTTGGCGTGGGCATGATGAGTGCTCCTCGTTCCTTTCACTGTCCCGCCAGGCTGCCCGCCCGTAGGACGGCGGCATGCGCCACCGGAGGTCGTCGAGGGCCCCCGCCGGTGGGCGGGGGCCCTCGTGAAGGTCAGTACTGTTCGGTCTCGACGAACTCCGCGCCGTCGTCGGACGGGTCGGAGAACGCCGGGTTGTAGCCGTCGGTGCCGTAGGTGTCCACGGCCTGACGCGGGTCGAATCCGGGCGGGGAGTCCTTGAGCTGCAGNCCCATCGCGCCGAGCTTCGTCTTGACCTCGTCGATCGACTTCTGCCCGAAGTTGCGGATGTCGAGCAGGTCGGCCTCGCTGCGGGAGACCAGCTCGCCGATCGTGTGGATGCCCTCGCGCTTGAGGCAGTTGTAGGAGCGGACGGTCAGGTCCATCTCCTCGATCGGCAGCGCGAGGTCGGCCGCCAGCGCCGCGTCCGCGGCCGACGGGCCGATGTCCACGCCCTCCGCCTCGGCGTTGAGCTCCTGGGCCAGCCCGAACAGGCCAACCAGGGTCTTGCCGGCGCTCGCCATCGCGTCGCGCGGGGAGATCGACGGCTTCGTCTCCACATCGACGATGAGCCGGTCGAAGTCGGTGCGCTGCTCGACGCGGGTCGCCTCGACCTTGTAGGTCACCTTCAGCACCGGCGAGTAGATCGAGTCGATCGGAATCCGCCCGATCTCCTGGCCGGCCTGCTTGTTCTGGGCCGCGCTGACGTACCCGCGGCCCCGCTCGACGGTCAGCTCGATCTCGAGCTTGCCCTTGTCGTTGAGGGTGGCCAGGCGCAGCTCGGGGTTGTGCACCTCGACGCCGGCCGGCGGGGCGATGTCCGCCGCCGTGACCTCACCGGGGCCCTGCTTGCGCAGGTANATCACCGTCGGCTCGTCGTTGTCGGAGCTGACGACCAGTTCCTTGAGGTTCAGGATCAGGTCGGTCACGTCCTCCTTGACGCCGGGCACGGTGGAGAACTCGTGCAGCACCCCGTCGATGCGGATGCTGGTCACCGAGGCGCCGGGGATGGAGGACAGCAGGGTCCGACGCAGCGAGTTGCCGAGTGTGTAGCCGAAGCCCGGCTCCAGCGGCTCGATCACGAAACGTGACCGGAACTCGGAGATCGGGTCCTCGACGAGGGTGGGACGCTGAGCGATCAGCATGAGTACGTCCTTCCGACCACGGCGACCGCCATATGACGCCGTGTGGTGCGGGCTCCCGGGTCGGGAGCCGGCGGGTGGGACATCGGTCCGTTCCACCCGCGGGCCCGATGCCCGCCCGCCCACCCGCTGAACCACCCGGGCGGCGCACATGGCACCGGTTGTCGCTTCTCCAGTGTGCCTCGCCGCCACACGGCGGTGGCGGCGGGCACAGTGCCACCGACCCGGCGGCGGGAGGACGGCTCGCCCCGCCGCTGGCGAGCCGGCGGCCGAGCCACCTCCCGCCACCGGCGGGGGCGTCCGGAACTACTTGGAGTAGAGCTCGACGATCAACTGCTCCTGGACCTGGGTGTCGATGACCTGCCGGGCCGGCAGGGAGTGCACCAGGATCCGCATCTGGCTCGGGATGGACTCCAGCCACGCCGGGACGGCCCGGCCCTGGCCCGCGGTCTCCCGGGCGACGATGAACGGGGTGAGCTCCCGGGCCTTCGGCGCGATCTCGACGATGTCGTTCTCGCTGATCCGGTAGCTCGGGATGTCGACCTTGCGCCCGTTGACCTGGACGTGGCCGTGCCGGACGGCCTGGCGGGCGGCGTCGCGGGACGGCGCGAAGCCGCCCCGGTAGACGACGTTGTCGAGGCGCGACTCGAGGATCTTCAGCAGCTCGTCACCGGTCTTGCCGGCCCGCCGGTTCGCCTCGTCGTAGTAGCCCCGGAACTGCTTCTCCAGGATGCCGTAGATCCGCGCGCACTTCTGCTTCTCGCGCTTCTGCAGCAGGTACTCGGAATCCTTGGTGCGNCCCCGACCGTGCTCGCCCGGCGGGTAGGGCCGGATCTCGATCGGGCACTTCGGGGTGTCGCACTTGCTGCCCTTGAGGTACAGCTTCGTCTTCTCGCGGCGGCAACGCTTGCAGTCCGCGCCGGTGTAACGGGCCATCTAGTCCTTCTCTCTCGTCTCCTGGCGCGAACTCGAACGCGACGCCACGACTCCGGCCGGGACGCCGTCCCGGCCGCGATCGCCACGCCGCACGGTCACACCCTGCGCCGCTTCGGCGGGCGGCAACCGTTGTGGGGGGTCGGGGTGACGTCCTGGATCGCCCCGACCTCCAGGCCAGCGGCCTGCAGCGAGCGGATCGCGGTCTCCCGGCCGGAACCGGGGCCCTTCACGAACACGTCGACCTTGCGCATCCCGTGCTCCTGCGCCTTGCGGGCCGCGTTCTCGGCGGCCATCTGCGCGGCGAAGGGGGTGGACTTCCGGGAGCCCTTGAAGCCGACGTGGCCGGCGGAGGCCCAGGAGATCACGTTCCCGGTGGGATCGGTGATCGAGACGATCGTGTTGTTGAACGTGCTCTTGATGTGAGCGTGNCCGTGGGCGACGTTCTTCTTTTCCTTGCGCCGGACCTTCTTGGCGCCGGCGGCNCGAGTCTTGGGAGGCATCTTCGCGTGTGGTCTCCGTCTGCGAGGTCGTCGATCAGTGGTCGTCCGAGGCCGGGCCGANCGGCCCGCCGGGCGCCCTGACTACTTCTTGCCGGCCTTCTTCTTACCGGCGATGGCACGGCGCGGGCCCTTGCGGGTGCGGGCGTTGGTGTGCGTCCGCTGACCGTGGACCGGCAGGTTCCGCCGGTGCCGGAGACCCTGGTAGCAGCCGATCTCCATCTTGCGGCGGATGTCCTGCTTGATCTCCCGGTTGAGGTCGCCCTCCACCCGGTAGTTCGCGTCGATCCACTCGCGCAGCCGGACGATCTCGTCCTCGCTCAGGTCGCGGACGCGGGTGTCCGGGTTGACCCCGGTGGCGGCGAGGGTCTCCCGGGAGCGGGTACGGCCGATCCCGAAGATGTAGGTCAGGGCGATCTCGACCCGCTTCTCGCGGGGGAGGTCGACGCCGGAGAGGCGTGCCATGTACGGATGTTTCCTTCCTGCAACCGGAGGTCTCGGGCNATGCCGCCCCGACCGGCGCAGTGCCGGCCGGGCCCCGGCCTCCGACCGGGGGTGAGACGTCCCGCGCGGGACGCCTGGCATCGCTTGGGTGCGGTGCTCCTCAGCCGGGCCGCGCGGCGCGCGTACGCGCGCCGCCGGCGGGGCGAGGCCCACCCGTCAGTGGCTTCAGCCCTGACGCTGCTTGTGACGCAGGTTGTCGCAGATGACCATGACACGCCCGTGGCGGCGGATCACCTTGCACTTGTCACAGATCTTCTTGACGCTGGGCTTGACCTTCACGGCTGTTGCGGACCTCCTGCGCAGCCGCGGNCCGCGCGTGGCGATGGGATGGTGGTACGGGCGATGTGGAGGAGATCGACTACTTGTAGCGGTAGACGATGCGGCCGCGAGACAGGTCGTAGGGCGAGAGCTCGACCACGACGCGGTCCTCCGGCAGGATCCGGATGTAGTGCTGACGCATCTTGCCGCTGATGTGGGCGAGAACGCGATGACCGTTCTGGAGCTCGACCCGGAACATTGCGTTCGGGAGCGGCTCCACCACACGGCCCTCGATCTCGATGGCCCCGTCCTTCTTCGGCATGTCCTCCGCTGTCCTGACGTCGACGACTGAATCGGCGGTTCGGCCGCGACCGGTCGAGCTGACCGGACATTCGTCCGGAAAGACCCAGGTCAGAGGCCCGGACCCCAGAAGGGACCACGGACCGCCAACCACACTGCCACCGACCGCAACTGCCACGTATCAGGACTGCTATCGACGCGGTGGANCACACCGGCGTGAGGAGACCGCCAACTGAAGAGTGTACGTGGCCCATCCGTCAAGGGCCAACACAGGCTCAGCCGATGCCGGACGGGGCATCGGCGGGCTGCCCGCAGGCGACGCCGAGCGCGGCGAGTCGAGCGACCCCACCGTCGGGCTCGGTCAGCACCCAGGGGCCTCGCGAGGTGATCGCCACCGAGTGCTCGGTGTGCGCGGCGAGGCTGCCGTCCTGGGTCACGACGGTCCAGTCGTCGGAGAGCACGGTCGTGTCCGGCGAGCCCGTGGTGATCATCGGCTCGATCNCCAGCGCCAGTCCTTCGACCAGGCGGATGCCGCGGCCGGGCCGGCCGTAGTTGAGCACGTGGGGGGGCTGGTGCATCTCGGTGCCGATTCCGTGGCCGCCGTAGTGGTCGACGATGCCGTAGCCGTGCGGGCGGATGTGGCGCTCCACAGCGGCGCTGATGTCGGTGAGCTTGCCACCGAGCTGGGCGGCGGCCAGGCCGGCCCACAGCGAGCCCTCACAGGCCGCGATCAGGTCGAGGGCCTCGCGGGACACCTCACCGACCGGGACGGTGATCGCCGCGTCCCCGTGCCAGCCGTCCACGATCGCGCCGCAGTCGATCGAGATGATGTCGCCCTCGCGCAGCACCCGCCTGCGCGTCGGGATCGCGTGGACGACCTCGTTGTTGACCGAACTGCAGATCGACGCCGGGTACGGCGGCTGGGCATAGCCCTTGAACGAGGGGATTCCGCCGTCGCCGCGGATCGTCTTCTCCGCGAGCGCGTCGAGGTCCGCGGTCGTCACGCCGGGGGCGACCGCCTCGCGCAGCCGGGCGAGCGTCTTGGCGACGAGCAGGCCGGCCACCCGCATCTTGGCGATCTCCGCCNCGGTCTTGATCTGGACGTGCTCTCGTCGCGCCACGCTCTCGCCTCGGTCTGTGTCCGTGTCCTGATCCGATACCCGATGCTAACCGTCAACCCGATGGCGGCAGCACGGACGATCATCCGAACCGCCGACGCCCACCCCGAGGACCGACGCAAAACCGCCGCCCACCGCGAGAGCGGGCAGGCGCTGGGCGGCGGGCGTCTCAGTCCCCGTAGTGCCGCAGCGCGTCGAGCGCCCGATCGGTGACGTTGTCCACCGGGCCGGTGGCGTCGATGCCGATCAGGATGCCCTTCTCGGCGTAGTACGCCACCAGCGGCGACGTCTGGTCCGCGTACACCTCGAGCCGGTGGCGCACGGTCGCGGCCTGGTCATCGTCGCGCTGGAACAGGTCGCCGCCGCACCGGTCGCACAGGCCCTCGACCGACGGCGGGTCGAAGTCGAGATGCCAGATGTGCCCGCAGGCGCGACACGTCCGCCGGCCGGAGAGCCGCCGCACCACCTCGTCGTCGTCGACAACGAGCTCCAGGACCACGTCCAGGCGGGTTCCCATCCCGTCGAGCATCTGCCCGAGCACCTCGGCCTGGGGCACGTTGCGGGGGAACCCGTCAAGCAGGAAGCCCTTGACCGCGTCGTCCTCGGCGAGCCGGTTGCGAACCATCCCGATGGTGACCTCGTCGGGCACGAGGTCACCGGCATCCATGAAGGTCTTGGCCTTGACGCCCAGTTCGGTTCCCTGTCGCACGTTCGCTCGGAAGATGTCCCCAGTCGAGATCTTGGGGATGGACCGCGCCTGGGCAATGAACGCGGCCTGCGTACCCTTTCCGGCACCGGGCGGTCCCACCAGTACGAGGCGCACTACCGGAGGAAACCTTCGTAATTGCGGAGCATGAGCTGGCTTTCGATCTGCTTCACGGTTTCCAGCCCCACCCCCACCATGATCAGGACCGAGGTGCCCGCGAAGGGGAACGGCTGGTCCTTGGTCAGGTTCAACAGTGCCAACGGAAGGACGGTGATCACTCCGAGGAACAGCGAGCCGGGGAGAGTGATCCGGTCTAGTACGTGTTTGAGGTACTCCGCCGTCGGGTTACCCGGTCTGATCCCGGGGATGAACCCACCATACTTCTTCATGTTGTCCGCGACCTCCGTTGGGTTGAAGGTGATCGCAACATAGAAGTAGGTGAAGGCGATGATGAGTGCGAAGTACGTCACGAGGTAGAGCGGATGGTCCCCGCGAGAGAGATACCTCTGCTCGAAGTCCTGAAAGCCCTGGTTGCTCCACACCTGCCCGGCGAGCTGCGGGAGCTGGAGCAGGGAGGAGGCGAAGATAACGGGGATGATCCCGGCCTGGTTGACCTTGATGGGCAGGTAGGTGGAGGTGCCCCCGTACATNCGCCGGCCGATCAGCCGCTTCGCGTACTGGACCGGGATCCGTCGCTGGGACTGCTCGACGAACACCACGAAGACCATGATCGCGAGCCCCAGCAGAATCACCAGACTGAACACCACGCCGCCGGCGACCTGGAGGATCCGGCTGCCCTCGGAGGGAAGGCGCGCCGCGATCGAGGTAAAGATCAGCAGAGACATGCCGTTGCCGACGCCACGCGCCGTGATCAGCTCGCCCATCCACATGATGACCGAGGTACCGGCGGTCATCGTGATGACGATCGTCGCGACCCGGAACAGGCTCGTGTCCGGGATGATGGCGGCCGAGCAGCTCGGGAAGAGCCGTCCGCTGCGGGCCAGCGCCACGATGCCGGTCGCCTGCAGAACGCCGAGCGCGATCGTCAGGTAGCGGGTGTACTGGGTGAGCTTCTGCTCGCCCGAGCTGCCTTCCTTCTTGAGCTGCTCGAGGCGGGGGATCACGACGACGAGCAACTGGATGATGATGCTCGAGGNGATGTAGGGCATGATGCCCAGCGCGAAGATGGAGAGCTGGAGCAGTGCGCCACCGCTGAAGAGGTTGATCAGCGAGTAGACGTTGCTGCTGTCCGCGCTCGCGCTGTTGAGGCAGGTGTTGACCGCGCGGGTTGAGACGCCGGGCGACGGCATGACGCTGCCGAACCGGAACAGCACCACGATCCCGACGGTGAACAGCAGCTTCTTGCGCAGGTCAGGAGTGCGGAATGCCCGCGTGAAGGCGGTGAGCACGGCTCCTCCTNCTGGGATTGCGGACCGACGGGGAGTGGACATCCTGCCCTGTGCGGAGCGCCTACGGCGGCCGGCGGCCGACGTCGGTTAGGCGACTGTAACAGGACACCCGGTCCACTCGTCCGGACATCACGCCCAGTAAGCAGCGGTGGCCGGGAAGAACCAGTCTGATGCCGGTGCGCGCCGCCTGTTGCGCGGGCTGCCCGGACAAGCAGGGCGAGGGACGGCCGTGGGGCCGCCCCTCGCCCGGGGTCTCAACTCTGGGTGACGCTCCCGCCGGCAGCCGCGATCTTCTCCCGCGCGGATGCCGAGAACGCGTCGGCGCTGACGTGCAGCGCGACGTCGATGTCGCCGTTGCCCAGCACCTTCACCGGCAGCTTGGCGCGCACGGCCCCCTTGGCCACGAGGTCGGCCTTGGCCACCTCGCCGCCCGCAGGGAACAGCTCGGCCAGCGTGGACAGGTTCACCACCTGGTACTCCACCCGGGCCGGGTTGCTGAAGCCCTTGAGCTTGGGCAGCCGCATGTGCAGGGGCATCTGGCCACCCTCGAACCGGGCGGGCACCTGCTTGCGGGCCTTGGAGCCCTTGGTGCCACGACCGGCCGTCTTGCCCTTGGAGCCCTCACCGCGACCGACGCGGATCCGGCTGCGGTGGGCGCCGGGCGCCGGACGCAGGTGATGCACCTTCAGGCCACGGCCACGCTCGGTCTGCGCCGAGCCGGCGTCGCCCTTGGCGGTCTCACCGTTGGGGGTCTCGCCCTTGGGGGTCTCGCCCTTGTCGGTCTTGGTCAGTTCGGNCATGGCTAGGAGTCCACCTCCTCGACCCGGACAAGATGGGTCACAGTCCTGATCATCCCGCGAACCTCGGGACGGTCGTCACGGACGGTTGTGGCGTTGATCTTCCGCAGGCCGAGGGTCCGGAGCGTGGCCCGCTGGTTGTGGGTGCCGCCGATCCCCGAACGGATCTGCGTGATGCGCAGCTTGGCCATCACACACCGGCCCCGGCCGCGCGGGCGCGNAGCATGGCCGGCGGGGCGACGTCCTCGAGCGGCAGACCGCGTCGGGCCGCGATCTCCTCGGGCCGCATGAGGCCGCGCAGGGCGGCCACCGTCGCGTGCACGATGTTGATCGGGTTCGACGAGCCGAGCGACTTCGACAGTACGTCGTGCACACCGGCGCACTCCAGCACGGCGCGCACCGGACCGCCGGCGATCACACCGGTACCGGGCGAGGCCGGCTTGAGCAGGACGACGCCCGCCGCCTCCTCACCCTGCACCGGGTGCGGGATCGTCGAGCCGATCCGGGGCACCTTGAAGAAGTGCTTCTTGGCCTCCTCGACGCCCTTGGCGATGGCGGCGGGGACCTCCTTGGCCTTGCCGTAGCCGACGCCGACGGTCCCGTCGGCGTCACCGACCACGACGAGGGCCGTGAAGCTGAAGCGACGACCACCCTTGACGACCTTGGCGACGCGGTTGATCGCGACGACCCGCTCGACGTAGGCGTTCTTCTCCTGGGCCGGGCCGCCGCCCGACCGGTCCCGGCGTTCCCGACGGTCCGAGCCGCCGGACCCGCCGCCGCGGCGCTGCTGGCCTGGCATCTACAACATCTCCCTGTGCTGGCTGTACTGGGTGGCTTGGGGCTGAGCGGTCATCAGAAGTCCAGCCCGCTTTCCCGCGCCGCATCCGCGAGCGCGGCGATGCGACCGGCGTAGGTCCGGCCGCCGCGGTCGAACACGACCGCGTCGATCCCGGCCGCCTTCGCCCGCTGGGCGACCAGTTCGCCGACCTTGCGGGCCTGGGCCGACTTGTCGCCCTCGCCACCGCGCAGGGTGACGTCCAGGGTGGACGCCGAGGCGAGCGTGTGGCCGGCGGCGTCGTCGATGACCTGGGCGTAGATGTGCCGCGAGGACCGGGTGACGACGAGCCGGGGGCGGGACTGGGTGCCCGCCACCTTCTTGCGCACGCGGACATGCCGACGGAGCTTCGCGGTCCGCCGACGCGCGCTGGCGCCGAGGCTCACTGCCATGATCTATCTCCTACTTCCCGGTCTTCCCGACCTTGCGGNGGACGACCTCGCCCTGGTAGCGCACGCCCTTGCCCTTGTACGGGTCGGGCTTGCGCAGTCCGCGNATCTTCGCGGAGACCTCACCGACCAACTGCTTGTCGATCCCGTGGACCACGAAGCGGGTCGGGGTCTGCACCTCGAAGCGGATGCCCTCGGGGGCCTTGACCGGGACGGGGTGGCTGTAGCCGAGCGCGAACTCCAGGTCGGAGCCCTTCGCCTGGACGCGGTAACCGACGCCGACGATCTCCAGGGTCTTGGAGTACCCGGTGGTGACGCCGGTGACCATGTTGGAGACCAGGGTGCGGGTCAGGCCGTGCAGCGAGCGGGACCGGCGTTCGTCGTCCGGGCGGGTCACGACGAGCTGACCCTCCTCCCGGTTGACTCCGATCGGCTCGACCACGACGTGGCTCAGGGTGCCCTTGGGCCCCTTGACGGTAACGGTCGCCCCCTCGACGGTGATGTCGACACCGCTGGGGACGGGAATGGGCAGGCGCCCGATCCGAGACATCGCTCGCCTTCCTTACCAGACGTAGGCGAGGACTTCCCCGCCCACGCCCCGCTTGCCCGCCTGCTTGTCGGTCAGCAGCCCCGACGAGGTGGAGATGATGGCAACGCCCAGTCCCCCGAGCACCCTGGGGAGGTTCGTCGCCTTGGCGTAGACCCGCAGGCCCGGCTTGCTGATGCGCTTGATCCCGGCGATCGAACGCTCGCGGTTCGGGCCGTACTTCAGATCGATGACCAGGGAGTGGCCGACGCCGCCAGCCGAGGTCGCGTCCTCGACGTNCCAGCTGGAGATGTAGCCCTCCTGCTGGAGGATCTCGGCGATGTGGGTCTTGATCTTGCTGTGGGGCATCACCACTCGGTCGTGGTAGGCCCGGCTGGCGTTGCGGACACGCGTGAGCATGTCCGCAATCGGGTCGGTCATCGTCATGGCTTGACGCCTTTCTCACGGCGGTTCCCGCCGGCGCCGGGGATCGTCCCCGGCAGCCGTCGTGTGGGCCTGCCGCGATCGGGGGGAGGTGCGGAGGTGGAGCGGTCTATCGGGAAGCTCCCGTGTCTACCGAGAAGCTCCCGTGTCTACCAGGAGCTCTTGGTGATGCCGGGCAGCTCGCCGCGGTGCGCCATCTGCCGCAGGCAGACCCGGCAGAGTCCGAAGACCCNGTACACGGAGCGGGAGCGGCCGCAACGCTGGCAGCGCGTGTAACCGCGCACCGCGTACTTCGGCTTGCGGTTCGACTTCTCGATCAGTGCCTTCTTGGCCATCTGTCTAGTTCTCCCGGAAGGGGAAGCCCAGCGCCCGCAGGAGCGCCCGGCCCTCGTCGTCGGTGGTCGCGGTGGTGACGACCGTGATGTCCATGCCCCGAACCCGGTCGATCCGGTCGATGTCGATCTCGTGGAAGATCGACTNCTCGGTGACGCCGAACGTGTAGTTGCCCGCGCCATCGAACTGCTTCGGCGACAGTCCGCGGAAGTCACGGATGCGCGGCAGCGCGATGGAGACCAGGCGGTCGAGGAACTCCCACATCCGGTCGCCGCGCAGGGTCACCTTCGCCCCGATCGGCATTCCCTCGCGCAGCTTGAACTGGGCGATGGACTTCTTCGCCCGCCGCACGGCCGGCTTCTGGCCGGTGATCGCGGCAAGGTCGCGCACGGCGCCGTCGATGAGCTTCGCGTCCCGGGCGGCGTCGCCGACGCCCATGTTGACGACGACCTTCACGACGCCGGGGATCTGCATGACGTTGCGGTAGGAGAACTCCTCCCGCAGCGTCGTGGTGATCTCGTCGCGGTACCGCTGCTTGAGCCGTGGGACCGGGCGAGCACCGGTGGTCCGGTNTTCGGTGGTCACAGTCATTTGATCTCGATTCCCAACTGCTCGACTGCTCGCTCGGCCTACAGCTCGGCGCCGNTGCGCCGGGAGATGCGGACCTTGGTGCCGTCCTCGTTGATGCGGTACCCGATCCTGGTCGGCCGTCCGTCCGACGGGTCGACGATCATCACGTTGCTCACGTGGATCGGCGCCTCCTGGGTGACGATGCCCCCGGACTGCGAGCCCCGCGCGCTCTGCTGGACGCGGGTGTGCCGGGTGATCCGGTTCGCGCCCTCGACGAGGACCTTGTTCTGCTCGGGGTAGGCCCGGATGACCTTCCCCTTCAGTCCGCGGTCCTTGCCGGTGATGATCTGGACCGTGTCACCCTTCTTGATCTTCAAAGTGGCCACGGTCACAGCACCTCCGGCGCCAGCGAGATGATCTTCATGAACTTCTTGTCACGCAGCTCCCGGCCGACCGGCCCGAAGATGCGGGTGCCCCGGGGGTCACCACCGTCCCGGATAAGCACCGCCGCGTTCTCGTCGAAACGGATGTAGGAGCCGTCCGGCCGCCGGCGCTCCTTGGTGGTGCGCACCACGACCGCCTTGACCACGTCGCCGCGCTTCACGCCGGCGCCGGGCAGGGCATCCTTGACCGTGCCGACGATGATGTCGCCGATCCCCGCGTAACGACGCCCAGAGCCGCCAAGCACCCGGATGCAGAGAATCTCCCGCGCTCCGGTGTTGTCGGCGACCCGAAGTCGCGACTCCTGCTGAATCACTTTCCGCTCCTGATCACCCGGTACCGCTGATCAACCGGTACTGCATCGGACCCGGTCACCCGGGCGCCGGGGGCTGGTTCGCCCACGGGGCCGACTTGCCCCTGGGGCTTCCTCGCCCCGGAACTACTTGGCCTTCTCCAGGACCTGCACGACCCGCCACCGCTTGGTGGCCGACAGCGGCCGGGTCTCCATCAGCAGNACGCGGTCGCCGACACCGACGGTGCCGTGCTCATCGTGCGCCTTGACCTTCTTCGTCCGGCGGATCGTCTTGCCGTACAGCGGGTGCTGCACGCGGTCCTCGACCGCGACCACGACGGTCTTGGTCATCTTGTCGCTGACCACGAGGCCCTCGCGGACCTTGCGGAAGCCGCGGTCCGCGACCGCCGCCTCGGTGTTCTGCGAAGCCTCCTGGGAGGCCGTCTCGTCTGCCACTGCCCTCACGCCCGTTCCGACTGCGTCGCGTCATCGTCCGCCGCACCGGCGACCAGCGCCGGATCGCCGGTGATACCCAGCTCCCGTTCGCGCATCACCGTGTAGATCTTGGCGATGTCACGCCGCACGGCACGCAGCCGCCGGTTGTTGGAAAGCTGCCCGGTCGCCGCCTGGAACCGGAGGTTGAACAGCTCCTCCTTGGCCTCCCGGAGCTTGTCGACGAGCTCGTCGCCCGACAGGCTCCGCAGCTCGTCCGCGGTAGCGACAGCCATCACGCACCACCTTCACGAACCACGAAACGGCACTTCATCGGCAGCTTGTGGATCGCGCGCCGCATCGCCTCCCGGGCCACGGGCTCCGCGACTCCGGACAGCTCGAACAGCACCCGGCCCGGCTTCACGTTCGCGACCCACCACTCGGGCGAGCCCTTGCCGGAACCCATCCGGGTCTCGGCGGGCTTCTTGGTCAGCGGGCGGTCCGGGTAGATGTTGATCCAGACCTTGCCGCCACGGCGGATGTGGCGGGTCATCGCGATACGCGCCGACTCGATCTGCCGGTTCGTCACGTAGGCCGACTCCAGGGCCTGGATCCCGTACTCGCCAAATGTGACGCGGGTTCCGCCCTTGGCCGCACCGGTCCGCCCGGGGTGGTGCTGCTTGCGGTGCGCGACCTTCCGGGGAATCAGCATGATCTATTCCTCCGCCTTCTCCGGAGTGCCCGTCGTCGCGGCGGCGGCCGGCGTGGCGGCCGACTCGGTCGCGGCGGTGGCGGGCGCGGTCGGCTCGGCCGCCGGGGCCTGCGACGGCGCGGCCTCGGGCGCGGTGGTCTCGGGTGCGGTCGACTCGGGTGCGGTCGTCTCAGGTGCAGCGGTCTCGGGAGCAGCGGTCTCGGGAGCCGGCGCGTTCCCGCCGCGCCCCCGGCGCTCGCTGCGCGCCGCGGCGCGACCGGCGTCGGTACCGCCCTGCGTGGTGCCGGACGAGCCGGAACGCGGCCCGCGGCGCGGACGGTCCCGACGGGTCTGACGCTGCAGCGCCTCCTGCGCCTCGCGCTCGGCCCGGCTCTGGACAATGTCGCCCTTGTAGATCCAGACCTTCACGCCGATGCGGCCGAAGTTCGTCCGGGCCTCGTAGAAGCCGTAGTCGATGTCCGCCCGCAGGGTGTGCAGCGGCACCCGGCCCTCGCGGTAGAACTCCGACCGGCTCATCTCGGCGCCGCCGAGGCGACCCGAGCACTGGACCCGGATGCCCTTGGNGCCGCCCTTCATCGCCGTCTGCATCGCCTTGCGCATGGCGCGGCGGAAGCTGACGCGGCTGGAGAGCTGCTCGGCCACGCCCTGGGCGACGAGCTGCGCGTCGACCTCGGGGTTCTTGACCTCGAGAATGTTGAGCTGCACCTGCTTGCCGGTGAGCTTCTCCAGGTCGCCGCGGATGCGGTCGGCCTCGGCCCCGCGGCGTCCGATCACGATGCCCGGGCGCGCGGTGTGGATGTCCACCCGCAGTCGACCCTGGGTCCGCTCGATGTCGACCCGGCTGATACCGGCCCGCTCCATGCCCCGCGACATCATCTTGCGGATCTTCACGTCCTCGCCGACGTACGCCTTGTACTGCTTGTCGGCGTACCAGCGGGAGGTGAACTCCGAGGTGATGCCAAGCCGGAACCCGTGCGGGTTGACCTTCTGTCCCACTACCGGGCCCTCCTAGTCGTCTTCGCGCCCCGACCGGCCGCGGAGACCGGCTCCCGGCTCTCCACCACGACGGTGATGTGGCTGGTGCGCTTGNGGATCCGGTAGGCCCGGCCCTGGGCGCGGGGCCGGATGCGCTTGAGCGTCGGCCCCTCGTCCACGTAGACCTCACCCACCCACAGGGTGGCGGGGTCGAGGCTGTGGTTGTTCTCGGCGTTCGCCGCGGCGCTGGCGACGACCTTGTAGACGTCGTCGCTGGCCGCCTGGGGGGCGAACCGGAGGATGTCCAGCGCCTCGCTGACCGACCGGCCGCGCACCAGGTCGACGACCCGGCGAGCCTTCGTCGGCGAGACCCGCACGTAGCGGGCCGACGCCTTGGCGCCCGGCAGGCCGGCGCGGGTCACGCCCTCGACGAGATCGTCAGCCACGGCGCGACCTCCGGTCCTCCTTGACGTGGCCGCGGAACGTCCGGGTCGGGGCGAACTCGCCGAGCTTGTGCCCGACCATGCCCTCGGTGATGAAGACCGGGACGTGCTTGCGGCCATCGTGCACGGCGATCGTGTGCCCCAGCATGTCGGGGATCACGGTGGAGCGCCGCGACCAGGTCTTGATGACGTGCTTGGTGNCCTTCGAGTTCTGCACGTCCACCTTCTTGAGCAGGTGGTCGTCGACGAACGGGCCCTTCTTCAGACTGCGTGGCATGGCTGTGTCTCCTCCTTCCTGCTCAGATCCGGTGGGTACGGGGGGCGGACGGCGGGCTCACGGGCGCCGGGGTCCGGGTGCGTGAGGTCACTACCGCCGCCTGTTCTGCTTGCGACGACGCACGATGAGCGCGTCGGACGACTTGTGGTTGGCGCGGGTCCGCCCCTCCGGACGGCCCTTCGGGTTGACCGGGTGGCGACCACCGGAGGTCTTGCCCTCACCACCACCGTGCGGGTGGTCGACCGGGTTCATCGCGACACCACGCACGGTGGGCCGGCGGCCCTTCCAGCGCATCCGGCCGGCCTTACCCCAGTTGATGTTGCTCTGCTCGGCGTTGCCGACCTCGCCGACGGTGGCGCGGCAGCGGACGTCCACGTTGCGGATCTCGCCCGAGGGCATCCGCAACTGGGCGTAGGGGCCGTCCTTCGCGACGAGCTGCACGCTGGCGCCGGCGCTGCGGGCGATCTTCGCGCCGCCGCCGGGACGCAGCTCGATGGCGTGCACCACGGTGCCGGTCGGGATGTTGCGCAGCGGCAGGGCGTTGCCGGGCTTGATGTCGGCGCCCACCCCGGAGCTGACCTGGTCACCCTGCTTGAGCTTGACCGGCGCGATGATGTAGCGCTTCTCGCCGTCGGCGTAGTGCAGCAGCGCGATGCGGGCCGTGCGGTTCGGGTCGTACTCGATGTGCGCGACCTTCGCCGGCACGCCGTCCTTGTCCCGCCGGAAGTCGATGATCCGGTAGGCCCGCTTGTGGCCGCCGCCCTGGTGCCGGGTGGTGATCCGGCCGTGGACGTTACGTCCGCCCTTGGAGTGCAGCGGGCGGACCAGCGACTTCTCCGGGTGGTCACGGGTGATCTCGACGAAGTCGGCCACGCTCGCGCCACGACGCCCCGGCGTCGTCGGCTTGTACCTACGAATTCCCATGGCTTCCTACCGTCCCTGGCCCGTCGACCGGTGGGCCGCCGCCGCGGCGCGGCGCACGCGCTCAGGCACCGGGGCCTCCGAAGATCTCGATCGTGTCACCGGGAGCCAGNCTCACCAGGGCCCGCTTGGTCGCGGACCGGTGTCCCCAGCCGTGCTTGGTCCGCTTGCGCTTGCCCTGCCGGTTGATGGTGTTCACCCGCAGGACGCGCACGCTGAAGATCTGCTGGACCGCGAGCTTGATCTGGGTCTTGTTCGCGTCCGGGTGCACGATGAAGGTGTAGACGTTCTCGTCGAGCAGGCCGTAGCTCTTCTCGGAGACGACCGGCCGCAGGATCACGTCACGNGGGTCGGGAATCACTTGTTCTCCTCCGCCCCGGNCGCGGCGGGCGACGCCGGACGGCTGTCGCGGGCGAGGAACGCGGCCAGCGCCTCCTCGGTGAAGACGACGTCGTCGCTCACCAGCACGTCGTAGGTGTTGAGCTGGCCCGGATCGAGCAGGTGCACCGCCGCGACGTTGCGCAGGCTCTTCCAGGTCAGTTCGTCAGTGCGGCTCGCGACCACCAGCACGCGGCGGGTGTCCGCGACCGTGCGCAGCGCCGTCACCGCAGCCTTCGTCGACGGCGTCTCGCCGGAGACCAGCGAGGACACGACGTGGACCCGGTTGTTGCGCGCCCGATCGGACAGCGCGCCGCGCAGCGCGGCGGCCTTCATCTTCTTCGGGGTGCGCTGGTCGTAGCTGCGCGGGGTCGGGCCGTGCACGACGCCACCGCCGGTGAACTGCGGAGCGCGCAGTGAGCCCTGCCGGGCGCGGCCGGTGCCCTTCTGCCGGTACGGCTTGCGACCACCGCCGCGGACCTCGCCGCGGGTCTTGGTGGCGTGGGTGCCCTGTCGGGCCGCCGCGAGCTGCGCGACCACGACCTGGTGGATCAGCGGGACGTTCAGCGGCACGTCGAACACGCCACCGGGCAGCTCAGCGCTGCCACCGTCACCGCCGTTCGGCGCGTGCACCGAGACGGTGCGCGTGGTGGTGGCATCCGGATCGGATGCGGTCGCCACCGGGCTCATGCCGAGACCTCCTCACCGGCGCCGACCGTCGCGGCCGGGGCGATCGCCTCGGGCGCCGGGCGCTTGGCCGCGCTGCGCACGAAGACGAGACCGCCGTCCGGGCCGGGAATCGCGCCCTTCACCAGCAGAAAGCCACGCTCGGTGTCGACGGCGTGGATGGTCAGGCCCGGCGTGGTGGTGCGCGCGTGGCCCATCCGGCCCGCCATGCGCAGGCCCTTGAAGACGCGGCCGGGGGTGGCGCAGCCGCCGACCGAACCCGGCGAGCGGTGCTTGCGCTCGACGCCGTGCCCGGCGCCCAGGCCCTTGAAGCCGTGGCGCTTCATGACACCGGCGAAGCCCTTGCCCTTGGAGGTGCCGGTGACGTCGACGACGGTCCCCGGGACGAACACCTCGCCGGTCAGCTCCTGGCCGGGCCGGTAGTTCGCGGCATCGGCGGTGCGCAGCTCGACGAGGTGGCGCCGCGGCGTCACCCCGCTCGTGGCGAAGTGCCCACGGGTCGGCTTGTTGATCTTACGCGGGTCGATCTCGCCGTAACCGAGCTGGACGGCCGAGTATCCGTCCGAGTCAGGCGTCTTGACCTGCGTGACGACGTTGGGTCCGGCCTTGATGACGGTGACCGGCACGACGCGGTTGTTCGCGTCCCATACCTGGGTCATCCCGAGCTTGGTGCCCAGGAGCCCTCTGTAGTTGCGGATGAGCATGACTGCGCCGGCCCCTCTTACAGCTTGATCTCGATGTCGACACCGGCGGGGAGATCGAGACGCATCAGCGAGTCGACCGTCTTCGGCGTCGGGTCAAGGATGTCGATCAGCCGCTTGTGCGTCCGCATCTCGAAGTGCTCGCGGCTGTCCTTGTACTTGTGCGGCGACCGGATGACGCAGTAGATGTTCTTCTCCGTCGGCAGCGGCACCGGTCCCGCGACCTGCGCACCCGTCCGGGTCACCGTCTCGACGATCTTCCGCGCCGAGCTGTCGATGACCTCGTGGTCATAGGCCTTGAGCCGAATGCGGATCTTCTGTGCCGCCATGGTGGGCTTCGCCTGTCCTGTCTGTCTCGTCCGGCCGGTACCGCTACCGGGTCACCGCCCGTAGATCCACGCCGCCGCCGGTGGCGCGAGGCCCGTGCCCCGCCGCCGGCGAAGGGAATCTGCCGGTTACCGCTGTCTCGTGCCGGCCTGAGCGTCGATCGATCGACGCTCGGGCCGGATTACCTGCCACGTCGGCAGCCGGGTGGCGCCGGCAGCCGGGCCGCCCGGGTGGTGCGGGCAATCGCGCCGCCCGAGCAGCAATGTGGGCGGTGGGCCCGGGGGCTCCGGACCCACCGCCCACCGCTACTACTTGAGAACCTTCGTGACCTGGCCCGCGCCGACGGTCCGGCCACCCTCGCGGATGGCGAAGCGCAGACCCTCCTCCATGGCGATCGGCTGGATGAGCTCGACCGTCATCTCGGTGTTGTCGCCCGGCATGACCATCTCGGTGCCCTCGGGGAGGGTCACGACGCCGGTCACGTCGGTGGTGCGGAAGTAGAACTGCGGCCGGTAGTTCTTGAAGAACGGCGTGTGGCGGCCGCCCTCGTCCTTGTTCAGGATGTAGACGCGCGCCTCGAACACCGTGTGCGGGGTGATCGTCTTGGGCTTGACGATGACCTGGCCGCGCTCGACGTCCTCGCGCTTGATGCCGCGCAGGAGCAGGCCCACGTTGTCGCCGGCACGCCCCTCGTCGAGCAGCTTGCGGAACATCTCGACGCCGGTCACGGTCGTCGTGGTGGTCTCCGGCTTGATGCCGACGATCTCCACGGTCTCGTTGACCTTGACGATTCCACGCTCGACGCGGCCGGTGACGACCGTGCCACGACCGGTGATCGTGAAGACGTCCTCGATCGGCATGAGGAACGGCCNGTCAATGTCACGCTGCGGCTCGGGGATCGAGTCGTCGACCGCGGCCATGAGCTCGAGGAGCTTGGCGCCCCACTCCTTGTCGCCCTCCAGCGCCTTGAGCGCGGAGACGCGGATGACCGGGACGTCGTCACCCGGGAACTCGTACGAGCTGAGCAGCTCGCGAACCTCGAGCTCGACGAGCTCGAGGATCTCCTCGTCGTCGACCATGTCGGCCTTGTTCAGCGCGACGACGATGTAGGGCACGCCGACCTGACGCGCGAGGAGCACGTGCTCCTTCGTCTGCGGCATCGGGCCGTCGGTCGCGGACACCACCAGGATCGCCCCGTCCATCTGGGCGGCTCCGGTGATCATGTTCTTGATGTAGTCCGCGTGCCCCGGGCAGTCGACGTGCGCGTAGTGCCGCTTGTCGGTCTGGTACTCGACGTGCGCGATCGAGATCGTGATACCGCGGGCCTTCTCCTCCGGCGCCTTGTCGATCTGGTCGAACGGCGTGAAGGGGTTGAGCTCCGGGTGCGCGTCGTGCAGGACCTTGGTGATCGCCGCGGTCAGCGTGGTCTTGCCATGGTCGATGTGACCGATGGTGCCGATATTGACGTGCGGCTTCGTCCNCTCGAACTTCTGCTTCGCCACGGGTGTCCCTCCAAGGACGGGTGGTGTCGTGCTGTGTAGTCAGGTCGGGGAGGTGCTCACGCCACGAGGGCGGTCACTCCCCCCTCGCCTTGGCGATGATCTCCTTGGCGACGTTCGCAGGAACCTCGGCGTAGGAGTCGAACTGCATCGAGTAGCTGGCCCGGCCGGACGTCTTCGACCGCAGGTCGCCGACGTAGCCGAACATCTCCGACAGCGGCACCTGCGCCCGCACGATTCGGGAGCCGCCCCGCTCCTCCATCGCCTGGATCTGTCCGCGGCGGGAGTTCAGGTCGCCGATGACGTCCCCCATGTGGTCCTCGGGGGTGGTCACCTCGACGGCCATCAGCGGCTCGAGGAGCACGGGATCGGCCTTGCGGGCCGCGTCCTTGAACGNCATCGAACCGGCGATCTTGAAGGCGANCTCGGACGAGTCCACGTCGTGGAACTGGCCGTCCAGGAGGGTGACCTTGACGTCGACCAGCGGGTAGCCGGCGAGCACGCCGAACTCCATGGCCTCCTGGCAGCCGGCGTCCACCGACGGGATGTACTCCCTGGGGATGCGGCCGCCGGTGACCTTGTTCTCGAACTCGTAGCCGCCGCCGTCGCCGCCGGAGGGCTCCAGGTTGATGATCACTCGGGCGTACTGGCCGGACCCACCCGTCTGCTTCTTGTGGGTGTAGTCGACCTTCTCCACCTTGCGGCGGATGGTCTCCCGGTAGGCCACCTGCGGCTTGCCGACGTTCGCCTCGACACCGAACTCGCGGCGCATGCGGTCGACCAGCACGTCGAGGTGCAGCTCGCCCATGCCGGCGATGATCGTCTGCCCGGTCTCCTCGTCGGTCCGGACCTGGAAGGTCGGGTCCTCCTCGGCGAGCCGCTGGATGGCGGTGCCCAGCTTCTGCTGGTCGGCCTTCGTCTTCGGCTCGATCGCGACGTGGATGACCGGCGCCGGGAACGTCATCGACTCCAGGATCACCGGGGCGTTCGGGTCGCAGAGCGTGTCACCGGTGGTGGTGTTCTTCAGCCCCACCACGGCGACGATCTGCCCCGCACCGACGCCGTCCCGGTCCTCCCGGTGGTTGGCGTGCATCTGCAGGATGCGCCCGATGCGCTCCTTGCGGTCCTTCGTCGAGTTCAGCACCGGCGAGCCGCCGGTCAACCTGCCGGAGTACACCCGGATGTACGTCAGCTTGCCGACGTACGGGTCACTCATGATCTTGAAGGCAAGCGCCGAGAACGGCTCGTCCTCGCTGGGCTCGCGGCGAACCTCGGTGTCCTCGTCGTTGACCGCGTGGCCGACGGTGGCGCCGATGTCCAGCGGGTTCGGCAGGAACTCGACGACCGCGTCGAGCATCGGCTGGACGCCCTTGTTCTTGAACGCGGAGCCGCACAGCACCGGGTTGAGCTTGCTCGCGAGGGTTCCGCGCCGCAGGCCGGCCACGAGCTGCTCCTCGGAGGGCTCGACACCCTCGAGGTAAAGCTCCATGAGCTCGTCGTCATTCTCGGCGACCGTCTCCAGGAGCTTGTCGCGCCACTCCTGCGCGGCCTCGAGGTGATCGCGCGGGATGTCGACGGTCTCGTAGGAAGCGCCCTTGTCCTCGCTCTGCCAGAGGAGGCCCTTCATCCGGATCAGGTCGATGACGCCGCGGAAGTCGGACTCCACGCCCCAGGGGAGCTGGATGACGGCCGGCGTCGCGTCGAGCCGTTCGACCATCATGTCGACGCAGCGGTGGAACTCGGCGCCGACACGGTCCATCTTGTTGACGAAGGCGATCCGCGGCACGTTGTACCGGTCGGCCTGCTTCCAGACCGTCTCGCTCTGCGGTTCGACACCGGCGACGGCGTCGAACACCGCCACGGCGCCGTCGAGGACGCGCAGCGACCGCTCGACCTCGACCGTGAAGTCGACGTGGCCGGGCGTGTCGATGATGTTGATGGTGTGGTCGCGCCAGATACAGGTGGTGGCCGCGGAGGTGATGGTGATCCCCCGCTCCTGCTCCTGCTCCATCCAGTCCATCGTCGCGCCACCCTCGTGAACCTCACCGATCTTGTAGTTCACACCGGTGTAGAAGAGGATGCGCTCGGTCGTGGTGGTCTTGCCCGCGTCGATATGGGCCATGATCCCGATGTTGCGGGTACTGGCCAGCGAGGAACGTACGTCAGATGGCATGTCGAGCTACCAGCGGTAGTGGGCGAAGGCCTTGTTGGACTCCGCCATCTTGTGGGTGTCCTCCCGGCGCTTCACGCTGGCGCCGAGGCCGTTGCTCGCGTCGATGAGCTCGTTCATCAGCCGCTCGGTCATCGTCTTCTCGCGACGAGCCCGGGAGTAGCCGACGATCCAGCGCAGAGCGAGAGTCGTGCTGCGGCCGGCGCGAACCTCGACCGGCACCTGGTAGGTGGCGCCACCGACCCGGCGGCTGCGCACCTCCAGGGTGGGCTTGACGTTGTCGAGCGCCCGCTTGAGCGTGACGACCGGGTCGTTGCCGGTCTTGTTCTTCGCGCCNTCCAGCGCGCCGTACACGATGCGCTCCGCGACCGACTTCTTGCCGCTCATCAGCACCTTGTTCACCAGCGCGGTCACCAGCGGCGACCCGTACACCGGGTCAACCACGACGGCGTGCTTGGGCGCGGGCCCCTTGCGCGGCATCAGCCCTTCTCCTTCTTCGCGCCGTAGCGGCTACGAGCCTGCTTGCGGTTACGGACGCCCTGCGTGTCGAGAGCGCCTCGGACGATCTTGTACCGAACGCCCGGAAGGTCCTTCACTCGACCGCCGCGAACCAGGACGATCGAGTGCTCCTGCAGGTTGTGGCCGACGCCGGGAATGTAGGCGGTGACCTCGATCCCGCTGTTCAGCCGGACACGCGCGACCTTGCGCAGCGCCGAGTTCGGCTTCTTGGGGGTGGTCGTGTAGACGCGGGTGCACACACCACGACGCTGAGGGCTCCCCTTGAGTGCCGGGGTCTTGGTCTTCTCGACCTTGTCCTGCCNGCCCTTGCGGACCAGCTGCTGGATCGTGGGCAACGCCNCTCCCGTTCCTGTGACGCNTCGTCGTACTGCCTTGGGCAACCAGACCGGTACGCCGGCCTACCTGCTTTCCTTGCGAACCGCACCAGGGCCACCGCGGTGACCTCGACCGGCTTCTCCGACCCACGCGGTCGGGCGTGTCGCGCCGTTTCGCCCGAAGAGGATCACAAATTCGATTGATCCAACTGCGGTGGACAGCGCGCCATCCCGCCCGGCCGCTTCGCGGAACCGAGCCCGACAGTCGCCGACGGACACCCAGGCGGTGACTTTACGTCAGCCTGCCAGGCACCACGGCGCCACATCGAAGTGCAAGACGCACGCCGGAGTCACGTGGACTCCGGCCACAGGAATCAACAGTACTCCACGGCCGCGTCACGTGTCGAACGGGGTATCGGCCGACGTCCGACGCAGACACCGCAGCCCCACAAGCCCGCGACCTCGGACGGCGGGCGCGGCCGTCGCGCGCGACACAGCACACCGGCGGCCCAGAAACTCGCAATCGACCAGAACCCGGTACAGCCCGGGCATCCCACCGACCCGCGTCGAACGGGCCCACCGGAGCCGACAATCCACTACCCGCATGGCGGGGCGGCCGGACTCCGGCATCAGCACCGAAGGCAGCGGGCCGGACACCGGAACCCGGGACCTCCGCGTCCCTGGTACCCCTCGGCCCTGGCACATCCATGGTTCTGGTGGATCCATGGCCGTAGTACATCCACGGTCCTGGTCCTGGCACGCTGTACGAGACAGCACGATACCGGCACCGGAGGTCCTCGAGGACATGTTTGACGCAGTTGGCTCGCCGCCGCCGCCGGCCGCCCCGCCCGCCCGGCCGACCCGGGCCGAGCTGCTCGCCGCCTACGACACCGCGGTCCCGGACCTCCTCGCCCCGCGGACCACCGTGCTGCTGTGCGGGATCAACCCGTCCCTGGAGTCCGGGGCGACCGGCTTCCACTTCGGCACGCCGAGCAACCGGCTGTGGCCGGTCCTGCACCTCGCCGGGTTCACCCCGCGCCGGCTGCACCCCAGCGAGACCGCAGAGCTGACCAGCCGCGGCATCAGCATCACCAACCTGGTCAACCGGTCCACCGCACGCGCCGACGAGATCAGCGACGACGAGGTGCGGGCCGGCGTCGCCCCGCTCACCGAGCTCGTCGAGCGGATCTCGCCGCGCTGGGTGGCCTTCCTCGGCCTGGCCGCCTACCGGGTCGGCTTCGGCCGGCGCCGTGCGCAGGTCGGTCGGCAGCCGGAGACCCTGGGCCCGGCGGGCGTCTGGCTGCTACCCAACCCCAGCGGTCTGAACGCCCACTACCAGCTGCCCGATCTGGTCCGGGTGTACGGCGAGCTGCGCGAGGCCGCCTACGCCGACCAGTGACGCCGGAGTCCCGGAGCCGTCGGTCCGACGCCGTCCTCGCGCCGCAACACGCACGCCGCGCCGACACCACGACCGGCCCGGTGACCTGGGAGCGGCCCCACCTGCCTCTTCCACAGGGACAGATCGGGCACCGAACCCTGTGGAAGAGACAGGAAGGCGCTCTCCCACGCATCCGCCCCCATCGCCCGAGCCGTCGCCCATCTCCGTCACACCGCTGGACGTCACGGAATGTGACAAGCGGACGGGAAGGAACCCCTGCGGGGCTGCCCTAGCGTCGAGCGTCCTCGAGCAGGTCGGCGGGTAGCCGGTCGCCGACGGGGGCGAGGAAGTCGGCGTCGGGCGGCGCTTCGACCTCGATGCGCGCGCCGCCGGCCCAGGCGGCGTCGAAGGCGAGCCGCCAGGAATGCAGGAAGGTGCGGGTCGCCGGCGCCTTGTCGAACAGGGGGTCGCCGTCGATCGGATGGCCGATCCAGGCCAGGTGCACCCGGATCTGATGGCGCCGTCCGGTCCGCGGCGTCGCGGCGAGCAGGGTGTGCTCGCCGCCCTCCCGGAGTCGGGCGAACGTGGTGACCGAGGGATAGGTCCGTACGTGGCCGAAGACCGCCTCGGGCGGGACGGACCAGTGCCCCTCGTCCGCCCCCTCGGTGGACGCGAGCGGATGGCCGGACGCGGGCGCGTCGGCGGACCCGAACAGGGACGCGGTGATGTCGGCGCGGTTCGCGGCCACCCGGACCCGGCTCTTGCGGCCGACGCTGAGCGGCAGGTCGATGGTCCCCGTCGCGGGCAGGCCGCGGGTGCGGGTCAGGGCGAGGTAGCGCTTGTCGACCGTGCGCCGCTGGAACTGCCTGGTCAGGTCGCCGTGGAAGCGCAACTCCTTGGCGAACAGCACGATCCCGGACGTGACCTTGTCGATCCGGTGCACGGGGAACAGCTCTTCGCCGGCGTCGGCGGCGAGCCGCACAAGGTCGGTGTCGTGCCGCTCCCCCATGACCGAGATGCCGGCGGGCTTGTCGAGCGCGAGGACCGCCTCATCCTCGTGGATCGTGTGCAGGCGCCGGATAGCGGCCCAGTCCATCACCAGCCCCCACTCGTCGGTCAGCCATCGTCATCTCGGCCATCCCGGTCCGACTTCCTTGCCGTTCTGGGGGCCTCCGCGCCCGAAACGTCCCCCAGAACGGCAAGAAGCCATCGCTGGCGCGGGCGCGCGGGCGCGCGGGCCCGGCGTGGAGTCGGGCGTGGAACGCCGCCGGCCCGGTGTCCCCGGACAGGGGGCACCGGGCCGGCGGGATCGGCTCAGCGGTTCCGGGTCAGCGGAAGTCGCCCGAGCTGCGGTAGTCGAACTCGTCCAGCGGGACGGCCTGGCCGGAGCCGGTGCCGAACGCGCCGTACTCCACGCTGCCGCCGTCCTCGTACGCGCCGACGGAGTACATCGCGGCGCGCGCCTCCTCGGTCGGCTCGACCCGGATGTTGCGGTACCGGGAGATGCCGGTACCGGCCGGGATGAGCTTGCCGATGATGACGTTCTCCTTCAGGCCGACGAGCGAGTCCGACCGGGCGTTGATCGCCGCGTCGGTGAGCACTCGGGTCGTCTCCTGGAAGGAGGCCGCCGACAGCCACGACTCGGTGGCCAGCGACGCCTTGGTGATCCCCATCAGCACCGGGCGAGCCGAGGCCGGCTGGCCGCCGGACTCCACCACCCGGCGGTTCTCCGACTCGAACCGGGCCCGCTCACACAGCTCGCCGGGCAGCAGGTTGGTCTCGCCGGACTCCAGCACGTTCACCCGCTTGAGCATCTGGCGGATGATGATCTCGATGTGCTTGTCGTGGATCGACACACCCTGCGACCGGTACACCTCCTGGACCTGGTCGACCAGGTGGAGCTGGACCTGGCGCGGGCCGAGGATGCGCAGCACCTCGTGNGGGTCGACGGCACCGTCGACCACCTGGTTGCCGACCTCGATGCGGTCGCCCTCGCGGACCCGCAGGCGCGAGCGCCGCGAGACCGGGTAGGCGATCTCCTCGCTGCCGTCGTCCGGCACCACCACGACCTTGAAGGTCTTCTCGGTTTCCTCGATCTTCACCCGACCGGAGACCTCGGTGATGGGCGCCTTGCCCTTCGGGCTACGGGCCTCGAACAGCTCGACGACACGCGGCAGACCCTGGGTGATGTCATCGCCGGCGACACCACCGCTGTGGAAGGTACGCATCGTCAGCTGGGTGCCGGGCTCGCCGATGGACTGGGCGGCGACGATCCCNACGGCCTCGCCGACGTCGACCAGCTTGCCGGTGGCCAGCGAACGCCCGTAGCACTGGGCGCACACCCCCATCCGGGACTCGCAGGTCAGCGCCGAACGCACCCGGACCGACTCGATGCCGGCCTCGATGATCTGGCCGATCGCCACGTCCCCGGCGTCGGTGCCGGCGGGCACGATGATCTCGCCGTGCTCGTCGACGGCGTCGGAGGCCAGCGTCCGCGCGTACGCCGAGGTCTCGGCGTAGCGGTCGCGCACGAGCACGCCGTCCGCGCCGCGCCGGGCGATCCGGGTCAGGATGCCCCGCTCGGTGCCGCAGTCCTCCTCGCGGACGATGACGTCCTGGCTGACGTCGACGAGCCGGCGGGTCAGGTAGCCGGAGTCGGCGGTCCGCAGCGCGGTGTCGGCGAGACCCTTGCGGGCACCGTGGGTCGAGATGAAGTACTCGAGCACGGTGAGGCCCTCGCGGAAGTTCGCCTTGATCGGCCGCGGGATGATCTCACCCNTCGGGTTGGAGACCAGGCCACGCATGCCGGCGAGCTGCCGGATCTGCATCATGTTTCCGGCGGCTCCGGAGTTGACCAGCACGTAGACCGGGTTGGTCTGCGGGAAGTTCTTCTCCATCGCCTCGGCGATCTTGTTCGTCGCCTCGGTCCAGATCTGCACCAGCTCGCTGCGGCGCTCCTCGTCGGACAGGAAGCCGCGGTCGAACTGCTTCTGCACCCGGTCGGCGCGCTGCTCGTAGTCGTCGAGGATCTCGGCCTTGTTCGGCGGCGCGACGACGTCCTCGATCGCGACGGTGACCCCGGACCGGGTGGCCCAGTAGAAACCGGCGCTCTTCAGGGCGTCCAGGGTCGCCGCGACCTGGATCTTCGGGTACCGCTCGGCCAGGTCGTTGACGATCGCGGCCTGGGCCTTCTTGTTGAGCTGGGCGTTGATGAAGGGGTAGCCCTCCGGCAGCGCCTCGTTGAGCAGGCAGCGGCCGAACGTGGTCTCCAGGGTGAACACGTCCCCGGTGACCCAGTCGGCCGGCGGCACCCAGTCCGACGGCGGGGTGGTGTCGCGCAGCCGGACGCTGATCCGCGCCTGCAGCGCGATCTCCCGGGCGTCGAAGGCCATCTGCGCCTCGGCGACCNAGGAGAACGCCCGCCCCTCCCCGACGGCGCCCTCGGCCAGCGTCGACAGGTGGAACACGCCGGTCACCATGTCGAGGCTGGGCATCGCCAGCGGCCGGCCGGACGCCGGCGAGAGGATGTTGTTGCTCGACAGCATCAGGATCCGTGCCTCGGCCTGCGCCTCGGCGGACAGCGGCAGGTGCACCGCCATCTGGTCACCGTCGAAGTCGGCGTTGAAGGCCGTGCAGACCAGCGGGTGGATCTGGATGGCCTTGCCCTCGACGAGCTGCGGCTCGAAGGCCTGGATGCCGAGGCGGTGCAGGGTCGGCGCCCGGTTGAGCAGCACCGGGTGCTCGGTGATGACCTCCTCGAGCACGTCCCAGACGACCGGGCGGGCCCGCTCCACCATCCGCTTCGCCGACTTGATGTTCTGCGCGTGGTTGAGGTCCACCAGGCGCTTCATCACGAACGGCTTGAACAGCTCCAGCGCCATCTGCTTGGGCAGACCGCACTGGTGCAGCTTGAGCTGCGGACCGACGACGATGACCGACCGGCCGGAGNAGTCGACCCGCTTGCCGAGCAGGTTCTGGCGGAACCGGNCCTGCTTGCCCTTGAGCATGTCGGACAACGACTTCAGCGGGCGGTTACCCGGGCCGGTGACCGGCCGGCCGCGGCGGCCGTTGTCGAACAGTGCGTCGACGGCCTCCTGCAGCATCCGCTTCTCGTTGTTGACGATGATCTCGGGCGCGCCGAGGTCGAGCAGCCGCTTGAGCCGGTTGTTCCGGTTGATCACCCNGCGGTACAGGTCGTTGAGGTCGGACGTGGCGAACCGGNCGCCGTCGAGCTGCACCATCGGCCGCAGGTCCGGCGGGATCACCGGGACGCAGTCGAGCACCATCCCCATCGGGGAGTTGCGGGTGTTCAGGAACGCCGAGACGACCTTGAGCCGCTTGAGCGCGCGGGCCTTCTTCTGCCCCTTGCCGCTGCGGATGGTCTCGCGCAGCGACTCCGCCTCCGCGGCCAGGTCGAAGTCGGCGAGCCGGCGCTGCAGCGCCTCGGCGCCCATGCCGNCGTCGAAGTACTGGCCGAACCGGTCGCGCAGCTCGCGGTAGAGCAGCTCGTCCGGCTCCAGGTCCTGGACCTTCATGTTCTTGAAGCGGTCGAAGACCCGGTCCAGATCATCGATCTTGCGCTGCGCGCGGTCGCGGATCTGGCGCATCTCGCGCTCGGCCGACTCGCGGACCTTGCGCCGCGCGTCGCCCTTGGCGCCCTCGGCCTCGAGCTGCGCGAGGTCGGTTTCGAGCCGCTTCTGCCGGGTCTCGACGTCGGCGTTCTTCTTGTCCTCGAGCTGCTGCTTCTCGACGCCCATGCGGGCCTCGAGGGTGGGCAGGTCGCGGTGGCGCGCCTCGGCGTCGACCTTGGTGATCATGTAGGCGGCGAAGTAGATGACCTTCTCGAGGTCCTTCGGCGCCAGGTCCAGCAGGTAGCCGAGCCGGCTCGGGACACCCTTGAAGTACCAGATGTGGGTGACCGGGGCGGCCAGCTCGATGTGCCCCATGCGCTCACGGCGCACCTTGGCGCGGGTGACCTCGACGCCACAGCGCTCGCAGATGATGCCCTTGAACCGGACCCGCTTGTACTTGCCGCAGTAGCACTCCCAGTCCCGGGTCGGACCGAAGATCTTCTCGCAGAAGAGCCCGTCCTTCTCCGGCTTCAGGGTGCGGTAGTTGATCGTCTCCGGCTTCTTGACCTCACCGTGCGACCACTGACGGATGTCGTCCGCGGTGGCAAGACCGATGCGCAGTTCGTCGAAGAAGTTGACGTCCAGCAAGACTGTCGCCTGCTCTCTCTTTCTCGGTCGGGACGCTGGAGTCGGATGGACCGCCGGGGGTCCGCCGCCGCCTCACGGCGGGCGGATCGGGCCCCCGGCGCCCGCTCAGACCTCCTCGACGCTGCTCGGCTCCCGCCGGGACAGGTCGATCCCGAGTTCCTCCGCCGCACGGAAGACGTCCTCGTCGGTGTCACGCATCTCGATCTGCACACCGTCGCTGGAGAGGACCTCGACGTTGAGGCACAGCGACTGCATCTCCTTGATGAGCACCTTGAACGACTCCGGGATGCCGGGCTCCGGAATGTTCTCGCCCTTGACGATCGCCTCGTAGACCTTGACTCGGCCCACGACGTCGTCGGACTTGATGGTCAGCAGCTCCTGCAGGGCGTAGGCGGCGCCGTACGCCTCCAGCGCCCACACCTCCATCTCGCCGAACCGCTGGCCACCGAACTGCGCCTTACCACCCAGGGGCTGCTGGGTGATCATCGAGTAGGGACCGGTCGACCGAGCGTGGATCTTGTCGTCGACCAGGTGAAGCAGCTTGAGGATGTAGATGTAGCCGACCGCCACCGGGTAGGGGTACGGCTCGCCGGTGCGGCCGTCGAACAGCGTGGCCTTGCCGGAGGAGCCGATGAGCTGGACCCCGTCCCGGTTCGGGAGGGTGGAGTCGAGCAGACCGGTGATCTCCTCCTCGCGGGCGCCGTCGAAGACCGGCGTGGCCACGTTGGTCCCGGGGGTGGACGAGTCCGCCCCGATCCCGCGCAGCCGCTCCTTCCAGTCCTCGGTGCCGGCGTCCACCTGCCAGCCGGTCTTGGCCACCCACCCGAGGTGGGTCTCCAGGATCTGGCCGATGTTCATCCGGCGGGGGACGCCGTGCGGGTTGAGCACGATGTCCACCGGCGTGCCGTCCTCGAGGAACGGCATGTCCTCCTGCGGGAGGATCTTGGCGATGACGCCCTTGTTGCCGTGCCGGCCGGCGAGCTTGTCGCCGTCGGTGATCTTCCGCTTCTGGGCGACGTAGACCCGGACCAGCTCGTTGACGCCGGGCGGCAGCTCGTCGCCGTCCTCGCGGGAGAACACCCGCACGCCGATGACCTTGCCGGACTCGCCGTGCGGCACCTTCAGCGAGGTGTCGCGGACCTCCCGGGCCTTCTCCCCGAAGATCGCCCGCAGCAGCCGCTCCTCGGGGGTCAGCTCGGTCTCGCCCTTCGGGGTGACCTTGCCGACCAGGACGTCACCGGGCGAGACCTCGGCGCCGATCCGGATGATCCCGCGCTCGTCGAGGTCGGCGAGGACCTCCTCGGCGACGTTGGGGATGTCGCGGGTGATCTCCTCCGGGCCGAGCTTGGTGTCCCGGGCGTCGACCTCGTGCTCCTCGATGTGGATCGAGGACAGCACGTCGTCCTGCACGAGGCGCTGCGACAGGATGATCGCGTCCTCGTAGTTGTGCCCCTCCCACGGCATGAAGGCGACCAGCAGGTTCTTGCCGAGCGCCATCTCGCCGTTGTCGGTGCACGGGCCGTCCGCGATGACCTGGCCGGCCTCGACCCGGTCCCCCTCGAACACGATCGGCTTCTGGTTGATGCAGGTGCCCTGGTTCGACCGGCGGAACTTCGCCAGCCGGTAGGTACGCCGGGTGCCGTCGTCGTGCATGACGGTGATGTAGTCCGCCGAGAGGTCCTCGACGACGCCGGCCTGGACGCAGACGACCACGTCGCCGGCGTCCTTGGCCGCGCGGGCCTCCATCCCGGTGCCGACCAGCGGCGCCTCGGAACGCAGCAGTGNCACCGACTGGCGCTGCATGTTGGAGCCCATGAGCGCGCGGTTGGCGTCGTCGTGCTCGAGGAACGGGATCATGGCCGTGGCCACGGACACCATCTGCCGCGGCGAGACGTCCATGTAGTCGACCTCGTCCGGCGGGATGAACTCGACCTCACCGCCCTTGCGGCGGACCAGCACGCGGTCCTCGGCGAACGTGCCGTCGGGGCTCAGCGGCGTGTTGGCCTGCGCCTTGACGTGCCGGTCCTCCTCGTCCGCGGTGAGGTAGTCGATCTGGTCGGTGACCCGGCCGTTGACGACCTTGCGGTACGGCGTCTCGACGAAGCCGAACGGGTTGACCCGCGCGAACGTCGACAGCGAGCCGATGAGGCCGATGTTCGGGCCTTCCGGCGTCTCGATCGGGCACATCCGGCCGTAGTGGCTGGGGTGCACGTCGCGGACCTCGAAGCCGGCCCGCTCCCGGGACAGACCACCGGGACCCAGCGCCGACAGGCGGCGCTTGTGGGTCAGGCCGGCCAGCGGGTTGGTCTGGTCCATGAACTGCGACAACTGGCTGGTGCCGAAGAACTCCTTGATGGAGGCGACGACCGGCCGGATGTTGATCAGGGTCTGCGGCGTGATCGCCTCGACGTCCTGGGTGGTCATCCGCTCGCGGACGACCCGCTCCATCCGGGCGAGCCCCAGCCGGACCTGGTTCTGGATCAGCTCGCCGACCGTGCGCAGCCGCCGGTTGCCGAAGTGGTCGATGTCGTCGACCTCGTACTCGGCCGGGTCGGCGCCCGCGTGCAACTTGACGACGTACTCGATCGTGCGCACGATGTCATCCTCAGTGAGGACGCCGACGTCGTGGGCGATCTCCAGAGTGAGCTTCTTGTTCACCTTGTAGCGGCCGACCTTCGCCAGGTCGTAGCGCTTGGGGTTGAAGAAGAGGTTCTCGAGCAGGGTCTGCGCCGACTCCCGCGTCGGCGGCTCGCCCGGGCGCAGCTTGCGGTAGATGTCCAGCAGCGCGTCGTCCTGGCTGGCCGTGTGGTCCTTCTCCAGGGTGATGCGCATCGACGGGAAGTCGCCGAACCGCTCCAGGATGCGCGCCTCGTCCCAGCCCAGCGCCTTGAGCAGGACCGTCACCGACTGACGGCGCTTGCGGTCGATCCGAACCCCGACGGTGTCCCGCTTGTCGATCTCGAACTCGAGCCAGGCCCNGCGCGACGGGATCACCTTGCAGGAGTACAGGTCCTTGTCCGACGCCTTGTCCAGGCTGCGTTCGAAGTACACCCCCGGCGACCGGACGAGCTGGC
>NZ_LJJX01000010.1:0-169425 GCF_001421075.1 Frankia sp. CpI1-P | reverse complement strand
GTCGTTACCACCCGCGATCCGCAACGCCTCCAACACCCGCAACACCCCCATCCCCGTCGTCTCCCCCGTCAACTCCGCCTGCTTCCACGACAGTCCGACGAACGAGATCGCCCCCAGGTTGTACACCTCGTCCGGCTGCGAGATCTCCACCGCACCGATCAACGACGAAAGATCCGTCAGATCACCCTCCAACAACACCACCCCCGGCACCACCCGCTCCACCACCGCCACCTTCGGGTTGGACTGCCCCCGAACCAACCCGAACACCTCATAACCCTTCGCGGTCAACAACTCACCCAGATACAACCCGTCCTGACCGGTAATCCCGGTAATCAGCGCACGCGGCACGTCGTCATCCTTTCTTTCGCCGGGGCGAGCCGGCGGCGGCGGTCGTCGTCGTCGTCGCAAAGAAACGGTTCCAGTCAGGCCCGGACGTCACCGGAGCTGCACACCGCCTCGACGCCGAGCGCGTCGGCGGCGGCAAGGGTGGCCCGGCTCGACGCGAGCAGTTCCGCGGTCACCGCGGCATCGCCGCCGCGGCACATCCGCAGGAAGGCGGCCGCGGCATCGCGGTGCCCCTTGTCCTGGACCCCCTTCCACACCGACCGGCCGTCGACGACGAGCTCCCGGTAGTCGTCGATGCGGACATGGCGGCTCCCCGCCAGGGCCTCGACCTGTTCCTTGCGGGCTGCGCGGGGCCGGGCGGAGCTGTAGGCGATGGTCGACAGCGACCCGTCGGCGTGCCGCAGCGACACCGCCAGGTCGGGGGCGAGCAGCAGCTCGGCCTCCCGCCCCGCGAGCGCCGCGACCGCCTCGACCTCGCTGCCGGCGAGCGCCGCGCAGGTGTCGACGAAGTGGCACACCTCGCCGAGCAGGCGACCCCCCTGGACCCGGTCGTTGTACCAATGGCCGGCCGGTACCGCGCCGGCCGCGATCCGGTAGACGGTCGTGAGCGGCCCGGTCCGCGCCGCCAGGGCCGCGCGGGCGGCGCCGACCGCAGGCGAGAACCGCCTGTTGTAGCCGACGACGAGCGCGCCGCCGCCGACCGCCGCCGCCTTCTCCACCCGCTCCAGCTCGTCGAAGCTGAGCGCGAGCGGCTTCTCGCACCACACGTGCCGCCCCCGTTCCAACGCCCGGGCGGCGAGCCCCGCGTGCGTGGCGTGCGGCGTAGCGATGACGACGACGTCGATGTCGTCGTCGTCGAGGACGGCGTCGGCGCCGGCCACCGCCTCGGCGAAGCCGTGCCGGTCGGCGAACGACCGCGCCGAGCGGCCGCCGGCGGAGGCGACCGTGACGAACTGGTCGAACCCGGCGGCCCGGAACGCGGGCAGCAGCACCGCCCCGGAGAACGTCCCGGCGCCGATCCAGCCCACCCGGCTGCCGCGGCGCCCCGCCGGCACCCCACGCTGGCGCGGCAGTCCCAGGCGGGGGCGGGGGCGGAGGCGCGGCGCGGCGGCGAGCCCGGGCGCGGGCAGCCGCTCCGCGTCGTCCGCGGTCCGCCCGCCCGCCGCCCGCCCGCTCGCCGCCCGCCCGCTCGTGTCGTCCGCGGTGCGCCCGCCCGCGTCGTCCCCGGGCCGGCGGCTCGCCGGCAGGGCCGGGACCTCGGCCGGGTAGTCGAACCGGATAGCCAGGTACGGCTCGCTGCGACCCGCGACGAGCTCGTAGGCCCGCGGCGCCGCGTCGATGGGAAAGGCGTGCGTGACCAGGTCGTCCACGCGTAGCCGGCCCGCGGCGAGCAGGTCGAGCACGGCCTCCTGGTTGCGCCCCTCGGTCCAGCGCACCTGTCCGGCCGGGTAGTCCACCCCCCAGTCCTCGTACCCGCGCTCGTAGCGTCCCGGTCCGTAGGAGCGGGCGAAGCGCAGGGTGAGCTCCTTGTCATAGAACGGCGCGCGCAGCAGGCCCAGCCCGACGTCGCCGACGACGACGAGCTGCGCGCGGTCGCGGGCCAGCGCGGTCGCCCGCATCACCGGCTCCGCCGATCGGCCGGCCGCGCAGATGAGCACCGCGTCGGCCCCACGGCCCCGGCTCCAGGCCCGCACCGCGGCCGTGGTGGCCTCGCCGACCTCGGCGAGCGCGTGCACGCCGACCGCCGCGGCGGTCGCCAGCGGCAGTTGCGCCAGGTCGATGCCGGCCACCTCGCAGCCGCTGGCCAGCGCCAGCCGGGCGGCGAGCTGGCCGACCAGGCCCAGGCCGACGACGACGACCTTCGCTCCCGGCCCGACCTCGGCGAGGCGCAGCCCGTGCAGAGCGATGGACCCGATGGTGGCGAACGCCGCCGCCGCGGGCTCCACCCCGTCGGGCACCCGCGCGCACAGCAGCCCGGGCACGGCCTGGAACTCGGCATGGTTGGCCCGACCCGCACCGCCGGTGGCGACGAGGTCACCGGGGCGGATGCCGGCGACCGCCGAGCCGACCTCGACGACCCGGCCGCAGCCGCTGTAGCCGAGCGGCACATCGCCGCGGAGCCGGTCGCGCACCGACCGCGCCGCCGGCACCAGTCCGTCGGTCCGGGCCTTCTCCGTCACCTTGCGCACCAGGTCGGGGCGGGCCCGCGCCTTGGCCAGCAGCCCGGCGCGGGCGAGTTCGGTGACAGCTCGTTCGGTGCCGGCCGACACGATCGTCGCCGCCGTCGCCACCAGCACCTCGGTCGGGCCGATGACCGGCACCGGCACGTCGAGCACCCGCACCGCTCCCCCGGATGCCGCCTGGACCACCTGTTTCATCGCGCGAACCTCCGGTGAGCGTCGGCGAGCCCGGCCCCCGGCCGGTAGCGGCCGGGGGCGGCCGCGCGGGACACCCGCACCCGCATCGTGCCGCTCAGTGTAGTTGATGCATTACATTCAGCGATGAACGCCGCTCGTGCTCCACCCGACGTGTCAGAGCCGGAGGAACGCCCGTGCTGGGAGCGCCGGCCGCCGCGTGCATCGTCACCCTGGCGGCGACCCCGATCGTCATCGTCTGCATGCGGCGCCTGGCCGCGATCGACGAGGTCACAGCGCGCTCCTCGCATCAGGCACCGACCCCGCGCGGCGGCGGCATCGCCGTGGTGCTCGGCCTGTTCGCGGGCGTCCTCGTCATGCTCCTCACCCGTGGCGGCGCCGACTCCCCCGACCTGTTGCCGCTGACCGCGGCGGCCTCCCTGTTCGGGCTGATCGGGCTGGCCGAGGACGTCGGCGGGGTCACCGCGATGCGGCGGCTGGCCCTGCACACCGCCACGTCGTTCGTCGTCGCGGCGATGGCGGTGCTCGGCGCCGTGCTCGGGGACGCGACGCCCGGCCTCCTCACGGTCCTGCTGGTGACCGTCGCGGCACCCGTCTGGATCACCGGCTTCGTCAACGTCTTCAACTTCATGGACGGGGTCAACGGCATCTCCGCGGTCACGGCGGCGCTGGCGGGCGGGGCCTTCGCGGCCCTCGGCGCCGCGCAGGACCTGCCCACGGCGACCGCCGGCGGGGTCCTCGTCGCGGCCTCGGCGCTCGGCTTCCTGCCGTTCAACTTCCCCCGGGCCCGGGTCTTCCTCGGCGACGTCGGCAGCTACGCGCTGGGTGCCGTGCTCGCCGTGCTCACCGTCCAGGCGGTGCTGGCCGGCATCCCACCGGAGTCGGCGCTCGCCCCGACCGCTCTTTACCTGACGGACACCACCGCCACGCTGGCGCGACGGATCCGCGCCGGGGAGCAGTGGTACTCCCCGCACCGCTCGCACGCCTACCAGCGGCTGACCATCGCCGGCTGGTCGCACGTGCGGGTCACCGGCCTCGTCGCCGCCGCGACGGCGGTGCTCATCGCGCTCTCCCTGGCCGCCTTCGGCCCGCTGCCCGGCCGGCTCGCCGCGGACGCCGCCGCGGGGCTGGTGCTGCTGGCCTACCTCCGTGCACCCCGGTGGGCGGCGCGGCGCGGCCGGACCGCCGCCCACCCGCTCACGGCTCGCCCCGCCGCGCCGTCGCCCCACCAGCCCGCCCGGCTGCCGGCACAGCGGCGGACCGACGACGAGCCGGACCGCCGGGCAGCGCCGGGGAGGACCCGATGACGAGGATCGCCCTGTTCGGCGCCACCGGTTTCATCGGCGCCGCGTGCGCGGCGGCGCTGGCCGGCGCCGGCCACGAGGTGCTGCCCCGCCCGGCGCGCCGGTTGTCGGTCGACGGCGAGGCCCTGACCGGGACCCCCGAGCGCGCGTACCGACCCCACCTGGCGGGGCTCGCCGCCGAGCTCGACGGCTTCGGGGCGGTCGTCAACGCCGCGGGGGTGGCGGTGTCGGCCGCCCGGCTGTCACCCGAGCTCGTCGGGGGCAACGCCGCCTGGCCCCGGCTGCTCGCGGACGCCTGCGAACGGGCGGGGGTGCCTCGGCTCGTCCACATCAGCACCGCGGCGGTGCAGGGCCGGGTCGACCGGCTCGACGAGAGCCTCCACTACGCGCCGGTGAACCCCTACGCCCGGTCAAAGACCCTCGGCGAGCAGCTCCTGCGCGACGCGGCGGCGGCCGGCCGCGTCGAGGTGATCCTCTACCGACCCCCCTCCGTGCACGGCCCGGGGCGGCGGATGACGACCGCCTTCGCCGCGTTCTGCCGCCGCTGGCCCCTGGTGACGTGCGGGGACGGCAGCCAGCCCGTGCCGGTCGCGCTGATCGGCAACGTCGGCGCGGTGGTCGCCGCGATTCTGGCGGCGACCACCGCGCCTCTGGTGGTGTCCCATCCCTACGAGGGACACACCGTGCGCAGCCTCTACGGGACGTTCGCGCCGGGCCGACCGCTGCACCCGCTGCCGACGCGGGCGGTCCGGGGACTGCTGCGCAGCGCGGAGCCGACCGGGCAGTGGCTGCCGCCGCTGAGCGCGGTGTGCCGCCGAGCGGAGCTGCTGCTGTTCGGCCAGGGACAGCAGCGGGGCTGGCTCGACGCGCGGGGCTTCCGGCTGCCGCTCGGGCAGCCCGCCTGGGACGAGGTCGCCGCCGCGACACGCGGACGAGGCACTACCAATAATCACTCCAAGTAAGGTCTACGCTACTTTTAGCAATAGTCGTCGACGGCTGGAGGTCGAACTCCGTGTCCCCCCTGCCCGGCCGCCGCGTCCTGGTGGTGACGCACTACTTCCCCCCGGAGATCGGGGCACCGCAGGCGCGGCTGTCGGAGACGGCCCGGGCGTGGGCGGCCGACGGCCTCGACGTCACCGTGCTCACCGGGATGCCGAACCATCCCACCGGGGTGATCCCGCCCGAATATCACGGCGCCTGGCTGCGCACCGAACGGGTCGACGGCTACCGCGTCGTGCGCACCCGGCTGTACGCCACCCCCAACGAGGGCGTGGTCCGCAAGACGCTGTCCCACCTGTCGTTCATGGTCTCGAGCGTCCTGCTCGGCGGCTGGCGGACCGGCCCGTGCGACGTGGTCGTGGTGTCCTCGCCGACCTTCTTCCCGCTGGGCTCGGCGTGGCTGCTCGCCCGGCTGCGGCGGGCCCGGCTGGTCGTGGAGGTGCGCGACCTGTGGCCCGCCATCTTCGAACAGCTCGGCGTCATCACCGACCCGCGCGTCCTCGGCCTGCTCGAACGCCTCGAACTGGCCGCCTACCGGGCCGCCGACGCCGTGGTCACGGTCACCGAGGGCTTCCGCGACGACATCGTCCGCCGCGGCATCGCGGCAGACAAGGTGCACGTCGTGCGCAACGGCGTCGATCTCGACCGGTTCCACCCCGACACCGTCGCGCCGGTCGGCCTGCGCGCGCGGCTGGGCGCGCCGGGTGGGGAGACCCTCGTGCTCTACATCGGCGCCCACGGCATCTCGCACGGCCTGACCGCGGTCGCCGACGCCGCCGCCCTGCTCGATGACGCGCGGCTCGATGACGCGCGGATCCGGTTCGCCTTCGTCGGGGAGGGCGCCGACAAACGCCGGCTCGCCGAGCACGTCCGCGGCCTGGGGCTGACGAACACGGTGCTGCACGACGGCGTGCCCCGCGAGCAGGTGCCGGGCGTCATCGCGGCCGCCGACCTCTGCGTGGTGCCGCTGCGAGACGTGCCGATGTTCGACACGTTCATCCCGTCGAAGATGTTCGAGCTGCTCGCCGCCGGTCGGCCGGTGATCGGCGCGGTGCGCGGCGAGGCCGCCCGGATCCTCACCGCCGCCGGGCAGGTCGTCGTCCCCCCGGAGGATCCCGCGGCGCTGGCGGCCGCCGTCGCGCACCTGGCCGCCGACCCGGAACGGCGGGCCCGGATGGGGCGCGCCGGCCGGGCGCACGTCGAGCGGCACTTCGACCGCGACGAGCTGGCCCGGTACTACCGCCGGCTGCTGTTCGACCGCGCCACTGCCGACCGCGCCACTGCCGGTCGCGCCGACAGCGACGGGCGAACCCCCGGCGTGCCGGACCCTACGGTCCCGGCGCAGCGGGTAGCGACACCCGCCCCGGACCACGACCCGGCCGGGCAGCAGACGGCGCTGACACCTGGATCGGAGGCACTGGCTTGAAGATTCTGGTCACCGGGGCAACGGGGTTCCTGGGCAGCCGGGTGGTGCCCCGCGCGCTCGCGCAGGGGCACGAGATCGTCGGGCTGGCGCGCAGCGCCACGGCCGCAGCGGCGCTGCGCCGGCAGGGGGCTGCGGCCGTCACCGGCGACCTCGACGATCCGGCCGGGCTGGCCGCAGCGTTCACCAAGGCGGACTGCACGGCCCTTCTCAACATCGCCTCGCTCGGCTTCGGCCACGCCGACGCGATCGTGTCCGCGACCCGGGCGGCGGGCATCCGCCGGGCGGTGTTCCTGTCCACCACCGGGATCTTCACCTCGCTCGACCCGCCGTCGAAGCGCGTGCGGATCGCGGCCGAACACACGATCGAGACCAGCGGGCTGGACTGGACGATCATCCGCCCGACGATGATCTACGGCGGATCGGACGACCGCAACATGGCCCGGCTGCTCGCGCTGGTACGCCGCGTTCCCATCCTGCCGCTGCCGGGCGGCGGGCGGCGGCTGCACCAGCCCGTGCACGTCGACGACCTGGCCGCGACCGTGCTGCGGGCGCTGAGCGCCGACGCGGCGGTCGGGCGCGGCTACGACGTCGCCGGTCCGCGGGCGCTGTCCCTGCGCCAGATCGTCGCCGCAGCCGCGGCGGCCGAGGGTCGCCGGGTGTACTGCGTTCCGGTCCCGGCCCGCCCGGTCCTCGCCGCCGCCCGCGCGTACGAGCGCCGCGCCGCCACGCCGCGGCTGAAGGCCGAGCAGATCGCCCGCCTCGCCGAGGACAAGGCCTTCGACATCGGCCCCGCCATGCGCGACCTCGATCACCGGCCGCGGCCGTTCGGCGTCGGCATCGCCGAGCAGGCCGCCGCGCAGCGTCGCGCCGCCGGCCGGTCCGCCCCGGCGGCCCGGGCGAGCCGGCGGGCGCGTGTGATGAGCCGGCCCGACCAGCTACGCCGGCTGATCCGCGACGTCCGCGACGTCGCCGCCGTGGCAGGCGGATCCACCGCGCTGCGCTTCGGCGCCGCGATCGCCCACCACGCCCCGGCCGTCCTGCGCACCGGCACCCTCGACGCCGCCGACCGGGCCATGGCCCGGGGCAGCCACACCTACCGCCCGCTGCCGGGCGTCCAGATCACCCTGCCCGGCGGGGCGTTCGGGGGCGCCCGGGAGATGTACTGCCGCGGGGTCTACCACGCGCTGCCCGGATTCGCGCCGGCGGCCGGGGAGATCGTCGTCGATCTGGGGGCGAACCAGGGCCTGTTCTCGGTGCTGGCGGCCCGGGCGGGGGCCGACGTCATCGCCGTCGAGGCGCAGCGCGGCTTCGCTTCCGCCTTCGTCAACCATGCCGCCGCCAACGGCGTCTCCCACCGCATTCAGCTTCTGCACGCCCTGGTCGGGCCGTCGACCGGGGTGTTCGCCGACCCGCGGGCGCGCCACGGCGCCACCCACTGGGAGGGCGACGTCGACGGGCTGACGATGGCCCAGGTCCTCGAGTCCGGGGGCGCCGACCGGGTGGACCTGCTCAAACTCGACATCGAGGGCTCCGAGTTCGCCCTGTTCGACGAGCCGGGCTGGCTGGAGGCGGTCGGCCGGCTCGTGATGGAGGTGCACCCCGCCTTCGGCGATCCGGCGGCTCTCGTCGCGCGGCTGCGCCGCCACGGGTTCGAGGTGACCCTGCTCGCCAACGACCTGCGCCGCGTCCGGGATCTGGCCGGGGCCTCGTCGGGATACCTCTACGCCCGCCGCGACGGGTGGTCTGCGGGCACCGCGGCCGCCGGCCCGCCCGCCGCAGTGCCCGCCGGGATACCCGGATGAGCCGGGCGGGCGGCCCGGTCCTCGTCGACTGTGCGGGGGCGCAGATGGGCGGCGCGTTGCGGTTCCTGACCGAGCTCGACGGGTTCCTGGCACCGCGGCCCAGCGCCGGCGTCCGCCTGATCGGCCGCGGCCGGCGAGTCGCGCCGAGCTGGCTGGCCCGCCGCGAACGCCCCGGCCGCTACCGGCGCACCGTCGCCCTGAACAACGTCGGGTACCTCGCCACCCGCGGCGAACGCTGGGTGTTGCTGCGCAACGCGCTGCACTTCCTCACGCCGGCCGAGGTCCGGGCGCTGCCCGGCGGGCTGCCCGCCGACATCGCCCGTGCCGCGCCCGTCGTGCGACTGCTCGCCCGCCGCGCCGACGTCGTCGTCGTGCCGGCATCGTCGATGGCCGAACGGGTCCTCACCGCCCTGCCGGACCTCGCCGACCGCGTGGTCGTCCGGCCCCACCCGCTGTCCCCCCCGCCGAGGCCCGGCGAACGCAGCCGCGGCACGATCCTGTGCCCGGTGCTGTTCGCCTCGTTCAAGCCGATGGGCCGGCTGCTCCGCCTCGCCGACACCGCCGCCGCGATGGTCGCCGAGCAGACCGGCGAGCCGGTGTCGATCGTGGTCACGGCTACCGACACGGAGGCCCGGGTGCAGGGCCTCGCCGACTGCCGGTCGCTGCGCTTCGTCGGGCGGCTCACCCCCGCCGCCCTGCGCGGCCATCAGCGGCGAGCCGGCGCCCTGCTGTACCCGACGACGGCGGAGTCCTTCGGCTACCCCCTCGCCGAGGCCCGACTGGCCGGCCTGCCCGTGATCGCCCGCGACACCGGGCACAACGCGGAAATCGCCGGTCCGGTGCTCGTGCCGTACCGGGACGAGTCCGCCGACGATCTCGCGGCGGCGATGCACGCCACGCTCACGCTGACGCCACAGCCCGAACCCGCCAACCCGTTCGATCCCGTGGACTACTTCACCTGGCTGCTCGATGCGGAGGAACCGGCGCTGTGATCACCCGAAGCCAGCGGCCCACCGCCGACTCCCGCGAGCCGGCCCCGCCCTCCGGCGGCCGCGCGGGCTGGCCCGTCCCCTACGACGCTGCCGGGCGCGACGCGACCACCGGCCAGGCTACGGCCACCGGGCAGGACGCGGCCACCGGGCAGGACGCGGTCGGCCCGGTGCCCGCGCCGGGATCCGTTCCGGTGACCGCGATCATCCTCGCCCGGAACGAGGCGCCGAACATCGTCCGGGCGGTCGGCTCCGTCGGCTGGTGCGAGCAGGTCGTCGTCGTCGACTCCGGCTCGACCGATGACACGGTCGAGCTCGCGCGCCGCAGCGGCGCCGCGGTCTGGCACATCCCCTGGCGGGGCTACGCCGGCCAGCGTCAGCAGGCCATGATGTCCCCGGAGGTCCGCCACGACTGGGTGTTCTTCCTCGACAGCGACGAATGGGTTTCGACCACGCTCGCCACGGAGATCGCCAGTCGGCTGGGCACGGAGGAGTGCGTCGCGTACAGCCAGCGGCGCCGGTTCGTGTTCGACGGCCGGTGGATCGCGCACAGCGGGTGGTACGCCAACAGCTGGCAGGCCCGTCTGCTCGACCGGCGGGCCGCCTCCTTCGACGACAGCGTCAACTACGGCGAGCGGGCCAGCGTGGCCGGTCCGGTCGCGCGCCTGGCTGCCGACCTGATCGACGAGGACCGCAAGGGCCTCGCCGCCTGGCTGCGCAAGCACGTGCACTACGCCGAGCTGGAGGCGCAGCGCCGCACGGCCCAGCCGGCCCTGCGCGAACGGATCTCCCGCATCCGCCGCGAGATCCGTCATCCCGGCCGCTCGACCCGCCCGCTGGGTCGCAGCATCGCCAAGGACGTCGTCTTCCCGCTCGTCCCGGCGAAGCCGGCGGCCCTGTTCTGCTACATGTACGTGCTGCGGGCCGGTTGGCGCGACGGCCGGCAGGGGCTGCTGTTCTGCCTCTACTACGCCTGGTACGAACTCACCGTCGGCGCACTCGCCCGCGCCGGTCACACGGGCGCCCCCGGCGCAACCGGTGAGCCCGGCAGGGGCGACACAGCCGCGGCAACCGCGCCGGGTGCCGAGCGCGCAGTGCCCGTCCCCAGACAGCGCACGATCCCCGCCGGCGCCGCGAAGGGACCGATCGGCGCATGAACCCCCCGGCGGATCTCGGTCGCTACCTGCGCACCGTCGCACGCCTGCGACCACGTCAGGTCACCGCCCGCGCGCGGCTACGCGGACAGCGCGCCGTGCTGCGCCGCCATCCCCCCCTGACCGCGGCGATGCTGCGCGGCCGCCCGTCGGCGGGGCAGTGGCCGGCCGGGTTCGTCCCGGTGGACGAGACGTGCCCACCCCCGGGTCCGACCGTCGACGAGCTCGCCCTCGGCCGGCTGACCCTGCTCGGCCATGCCCGCCCGCTCGGCCACCCCGACCCGCTGAGCCACACCGACCCACCCGACCCTGTCCGCGACGTGGACGACGATCCGNCGCGCTGGGACTGGGAGCAGGCCGGCGCCCCGCTGTTGTGGCGCTACCACCTGCACTACTGGGACTGGGCGTGGGCGCTGACGCCCGGCGGTGATCGGGAGCGCGCCCTGTTCGCACGGCTCTACCTCGGCTGGCGCGCCGCGGTCACCGTCGGCCATCCGGTGGCCTGGTCGCCCTACGTCGCCTCGCTGCGGGCCTGGACGCTGTGCGCGCTCGGCCCGACGCTGGCCCGGGACACCCCCGCGCGGGACGTGCTGCGCGCCGATCTGGGCGTCCACCGATCGTTCCTGCGGATCCACCTGGAGACCGACGTCGGGGGCAACCACCTGCTGAAGAACCACAAGGCACTGATCGCGCTGGCGGTGGCCGCCGACGACCCGAGCGGGCTGCGCCACTGGGTCGACCAGCTCGTGCGCGAGACCCGCCGGCAGGTGCTCGGCGACGGTGGCCACTACGAAAGGTCGCCGTCCTACCACTGCCAGGTCCTCGCCGACCTCGACGACGTCGCCGGATTGCTCGCCGCGGGCGGGTGGGCCGTACCGATCGAGCTNCTCGACGCCATCACCCGGATGCGGGCCTGGCTCGGTGCGGTGCTCGGTCCGGACGGCACGGTGCCGCTGCTCAACGACGGGTTCCCGGTGCGCCCGGACCTGCTGCGCCGGCTGCTGCCCTCGGTGCCGGCGCAGCCGCCCCCACCCGGCCCCGAGGTGAACCCGCCCGCCGGCGTCACCAGCCCCGCCGGCGTCACCAGCCCCGCCGGCGTCACCAGCCCTGCCGGCGCTCACGGCCGGACCGGCGTCCCGGCCGCCACGGGTGCGGGGGGACCAGGCCGGGCCGGCGGCCTGCTGCTGGCGGACAGCGGGCTGGCGGCGCTCACGGCCGGTAGCTGGCATCTGCTCGCGGACGTCGGCCTGCCCTGCCCCGACGACCTGCCGGCGCACGCGCACGCGGACACCCTCGGCTTCCTGCTGTGGCTGGACGGCCGCCCGCTGCTCGTCGACGTGGGCACCTCGACCTACGCACCCGGGCAGCGCCGGGACGCCGAGCGCGGCTCCGCCGCCCACAACACCGTCACCGTCGACGGCGCCGACTCGACCGAGGTCTGGGGAGCGTTCCGCGCCGGCCGCCGCGCCCGCCCCACCCTGGTCACCATGCGCCACCGCGATGAGGTGGCGACTCTGACCGCAGGGCATGACGGCTACCNCCACCTGCCCGGCCGGCCCATCCACTGGCGCACCTGGCGGCTCGACGCGGANGGCCTCACCGTCTCCGACCGGATCAGCGGCGGCGGACGACACCGGCTTGCCGTGCTGTTCCACTTCGCGCCCGGGGTGACGCTGGCCGCCGCCCGCCGGCCCGGTCCCGGCGGCCCACCGGAGCCCGCCGCCCTCGACGTCACCACCCCCACCGGGAGATGCCTGCTGCTGCGCGCCGGCGGACCCGGCCGGTGGCACGTGCGCACGACCCGGCGAGCAACCGGCTGGGAACGGACGGTGGCCGCCCCCACCGCCGAGTTCCGGTTGGACGCCGAGCTGCCCGTCGAACTGCACGCGACGCTGACCGCCCGCGCCCCGAGTCACTCCTCCGACCGGCCCCCCGGCCCCAGCCGCGCCGCCAGTCCCCTCGACGCCCCGCGTCTGCCCGCCGCCCCACCTCCGCTCGACGCCTCGCATCCCCTCGACGCCCCGCGTCGCGCCGACGCTGACCCGTCGCACTGAGCGCCGCCGCGAGGGCGGGTTGAAGTACCTGCGGCCGAGCCTCGCCCGCGTCGATCCGATGCTCACCGGTCTCGCCGCCGAGGTGATCTGACCCGGCCACATCGTCTGGGACCTCGGCGCGAACCTGGGCCTGTGCACGTTCACCGCGGCGCGGGCGGCCGCGGGCAGTGATGGCGGTCAACGCGAGCCCGACGACCGCGACTGGCGACGGCGTGTCCGTAGCGGGGGTGGCTCAGGTGGGGTCGCGGGTGAGGGCGGCGACGACGCCGTGGCGATGCAGGACACGGAAGCCGAGCCCGCAGGCGGCGGCAAGCAGCTCGTCGGTGGTGACGCGGCGGCCAGCGAAGACCGTGTCGTGCAGCTCGATCACGGCGAGACGGCAGCCGTCGAGCGCACCGGGATCACCCAGCAGGAACGACGCCTCGGCCCCCTCGATGTCGCTGATGAGGTCGAAGGCGTCGATCCGACGGTCGGCCAGCAGGTGGCGAAGCGTCACCCCCGGCACGGCCACGGCGCCCGGACCGGCGGCGTTGTCGCTGGCGGTGGTGGGGGCGCTGGCGGTGGTGGGGGCGGTGGCGGTGGTGGGGGCGGTGGCGGTGGTGGGGGCGGTGGCGGTGGTGGGGGCGGCGGGAGTCGTGTCGCGCAGCCGCGAGCCGAGGGTGGTGGCGGCGATGTCGAACAGCACCGGGCCGGGCCGTTCACTGATCGCCAATGCGGCGACGTCGAGCGTGAGGTGGGCGGTGTGTGGCTCCAGCCGTCGCCGCAGGCCGGCGGCGAGGTCGGGGTTGGCCTCGACGCAGACAAGACGGGAGCCGGGAGCCAGCCGGCTGGCGATGTGCGCGCCGGTGACGCCGAGGCTCGCGCCGAGTTCGACGACTGTCCCCGCCGGGCCCACGTAACGGTGGATCATCCTGATCTCGGCNGTTTCGTAGAGCCGCCAGAACAATGCCGCCCGCTGCCGCGGAGTGAACACCGGATCGGTGACGTCGAAGCGGACGCCGTGGTTGCGGATCCGGTTACGGGTGGCGGCGCCCACGACCGCCCCCGCGGCCGGGCTCGTCAGCAGCCCAGCCGTCGAGATCTTGGCCCGCAGGAGCAGCCCCGCGCGGCTGGGCCGGTCGGCCGCGCCGGTCCGGTCGGCGGGACCCGGGCGCCCGCGGCGTGGGACGGTCACAGCAGCACGCTCAGCAGGGTGTCGAGCCGCTGCTGGTAGGTGTGGTCGCGGTGGCTGCGGGCGCGGGCGGCGTCGCCCAGCGCCCGAACGCCGGCCCGGTNGGCGGCGCAGCGTTTCAGGTGCGCCATCAGTTCGGCGAAGTCGGTGAAGCCGAGGATCTCCCGCTCCTCGGTGAACAGCTCGGGCAGCGCCGCGCGCCGCTCGCAGACGACTGTCGCGCCGCAGGCGGTCGCCTCGAACAGGCGGCAGTTCACGCTTTCCATCTCGGCCGGGTGCAGCGCGTTGATCACGGCGAGGGCACCGCGGAAGACGGCGGCCTTCGCGGTTCCGGTGACGAAGCGGCCGGTGTGGCAGGCCAGCACCCGCGGGTCGCGCAACCAGCGCGGCGGCGGCGGACCGTACAGCCGCACGGCGATCCCGGCGTCGAGGAGCTGGTGGACGAGCCGGACCCGCACTCCGTAGGTGTTGCCGACGAACACCGCGTGCGCCTCGTCGTCCACCGCCGAGGGCGGCCGGTGGCGCGCCGGGTTGCAGGCCTCGGGCAGGTACCAGGCGGGCAGGTCGAGCACGTCCGACAACCGGCGGGTCAGCAGCGGGTCGCTGAGGAACAGCGCGTCGTAGTCCCCCATCAGGAGGTACTGGCGCCCCAGGTTCACCACCGCGTCCGGGAACCACAGGCCCACGCGGACCCCCCGCCGGCGCAACGTCCGCACCGTCGAGGGCAGCAGCCGGGCGTCCGCCGAGAGCACCACGTCGAGGTTCTCCCGCTCAACCCGGTCGATCAGACGTCGCTGGTGGAGGTGGTCCGGCCGGTCCGACACGGTGCGCGCCGCAAGCGCCGCGCCGGCCAACCAGCGGCCCCGCGGCAGCGGGACCGCCGGACCCAGCGCCACGGCGTGCACCCCCAGATCGGGCAGGCAGTCGACGATGTTGTCGGCGAAGTCGTCGAGCCCCACCGGGCCGACAACCCCGACCCGCAGCGCGCCCACGGACGGTGTACCCACGGTCGGTGTACCCGCGGACCGCGCATCCATCGATGACGCCGCGTCGCGTCCAACGTGTTCGGTCACCTTCATCTCACCTTCCGCCACCGAGCGGCATCGGTCGGCGCATGCCCGCCGCCCGTGCCACGAGCAGCCCATATGCCCGCGCCGGTACCGTGCGGGCCGACACGTCGACCGCACGCAGCACCGCACGGAACAGCAGCAGGAACGACGCCGTGTAGGCGACGGACGACGCGATCGCCGCACCCTCGATCCCGAGGACCGGCACCAGCACCGCGAGACCCACGACGGTGAGCACGCTGCCCACCCCCTCGCAGCGCGCAACGGTGAGCGCCCGGTCGAGGCCGCGCAGCACGTCGTCGGTGACCCGGTTGCAGCCGAGCAGGGCCGCGCCGGGCGCGAGCAGCCACAGCAGGTGGACGCTCGGCGCGTACCGCGCGCCGAGGACCAGCGGGACGACCAGCGGGGCCANCGCACTCATCGCCCCGATGACGACGATCCCGCAGGCCAGGCTCGCCCCGACGGCAATCATCGCGGTCCGCCGGGAACTGGTGGGCGTCCGATCCGCGTCGGCTGCGCCGCCCTGGCGGGCCAGCCGAGGCATGGCGACGTTGCCGAAGGCGACGCAGATCGGCTGGCTGACCAGGCTCATCGACACCGCGACGGCGTAGTAGCCGACCTTCGCGGGTTCGACGAGCAGGGCGAGGAGGAGGATGTCGAGCTTGGTGCTGAGCAGGTAGGGCAACGTCGAGAGGAACACCCCGGCGCCGTAGCGCAGCAGTCGGTGGGCCTCCCGCCGGCGGATCCGGCCGCGATCGGGGACGTCGAGACGCCACAGCAGTGCGGCGAGCGCCGCCTGGACGGTGATCGACACGAGCAGGCACGCCACCGTGGCGCCGAGGGTGAGCCCGACCGTCGCTGCCAGCACCCCGATGCCGGCGAGGTGGAGCAGTGGCTGGACGGCCCGGGTCAGGTTCCACATCGCCAACCGGGTCGCCTGCAGCGCGAAGACCCAGCAGGCCGAGACAAAGATGATCGGCTGGGCCGCGAAGACGACACGGAAGGCCGTGGCCGCCGCATGATCGTGCGGCAGGACCAGCGACGCGGCGAAGAACCCGCTGACACCCACGACCGCACCGAGAGCCAGCAGCAGCGCCCCGCCGGTACGCACGACGTCGGGGGCCCGCCGCGGGTCGCGGGCGACGAAGAAGCAGATCGCCGCGGTCAGTCCGCATTCGCCCACCGCCGCCGCGGCCAACGCATAGGACGTCACCACCGCGTAGGCTCCGCGGCCGGCCGGTCCGAGCAGTCGGGCCAGCAGGACGCTCATCCCCGCCCCGACGACGGTGACGGTGAGACTCGTCGCGGCGCTGGCCCGCACCCCGGCGAGGTATCCACGGTCACGCTCCACGGACCGGTGCCGTCCCGCCAGAGCCCCTGCCTGCCTGTCCGGGCGGCGTGCCGTCACGGGTTCACGTCGTCTGGTTGCGGGGGAACGGCGTGCGGTGCAGAGCCGCGACGACCGGGTCGAAGCGGGCCCAGCCGGGATGCAGCGCGAGCACGTTCGCGGTGAACTCCCCCTCGTCGGCGAGCCCTCGGNGGGTCAGGTTGAACAGGCGGTAGCCGGCCCTGGCGAGGACGTCGATCAGCTTGCCCCGCGCCTGGTCACCCCGGCGGGTCAGATGACTCGGCAGCATCTCCAGCAGCACCGCGGGGCGGTGTGCGCGCAGCAGCTCGGTGGCGCCGAGGAGCACGTCGAGCTCGAACCCCTCCACGTCGATCTTGATCAGGTCGGGACGACGATGGCGGGCGGCATGCCGGTCGAGCGTCGTCGCCGGCACCGTCAGCACGGCCGCGTCTGCCGGGGAGACCACGCTGCCCGGGGGGACCTGGTGGGTCAGTCCCGAAGCACCGGGATGCAGGCGCAGCCTGACGGTCCCGGCGGTGGAGCCCACTGCCGCGGCGGTCGGGCGAACCTGGGTCAGCCCGTTGCGGGCGGCCAGGGCGGTGAGAACCGCGCGTGGCTCGGGCACCGGTTCGAAGGCGTGCACCTGACCGGTCGGCCCGACCGCGCCCGCCGCCCACAGCGTGTAGACGCCGATGTTGGCGCCGACGTCGTAGCAGCAGTCACCCGGACGCAGAACGGTGTCGAAGACGCCGGCCAGCGCCGGCGGTCGGTAGCACAGCTCGACCAGGTCGCGGACGGACCCGTCGCGGCAGTCCGGCAGCTCGAAGACCATTCCGTTGGTCAGCCGGCCGCGCAACGGTCCGGTGAAGCGGGGGGTGCCACGCACCCAGCCGGTGACCCGGTCGCGCCCGCGGATGTCCGGCAGCGCCGCGGCCAGCCGCCCGGCCGCGCGCCAGCGCAGCGGGGCGCGCGGCGCCCCGGTCGCGCACGGACCGGTGGTTGCGGCAGTCCCGGAGACAACAGAGGTCACTCACTCTTTGTATCAGATCGATTACCAAGAGTGTGGCAACCTGTCGCCGCCCGGTCGGAAACCCCCGCTCAGCCGCCACCCGCCCGGGAACGCGGCGCCCCGCTCTGCCGGGGTACAAGCGCCGCCGGCGGCCCGGCCGCCCGGTTGCGGAACCAGTCGACGGTCCGGCTCAGCCCGTCCACCAGGTCCACCCTGGGTCGCCAGTCGAGCGCCTCCCCGGCCAGGGTGACGTCCGGCCGACGCACACTGGGATCGTCCTGGGGCCGCGGGACGAACACGNTCGACACCTCCTCGCCGCACAGCCGCACCACCAGCCGGGCGAGTTCCAGCATCGACAGCTCGCTCGGGTTGCCGAGGTTCAGCGGCCCCGGATGCTCGGCGTCGAGCATCCGGACCAGACCGTCCACGAGGTCGTCGACGTAGCACAACGAGCGGGTCTGCGAGCCGTCGCCGGCCACGGTCACCGGCTGGCCGCGCAGGGCCTGGGTGATGAAGGTCGGCACCGCCCGGCCGTCATCCGCACGCATCCGGGGGCCGTACGTGTTGAAGATCCGCACGATGCCGGTGCGAGTGCCGTGGGTGGCGCGGTGCGCGGTGGTCAGTGCCTCGGCGAAGCGCTTGGCCTCGTCGTACATGCTGCGCGGGCCGACCGGGTTGACGTGACCCCAGTACCCCTCGGGCTGCGGGTGCACCTGCGGGTCGCCATACACCTCGGAGGTGGACGCCAGCACGAACCGGGCCCCCTTGCGCCGCGCGAGCTCCAGCAGCCGGCGGGTGCCCCAGGCGCCCACCGCGAGCGTCTCCAGCGGCAGCGCCCGGTAGTCCACCGGCGAGGCCGGGGAGNCCAGATGCACCACCGCGTCGACCGGCCCGGCGACGTCGACGGACCCGGTGACGTCGCGGCGCAGCATCCGGAAGGCGTCCAGCGCCCGCAGCGGGTCGATGTTCTCCGGCCGGCCGGTGAGGAAGTTGTCGACGCAGATCACCTCGGCCCCGCCGGCCAGGAGTCGCTCGCAGAGATGACTACCGAGGAAGCCCGCTCCCCCGGCGACGACGACACGCATGGACATCACAGCTTCCCCAGCTTCTCTGGCGGAGCCGACCTCGGCGCACCCGGCCGGGCGATCGGGCCGGGTCAGGCCGCTCACGAAGAGTATGACTCATAGCACAGCATGTCACGGTCGACTTGGATGACCCGCCGATCCCGGCCGCGATGACCGCCCGTTCGGACCGGACGAGGGACCGGTTCCACAACACATATCTACAGTGTGTTGATTAACGAACACGCATCGTGAAGACTGGCGCTCCCGGCAGNCCGACAGCCGACAGCCCGACAGCCCGACAGCCGGCCGGCCGCTCGGAGCGGNGGCCCCGAGGAGGCGCAGCATGCCCATGACGTCCACCTCCCGGCCGACGGCCGTCACCGCCGTCGTGCCCCATCCGATCCAGCACTTCGCGCCGCTGTACCGGGCCGTCGGCGAGGGACCGGTGGACCTGCGGGTGCTGTTCCTGTCCCGCGCCGGCCTCGACCGCTACTTCGACCGGGGCTTCGGAGCCGAGGTGCGCTGGCGGCCGGACATCACCGCGGGTTACCGGCACGAGTTCGTCGCCGACCTGCCGCTGCGACCGGAGTGGCGCCAGCCGGTGGCCAGCACCCGGGCAGCGGGCCGGGTATGGACGGCGCTCGACCGGCTGCGGCCCGACTGCGTGCTGGTCCACGGCTACCGCCACGTCGGCTCGCTCGCGGCCCTCGCCTGGGCCCGCCGGCGCGGCGTCGGCGCCCTGATGATGGGCGACAGCGAGCTGCTCGGCCACCGCGCGGCCCGCGTGCGCGCCGCCAAGCGGCTCGCCCTGCCGCCGCTGCTCGGCCGGGTGGACGCGTTCCTCACCGTCGGCGACAACAACGAGGACTATCTCGCCCACTACGGCGTCCCGCGGGAGCGGATGTTCCGTACGCCCTACCCCACCGAGCAGGCCGCACTACACAAGGCGGTGACCGATCGGGCCACCCACCGCGCCGCCGTCCGCGCCGAACTCGGGATCGCCCCGGACGCGGTGGTCGCCCTGTGCGTCGGCAAGATGATCTCCCGGAAACGCCCGCTGGACATCGCCGACGCCCTGCGGATCGTCGCCCGCGCCCCACGCAGGCCCGACACCCGGGAGCTCGTCGTGATCATGGCGGGCGACGGGGTGCTGCGGCCCGCCCTCGACGCGGCGGCTGCCGGCCTCGACGGCGCGCTGCGCGTGGTGGGCTTCGCCGACCAGGAACGACTGCCCCGCCTGTACGCCGCCAGCGACCTGTACCTGCATCCGGCACAGCGTGATCCGCATCCGCTGGCCGTGAAGGACGCGGTGCTGTGCGGCCTGCCGGTGGTGGTCAGCGACCGGGTCGGGTCGATCGGCCCGACCGACGACGTGCGCCCCGGCCGCAACGCCCGGATCCACCCCGTCGGCGATGTCGGCGCGCTCGCCGGCATCCTCGACGAGCTGCGCCGCCGGCCCGACCTGCTTGCCGCGATGGCGTTGGAGTCGGAGAAGGCGGTGCCGGACATCGACCTCGACGCCTCGATCGATGGGTTCCACCGGGCGGTCGCCACCGTGCGCCGCTCGGCGCGGCCGCGGTGACCCGTCCCGACCGCACCGTCCCGACCGATCTCGCGGGCCGCCCGCACCCCGCGATCCCCGCGCTTCGCGCCCCGCACCACCACCGCCCCCGTCACCGACCTCACCGGCGATCCATCCCCATCCAGGAGCGACGATGACCACGACGCCGACCGTCACCCGCGACGACCTGCCCGACACCACGTCGCGGTACCTCGATCTCCTCCGGTCCACCCTGACCTGCTCCCTGTGGGACGGCGGGGACGGCAGCGTGTGGGAGGCGCGCGGCGGCGCCCGGCGCATCCTGGCCCTGGCCGCCGAGCGTCAGGGAGTGGAGATCGTGAAGAGATCCTCACCCGATGCCCGCGGCGACGGGCGGGACTGGCCGAGACTCGCGCACACGATGACCGGCGACGAGCNCATGCGCAACCTTCAGGAGTGCACCGAGCAGGTGATCCGCGACGGCGTCCCCGGCGACCTCATCGAGACCGGGGTGTGGCGGGGCGGGGCCTGCATCCTGATGCGCGGGGTGCTGGCGGCCTACGGGGTCGACGACCGCACGGTCTGGGTCGCCGACTCGTTCGCCGGGTTGCCGGTGCCCGACCCGCGCTACGCGGCCGACACCGGCGACCGCCACCACGAGCACTCCGCCCTCGCCGTCTCCATCGACCAGGTACGGGAGAACTTCCGCCGCTACGGCCTGCTCGACGACCAGGTCCGCTTCCTGCCGGGATGGTTCCGCGACACGCTGCCCGGCGCGCCGATCGAACGCCTGGCGGTGCTGCGCCTGGACGGTGACATGTACGAGAGCACCATCGACGCGCTCGGCGCGCTGTATCCGAAGCTGTCCCCCGGCGGCTACTGCATCATCGACGACTACGGGGCGGTTCCCGGTTGCCGGGCGGCCGTGGAGGACTACCGGGCCGCCCACGGCGTGTCCGAGCCGATCATCCAGGTCGACTGGACGGGCGTGTACTGGCGCCGGGGCAACGCGCCCCGTCCGGCATGAGCACCACCGGCTGGCCCCGCCCCGCCACCCGGCCGATCGGACCCGGTGAGGCTGGCGGAGCGGGTGGGGCGGGTGGGGCGGGCGAGCAGCGTCGGCCATGGACGGTGCTGATGGTCTGCACTGGCAATCTCTGCCGCTCGCCGCTGGCCGAGCACCTCGCCGCAGTCCGGTTCCGCGCGACGCCCGGCGCGGCGCCCGTGTTCCACAGCGCCGGGGTGTGCGCGGAGCCGGCCGCGCCGATGCACCCCCATGCCGCGGCGCTGCTGCGCGCGCGGGATGTGGACCCCGGGGCGTTCCGCGCCCGGCCGCTGACCGCGGAGCTGATCGGCGCCAGTGACCTGGTCCTGTGCGCGACCCGGCGGCACCGCTCGGCGGTGGTCGCCCTCGCGCCGCGCGCCCTGCGCCGGACCTTCACCGTGCGCGAGTTCGGCCGGTTGACCTCCGGGGTGCGCCCCGCGGACCTCCCACCGGGTGAGCCGCGGCTGGCCGGGGAGTACCTGACCGCGGCCGCCTGGCGGGTCCGTGCCTCGGGCCGCATCGTGCCGGCGTCGATCGACGACCTGGCCGATCCGCTCGAGGGCGGTCGGGACGAGTTCGAGACCTGCGCCCGGATGATCGACGAGGCGCTGTCGGGTCCACTGGCGTTGCTCGCTGGCGCCTGCCACGCCCAGCCGGCCGGATGGGCNACGGCGACGGCGACGGCGACGGCGACGGGATGAGGGTTCTCATCGCGCAGCGCTGGGCCGACGGCTTCCTCGACGAGACCCCGACGGCCGGGCAGGCACGCATCCGCCCGTCCGTCTGGATCACCCTGGTCCCGGTGGACGACCAGTTCTTCGTGCGGTCGGGCGGCTCCCGGGCGTTGGCCGCCTACACCCGCGAGTTCGGGGCTCGGGCGGTGGCCCGCAAGACCGCCAGCCGGCTGCGGGAACGCGACCGCAACCGGCGGTACGTGGGGGTCGGGCTGGGCACGGTCGAACCGGGCCCGTCCCCGGCGGGCGAGCCCCCGGCGGAGGAGCCCTCGGCGGGCGTCCCGGCGGCCGGCTCGCCCGTGGCCTTCGTCGCGCCCTGTCACCCGGCGTGCATGGAGCGAGTCGTCCTGCACCGCGACCTGATCCGCCCGGTCCACCCGGCAGGCGTCCCCCGGCCGGCCGGGCCCGGTGCCCGGCCGGGCCGGGCCACGATCGTCCACCGGGCCCGACCGGCGAGCCCGCCGCCGGCGGTCGACGACGCGCTGGTCGGCTGGTCGCCGATGGCGGGGATCGCGCTGGACCCGGCGGCCGTCGACCGACTCGTGGCGTGGCTCGCGGTCGAGTGGCGCGGGGCCAGGCCGGACGACCGGCTGCTCACCGGCGCCAGCCCGATCGCGTCCAGCACGCGGCGGCGCCCGGCGCCCGGTGCCGGCCGGCCCACCGCGGCCCTGTTCGGGCTCGGCCACTACGCCAAGACCCAGATCGTCCCGCACATCGGCGAGCACCTCGACCTCATCCGGGTGCATGAGCTCGATCCCGTGCAGATCGGCGTCCGGCGCACCGACCGGTGGTCGTGGGACACCTCGCCGCTGCCGGCCGACGACGACCAGGCGGACGTCCTGCTGATCGCCGGCTACCACCACACCCACGCACCGCTGGCCCGCGCGGCGCTGCGCCGCGGCTCGGCGGCCGTCGTCGAGAAACCCGTGGTCACCACCGAGGAGGACCTCGAGGAGCTGGCGAAGCTCATCGACGGCGGCGGGCGCCTGTTCGCCTGCTTCCAGCGCCGCCACTCGCCGATCAACGCCTGGCTACGTGAGGATCTCCGCCTCGGCGAGGCCCGCGAGCCGATGGTCTACAGCGCGGTGGTGTACGAGGAGCCGCTGCCCGCTCGGCACTGGTACCGCTGGCCGGCCTCGCGCACCCGGCTGGTGAGCAACGGCTGCCACTGGATCGACCACTTCCTGTGGCTCAACGACTTCGCGCCGGTGCGCCGTGCCACGGTCACCTCCGCCCGCACAGGCACCTTCACCGTGTACGTCGAGCTCGTGAACGACGCGATCCTCGCACTCGTGCTGACCAGCGCCGGCGGCAGCCGCTACGGCCTGCGCGAGCACACCGAGCTGCGCGCCAACGGGGTGACGGCGACCATCGTCGACGGCGCCCGCTACACCGCCGAGGCCGGCTCCCGGATCCTGCGCCGTCGCCGGGTCAACCGGCTCGACAGCTACCCGGCGATGTATCGCGGGATCTGCGAGCGGCTCGTCGCGGGGGCGCCGGGCGACGACGCGCGGGAGATCAGGGCGGTCGCCGAGCTGACGCTGCGGCTGGACGCGGCGGCGACCCGGCAGGGGTCGGGTTCCTGAACTCAGGAGGCCGCGAGGTCGGTCTGCACCCGGTAGCCGGTCGCCCGCCAGGCCGTGGCGGGCGCCGGGGTGCCGCGCAGGCCGGCCGGCCACTGGCCCGGCCGCGGCGTGCCCGCGCCGGCCGACGGCGGTGCCGACAGCGCCGGGATGGCCACAGCGGCACCCCCCGGCACCCTGCCGGCGCCGACCAGGGCGGCGCCCGCCGACGTCCCGGCGTCGGCGGGGACGGCGAGCCGGGCGGCCCACTCACGCAGCCACCCGACGACCCGGTCGCCCGTCATCGGCCCGGCGACGAAGAAGCCCTGCACCTCGTCGCACTGCCAGTCGGCCAGTGCCTGCCAGGACCGTTGGGTCTCCACCCCCTCGGCGACGATGCGCAGCCGCAGCGCATGGGCGAGCGAGACCGTGGAGCGCACGATCTCGACCGCCGCGGGGTCACGGTCGAGATCACGCAGGAACGTACGGTCCAGCTTCACCTCGTCCGCCGGCAGTTCGCGCAGGTAGGTCAGCGAGCAGAAGCCGGTGCCGTAGTCGTCCAGGCTGACCCGCACGCCCAGGCTGCGCAGACCCGCCAGCGTGCGGCGGGCCGCCTCCCGGGCCTCGATGAGGCTGTCCTCGGTGACCTCGACGACCAGCGCCGACGGCGGGAGCCGGTGGCGGCCGAGCGCCGCGCGGACCACGCCGACGAAGGCGCGGTCGACGATGACCGACGCCGGCACGTTGACCGAGACCGTCAGCGGTGCCCCCCCGGCGTGCCAGCCCGCGCAGGCGGCCAGCGCCTGGTCGAGGACGTGCATGGTGAGTTTCGGCATCAGCCCCGCCCGGTCGAGCTCGGCAAGGAACACGTCGGGCGGCCGCACCCCGTCGACCGGATGGCGCCAGCGCACGAGCGCCTCGACCCCGCTGATCCGGCCGCTGCGCAGGTCGGCCTTCGGCTGGTAGCTCAGTTCGAGCTGGCCGCGGTCCAGCGCCTGGCGAACCTCGGCCCGCAGCAGCAGGCGCGCCCGGTTGATCGGGGGATGCGCCCGGATGTAGACCGCCTGCCCGCACCGGGACCGCTTCGCGGCGTGCATCGCCTCCTCGGCGTGGCGGAACAGCTCCAGCGCCGTCCGGCCATGCTCGGGGGAGCAGGCGATCCCGATGCTCGCGTCGGGCCGGACCGGGGTGCCGGCGAGCAGGACCGGCAGTTCGAGCGCCTCCCGCAGGACGGCCGCGAGCCGCTCGGCGCTCTCGACCCCGCCGCCGCGCAGCAGCACCGCGAAGGCGTCGCCGTCGACCCGCGCGAGCGGGGTCGAGCCGGGCAGGGCAGCGAGCAGCCGCCGGCCCACGGTGACGATCAGCCGGTCGCCCTGCTCGTGGCCGAGGGCACCGTTGACGTCGCGCATCCGGTCGAGGTCGAGGAGCAGGACCGCGACCGGCGTCACGGCGCGCGCCCGGTGGCCGCCGCCCAGGCTGCGGCCGACCGCGTCGAGGAAGTGCCGGCGGTCGGCGAGCCCGGTCAGCTCGTCTCCGGCCCAGCGCCGCCGCCCCCGCCAGTAGCCCCCTCCGGTGCCGCCGCGGGCGCGTCCCCTGCCGGACCGCACCGCGGGGACGAGGACCGCGGGGACGAGGACCGCGGCGAACGCGGCGAGGGAGATCGCGGCCGCGCCGACGCGACCCCCGGCGCCGGATAAGGCCGGCGGGCGCACGAATCCGACCACGAGCGCCAGCACGATCAGCACGGCGAGGACGGCCACCGCCGGGCGGGCGACGCCGCGGCCGCCCCGGCCGGGCGGGCGGCGTGACGATCCGCGACCGCCCGGTCTCCACGCCACGCCGCCGAGGCGGAGCACCGAACCACGCCGTATCCGATCCGGCCATTTCATTGAATTCCCCCGAAGCCGATCCCGCAATGCCCTTGCGCCGCTCTCCGGACCGGCTGTGGCTGACCCACTCGCCGCCACCTCCACCGGCCCATCCGGCCCCACGCCCACGCCGATCTCCGCGCTATCCGAGCGTAACGCCGCCCAGTTCGCAGGGTATCCGATGCCCGACTTTCCGGTGGCATCGGCTCAGCCGTCCGGTGCCCCCGGCCCGCTCCCGCAACCATCGGGTCCTAATGCCCGGGAAGGCGTTGCCGAATTCCACTCCGTTACCCGATGGGACCAGGCCGTCGCCATTTCGACTAATCCGCTGGTCCGGCGACGGACGAGCGGGGGCCGGCGGCCCGCCGCCGTCGAGTCGACGCCCATCAGTCACCCAGTGTGACTCGACCGTTCGGCAACACCGTCTCCACCGCAGGGAAGACCACGAACATCAGCAAGGCCACGATGGCAAGCACCGCAATGACTGCCAGGGTCAACCGGAGCCGGGGCGGACCNGGCAGGTGACGGTAGAACCACGCGTACATCGCTCACTCTCCCCTGAGCGCCGGGGGCACCCCGGCGGACTTCACGGTGGTGTCGACCAGCTCGCCGTACACGATCAGTCGATGGCTCGCCGAGAACTTCGGATGACAGGTGGTCAGGGTGATCAGGTCCTTGGCCGGCGCCACTCCCGGTCGCTTGGGGACCGGATAGGTGACATCCACCCGGTTCGGCGTCACGACCTCGGAGCCGGTGACCCGGTAGGTGTAGTAACGGTCCCGGACCTCGACGACAAGGGGATCGCCAACCTTCAATTCATCGAGACGACTAAACGGTTTTCCATACGTCGTCCGATGCCCCGAAACGACGAAGTTGCCGAGCTGACCGGGCATGGCCGTACCCGGAATATGGCCTGGTCCGCGCCGCAGGTCGGCGGCGGCGACCCCCTCCACGACGACCGGAGAATAGTCCCGACCGAATCGCGGCACCCGCAGGATCGCCAGACCGTCGCCGAGATCGACCGGCGGCGGCGGAGCCGGCCGCACCCGATCGCCGGCGGGCGCCCGCGGTGCCGGTGGCCGTCGCCAGGCCTGGTCAAGCTGGTGGTGCAGGCGATCCTGGGTCCGCCCGGCGAACAGGTCGGTGACCCACAGCTGGTAGGCGAGGAACAACGCGACGACGATCCCGGCAGTGATCAGTAGCTCGCCGAACCCACGGGCCAGCCGGCCGGCGAGCATCCGCCGCCACCCGGCGGCGGGAGCGCTCTCGCCGCCGGACGCCGGGTCCTCGACGAGCACCGTGGGCGCGTCGGCCGCCGGAACGGCCGGCCGACCGGGTCCGGGTATCCCGCCCGTCGCCGGACCGCTCGACGCGGTTCCCTGCTCGTCTTCGGCCGCCGGGACCGAGGATGCTCCAGCCACACCATCACCCTAAGGCATCGTTCAACTACTTCTAGCAATCTATTCGGGAGATCGATCGGGCGCCACACCTCCGCCGCAGCGGGCCTACACCTCCACCTTGCATTACACCGTGACACGATTATGCTACTCTCTGCATCCAGTCGGTGGCATCGTCGCGCGGCCGCCAGGACTCACGCTCCGCTCGACCGAGGCAGGGGGCCCGATGAAGACCGTGGCGGTCATCGTCCACTGGGGCCCGCACCAGCCCACGGTCGAACTCGCGGAACGCCTGGACGCAAGCCCGTCGATCGCCCAGGTCACCATCGTGGCCAACGACGGTTCGACCCGGCCGGCGGAGCTGGCGACCTCCGTGGCGTGGATCCTGCCGCCGCGCAACCTCGGCTTCGGCGGCGGTTTCCAGCTCGCCGTCCGGGACTATCCGGCGGCGGGCGCCTACCTGCTGGTCAACAACGACATCCGGATCGACGAGGCGACGATCCGGGCGTGTCTGGACCTGCTGACCGGCACCAACATCGGGGTCGTCGCCCCCACCCTCATCAACGGGGANGGCCTGCAGTCCGGCTCGGCGCGGCTGAGTCCGGTCCTCGTCGCACCACGGGCCNGGCGCCCCCCCGACGACCGGCCCTGCGAGGCGGACTGGGTCACCGGCGCGGTGATGTTCATCAAGGCCGAATGCCTGCGACGGGTCCCGTTCGACGGCCGGTACTTCCTCGGCTTCGAGGACGTCGACTTCTGCTACCGGGTCCGGGAGGCCGGGTGGAGCGTCGTGCTCAGCCCGCACCGGGCCTGGCATACCGGCAGCACCATGATCCCCCACCGCGGCAACGCCTACTACATCGTGCGCAACCGGCTGTGGTTCACCCGCATCCGCGGCTGGCGGCTGCGCACGACGCTGGTCGCCGCCGTCACCGCGGCCGTTGTCCTACCCCGCAGTGTGGTGCTGGACGTGGCGCGCGGGCGGGGACTCGAGACGACAGCGCTGGTCCGCCACGGCCTGATCGACGGCCTCGGCCCCCTGCCGCCCCCCGGCGACCCGAGGGCCGACGAGCCGCGCGCGGCCCACTGGACGGCACGGCGATAGCCCCGGACCGTACGTCCCCCGCGCCACCCGACCGTCGCGCACCCCGGACGGTCGGCCCCGCTGCGCCGACCGACTGCAGGTCGCCGGTGGCAGACGTGGCTTGCCGGTCCCGCTCTCACGGCCGCCGGGACGGTGTCCGTGGGCCGGCCCCGGCCTCGGCGCCGACCCGCCCGATGACCGCCGGCGGCCGGGACGACCCCGGACTCTGCGCCGGCACGACCACGGGTGCGCTTTCGGGCGTGCCGAGCTCGACGCCGGCGGCGGGAGCGGGGGCGGGGGTGGCGAGGAACAGTGCCTGCCACGCGAACATGTTCGGCCACCGGGCGAGAACACGGTGGTCGGCACCGCGCGTCAGCCCGCGCGGCAGCACCTCGCGGCTGCGCCACCACGGCAGGCCGCCGGTCGTCGCGTGGGCGACGAGGCGCAAGCCGTTGTCCGCCAGCAGACGCCGCGCCGAGTCCACCGTGTAGAAGCGCAGGTGGGTGGCGTCCATGAGCCCGGTTTCGGTGTACTCGAAGCGCCCGAGCAGAAACTGCGCGCGCTGCCGGTAGTGCAGCACGTTGGGCAGCGCCACCAGGATGCGCCCGGCCGGATCGACGACCCGGCGGGCCTCGGCCAGCAGCGGCGCGGGCTCGGCCAGGTGTTCCAGGATGTGGGAGAGCAGGACGAGCTGGTAGCTGCCGTCCGGCGCGAAGGACAGCCCGTCGTTGAGATCGGCAAGTTCAACCTGTTCGCACTCCACGCCCGCGGCCGCCCGCTCCGAGGGGTCGATCGTCACACCGGTGACGCGCCAGCCCCGGGCCCGCAGCAGCCGGGCGTTGTCCCCCGCCCCGCAGCCGCAGTCGAGCGCCCGCCCCGGTCGGATGTCGATCAGATCGAGCAGGTCGGAATTGCCGCCATTGCGATACCGCAGATCGAGTTCCATGTACGACTCCCTTCGCGCCGGCACGGCACGCGTCCTCGACCTCAGAGACAAGGCCCGATGTTTACATAGAGTAATGCCATCGTGACGCATAATCGTCGACCTCGCGCCGGGACCACCGTCGGCCCCGTGTCGGCCGCAAAGGAGCCTCCGCTGGAATCGGGCATACGTGCGTCGGACCGGCCGCGAGCACCCTCCCCACGCCGGTCGCCGCGCGCCCGAGCGGGTCCCCGACACCCTTCCCGCCTCGCGCGAAGGCCACTGCAAGTATGTGGATCAATCCCCAAGGTGCCGATGACACGGCACTCAACGCGGATCGAACACCTGGCGAGAGATTAGCATCACCTTCTGTGCCGCTTCCTCGCCGATTTCCTGCCCTCTCCCCCGCACCCGCACCCGACCAGCCCACGCGCGTGCTGCTGCTGACCGTCTCGCGCGGGCTCGGCGGCGGCATCGAGCGTTACCTCACCACCGTCGAGGAGACGCTGCGGGCCGGCGGGGCGGACCTGCTACGGATCGACATGCTGGGACCGGGGGTCGAGCTGACCGCCGCCGCCCGCGCCCGTTTCACCCTGCGAGCGCTCGACCAGGCCCGGCGCTTCGGCCCCGCGGACAGCGTCGTCGCCGGCCATGCCAACCTCATCCCGGTCGCCGCCGCCGCCCTGCGGTTGACCCGGGCCCGTTTCGGCCCGGTCCTGTTCTACGGCACCGACATCTGGGGCATGCGCGCCACCGACCGGGCGATCCTGCGGGTCGACCCCCTGCTGCACCCGGTCACGATCAGTTCCTACAGCGCGGGGGCGCTGTCCACCGTGGGCCTTGCCCCCATCCTGCCGCCCGGCATCTCCCCGGCCTGGCGGGCGATGCTGCTCGCCGAGGCGAGCCGGCGACGGCCGCTACCTCCGGTCCCCACCATGCTCAGCGTGTTCCGGCTCGCGGACTGGGCGGGCAAGGGCGCTGCGGTGCTGATGGAGGCGGTACGCTCCGTCCGGCAGACCCTGGGCCCGGTCCGGCTGGTGCTGGCCGGCCAGGGCCCGGCTCCGGGCGCGCTGCACGAGCTGGTGTCCGCGGATCCCGACACCGAGCTGTACGAGTCTCCGACTGACGAGGACCTCGCCCGGTTCTACGCCACCGCCGACCTGTTCGCCCTGTGCACCCGCACCCGACCGCGCGGGCCGGCGGCCAGCGGCGAGGGCTACGGCATCGTGCTGTTGGAGGCCCAGCTCGCCGGGTGCGCCGTGGTCGGCCCGGCCTCCGGCGGCAGCCACGACGCCTACCAGGACGGTGTCACCGGCTCCACGCCCGTCGACGAGTCCGCCGAGGCCCTCGCCGACGTGCTGCGCGCCATGCTCGCCGACCGGGCGCGCCTCGCCCGCATCGGGCGGCGCGCCGCCGAATGGGCGGCGGCAGCCACCCGGCCGGACGACTACGTCCGGCTCGTGTTCACCGCCCTGACCGGGCGTCCCCCCGCCGACCTCGGCGGGGCCGAGCTTCCCCACCAGCCGGCGGACGCCCCGCACGGCAGGACCCGCGCCGGCGCACCCTCGCACTCGGGAGCATGACGAAGATCATGGCCGACTGCGCCGACACCCGCATCGGCGGCGCGAAACGCCTGCTGCACGAGTCCGATTTCTACCTGCGGGACCGCCGGCTGCCCGAGCTCCGGGTGATCGGGCGCGACCGCGTCCGCCGCGGCGGATCCAGGCCGCTCAGCAGACGCAGCTCGCTCAGCGGGTCGGGTCGGGTCGCTCAACGGGTCGGGTCGGTGTTCGCCGGCGCCGGACCGATGGGCTCCAGATCGAACGGCTCCAGATCGAACGGCTCGACGGGCGTCGCCTGGACCGGCACCGTGAGCCCGCGCGACGGCGTCGCCACGGACGCCGCGGCCACGTCAAGGCGCCGGGCGACCAGCAGATGCTGACCGGCGACGTCGTCGTCGACATCGACGAACGAGGCCACCGCCACGAGATCCAGCTCGCCGAATCCGGCCGCCGTCACGAGTCGGCGCACCTGGTCGGCGCTGCGGCCGAAGCAGTTCAGCGCGAACCGGCGCTTCAGCCGGCCCGCCAGCTCGCGCTCGGCGCGCCACTGCGCCTCGGTCTGCCAGCGGGGGTCGTCGACGACCACGTGCGCGAGCAGCCGGCCGCCGGGGCGCAGCGCGGCGTGCCAGCCACGCAGTGCGTGCGCGAACACCTCGTCGGTGAGGTGCTGCACGACCGCGACGGAGTAGACGACGTCGACGTCACGGCCACCGCGGATGAACTCGTCGACGGTGAGGTAGTCCAGGTTAGGGGCCGGGTTCAACACCCGCGCGCAGGCGAGCGCGCCACGGGAGACGTCGACCGCGGTCACCGAGTGGACCCGCGGCGCCACGGCCGCGGCCAGGTAGCCGGGGCCGCAGCCGACGTCGAGGACATCGTCGTCCGCATGCAGGTAACGGCCGAGCACCTCGTCGGCAAGCACCTGCCGGGTGTGCCGGATGCGCTCGGCCACCGCGTGACGGTCATGCTCGCCGGGCTGGAAGTAGTGCGGGCTCCAGGCCAGCAGGCGCAGCGCGACCGCCGGGCGCCGCCCAGCCGGAGTCACGGCCAGCAGCGCAGGCACCCATCGAGCGCCGAGGAAGTTCTGCGCACCGGCTGTCGCCACGGCGAATCCCGCCAGCGGGCGTAGCCGGCATGCGACGGCGGATCCCCTGGCAGCCATGCTCGCCATCCTCTCGGCCGGACAGACGGCACCGAGTGTGCCGCCGCGCACCGGGCCGACGAGCGTCGATGGACAGCAGCCACCGAGGATCAGGACACCGACACTAGCCAAGAGTAATATTGTCGCCACTCATGGTCAACGACCCGAGTAACCACTCAGGCGCGTCTACTCCAGGTAGTCGCGCAGCTTCTGCGAACGCGACGGGTGGCGAAGCTTCGACAGCGTCTTGGACTCGATCTGCCGGATGCGCTCGCGGGTGACGCCGAACTCGCGCCCGACCTCCTCCAGCGTGCGGGGATGGCCGTCGGTGAGCCCGAAGCGGAGCTGGATGACCTTCTTCTCCCGGTCGGAGAGGGTGTGTAGGACCGAGTCGAGCTGCTCCTGCAGGAGGATGAAGCTCGCCGCGTCGACCGGGACGACGGCGTCGCAGTCCTCGATGAAGTCGCCGAGGTGGGAGTCCTCCTCCTCACCGATGGGCGTCTCCAGCGAGACCGGCTCCTGGGAGACCTTGAGAATCTCCCGGACCTTGTCCGGGGTGAGGTCCATCTCCTTGGCGATCTCCTCCGGGCTCGGCTCGCGGCCGAGGTCCTGAAGGAGCTGCCGCTGGATGCGGATCAGCTTGTTGATGGTCTCGACCATGTGTACCGGGATGCGGATCGTGCGCGCCTGGTCGGCGATGGCACGGGTGATCGCCTGCCGGATCCACCAGGTGGCGTAGGTCGAGAACTTGTAGCCCTTGGTGTAGTCGAACTTCTCGACCGCGCGGATCAGGCCGAGGTTGCCCTCCTGGATGAGGTCCAGGAACAGCATGCCGCGACCGACATAGCGCTTGGCGATCGAGACGACGAGGCGCAGGTTCGCCTCGACCAGCTTGCGCTTGGCGATCTGCCCGTCGCGCTCGATGGCCTCGAGATCCCGCCGCATCTGCGGGGAGGTCTTCTTCGTCGCCACCGCGAGCTTCTCGGAGGCGAACAGCCCGGCCTCGATCCGCTTGGCGAGGTCGACCTCCTCCTCGGCGGTGAGCAGCGGGACCTTGCCGATCTCCTTGAGGTACATGCGCACCGGGTCGGAGGTCGGCGCCTTGAGCGCGAGCTCCTCCTCCTCGCGGCGCCGGCGGGCGAGCAGATCGGCCTCGTCGGGGTTCTCNCCCCCCGCCTCGAGTACCTCGATGCCCTCGTCGTTGAGCACCTGCAGCACCGTCTCGGCCTGCTCCGGNGGCAGCTCCGCAGCCTGGATGGCGACCGTGACGTCCTCGGTGGTGAGGAAACCGATCTCCTTGCCCCGGGTGATGAGGTCCTTGACCTCGTCCACCTGGGCTTCGCGGGGTAGGACGGTAGGACTCATGGGCGGAATCTCGTCACTTCCTTCTCGGGATCGACCCAGGTTACGCGGCACCTACGCCCCGCTCCCGGAGTTGATGCTTGTGCTGTTCCAAAGCGATCAGCTCACCGTAGGCACGGTTGAAGGCCTCGGCGTCGGCCACCGGGTTAAGCCGCTGCACTCGCGACTTCAGGTCGGTGATCCGACGTGTCACATGCAACTCCTGTACGNGTGACATCTGTTCGTCGACATAACGATCATCCACATCGTGGTCGCAGAGCACCCTTTCCACGGCGAGGGCGGTGACGAAACGTCGCAGCCCCTCCTCCGTCGCCGCCGCGGACAGCTCCGTCGCCCACGCGGCGACGTCGCCGGTCCTCGCCAGCCCCCCGTCCACCCCACCGAGACCCGCGATGAGCTCACGGACGGCACGGTGCGCGGGAACAGTGAACATCTCCGGGGCCAGCGTGTCGAACATCGGCCCTGCAAGTCCCGGAAACTGGACCNCGAGTTTGAGCGCCTCACGCTCCACGATGACGACCGGGTCGGTCGCGGCGGGCTCCCGGCGGCCCACCGCCGACGCGACGGCGGCGGACCGGCCGCCCGTCTGCTGCTCCCGGTGCTCGGCGACCCGGCGCGCCACGAACCGCTCGTCGAGGAAGCCCAGCCAGCGGTCCAGGTTCACCGCGTGGCGGTGGCGCAGACCGGCGTCCTTGATCCGGTTGATCAGCGGGGCCGCGGCGTCCAGGGCGGCGAGGCGTCCCTCGGTGGTATCGAGGTCGTAGCGGGCGAGCACCCCGCGGATCGCGAACTCCACCAGCGGGACGCGGCGGGCGACCAGCTCGCGCACGGCGGCGTCACCGCCGCGCATCCACAGCTCGCATGGGTCGAGCCCGGCGGGTTCCACCGCGACGAACGTCTGGGTGGCAAAGCGCTCCTCGTGCTCGAACGCCCGCAGGGCCGCCTTCTGACCGGCGGCGTCACCGTCGAAGGTGAAGATCACCTCGCCGCGGCGCTCGTCGGAGTCCATGAGCAGCCGGCGCACGACCCCGACGTGTTCCGGGCCGAAGGCGGTGCCACAGGTCGCCACAGCCGTGGTGACCCCGGCGAGGTGACAGGCCATCACGTCGGTGTAGCCTTCGACCACCACGACCTGGTATCGCCGGGCGATGTCGCGGCGGGCCAGCTCCGCCCCGTAGAGCAGGCTCGCCTTCTTGAACAGCGGTGTCTCGGGCGTGTTGAGGTACTTCGGACCGGCGTTCGGCGAACCGTCCTCGGCGAGGCGGCGCCCGCCGAAGCCGACCACCTCACCGGCGAGGTCGCGGATCGGCCACATGAGCCGGTGGTGGAACCGATCGATCAGGCCCCCGCGGGCTCCCTGTTTGGACAGCCCCCCGAGCACGAGCTCCTCGCCGGTGAAGCGGCGCGACAGCAGGTGGCGGGTGAGCGTGTCCCAGCCGGTCGGGGCGTAGCCGACGCCGAAGCGCTGCGCCGCTGTGAGATCGAAGCCCCGGGCGGTGAGGAAGTCCCAGCCGGCGCGGGCCGAGGGGTGACCGCCGAGCTGCTCGGCGTAGAACTCGGCCGCGATCCGGTGCGCCTCCAGCAACCGCTGGCGCTGGCTGGACACGGTCCGGTCGGTGGTGCCACCGCCCTCGAAGGTCAGCGTGACCCCGGCGCGCCGGGCCAGCCGCTCGGCGGCCTCCCGGAAACTCAGCCCGTCGATCTCGCGGACGAAGGAGTAGACGTCGCCGCCCTGCTGGCAGCCGAAGCAGTGGAACAGGCCGGTGGCCACGTTGACGTAGAAGGAGGGTGACTTCTCCTCGTGGAACGGGCACAGCCCGACCAGCTCGTTGCGCCCCGCNGGGCGCAACTGGACGTGTTCGGAGACGACGTCCGCGATCGGCGAGCGCTCCCGGACCAGGGCGACGTCGGCGTCACGGATTCGTCCGGCCNCCCGTCCCTCCCCTCGTCCGTGTCGGGCGAGAGGTACCTCGCCCGGGGCAGAACGCCCGCCAGTAGTGCGCCATCCCGTTCCCGCGTAGCCGATCATCACGGCACCGTCGCCGTGCCCCCGGCCGATGTCGGCGGTGAAGGCGGCCGCGACGCCGCTCACATCGGTCCTACCGGTGCGATGGTACGTGTCGTAAGCACGACAGTACCGATCATGCCACGGGAATGTTGAGGACAATGGCCGCCACCTGCATCCCGGGCCGGAAGAGCGGACTCGCGNCCGGCCGCGGCAACCCTCCCTCCGACGGGGGAGACGCCCCTACCCCGGGTGGGGACGGGTTCGTTCCCTCCGCCGGGGGTGCGATGATCACCCGCGTGGGGGACCCCGCACCGCCCCGCGCCGCGCGCCGGCCGACACGGCGCCACCCGCAGCCGCCGCGGGCGGGCGCCGACCGGCGATCGGGCCGCTCAGAGCACACGGTGCACCGGCTGCCCGCGCAGCGCGGCGTGGCGCCGCTCGGCGCTCGCGTCGGTCAGCCGGGCCACCTGGTCGACGACCACCCGCAGCCGGGCGGCGTCGTCCGGGGCCGCCTCGAAACGGGCGCGCAACGACGGGTCCAGTGATCGCGGCGCACCGCGCAGCAACAGCTCCACGAGTTCGGCGACGACCTCCCGCTGCCGGGCCTGCCGGGTCCGCGCGCCCGGCCGCTCCATGACGTACCACGCGGTGACCCCCTTGAGGGCGGCGCATTCCGCCACCGTGGCGGAATCCACCGCCAGGTCCGCGCCGTAGCGCCACAGCGGACCCTCGGGATGGCGTTCCCGCGTGGCCCGCACCGCCGCCCGGGAGAACCGCGCGATCAGCTCGCTCGTCATCGCCCGCAGCGCCGCCTGACCGCGGGCCGACGTGATCTCCGAACGGATCCACCAGGGTTGGGCACGCAGCGTGTCCAGAGCCGCCGACACCGCCGCCGCCGAGGCGCCCGGATAGCGCTGCGCGGTGGCGACCGCCAGCTCCTCGCGGTGCCCCGGATCGTCGAGCGCGGCGAGCTCGATGTGGCCGCCGACGACCCCGTCCTCGAGATCGTGGACCGAGTAGGCGACATCGTCGGCCCAGTCCATGATCTGGGTCTCGAAGCACCGCCGCCCCGGCGGGGCGCCCGCGCGCACCCACTCCAGCACGGGCAGGTCGTCGTCGTACGCGCCGAACTTGCCGGCGTGCTCCGGCGGGGCGTCCTGGCGCGCCCACGGGTACTTGGTCGCGGCGTCCAGGCTCGCGCGCGTCAGGTTCAGCCCCGCACTGCGCCCCTCGTCATCAACGATCTTGACCTCCAGTCTCGTCAGCTCCCGCAGGCTCTGCGCATTGCCCTCGAACCCGCCGCAGGCCGCCGCCGCCTCGTCCAGCGCCAGCTCACCGTTGTGCCCGAAAGGGGGATGTCCGAGGTCGTGTGCGAGGCACGCCGCATCGACGAGGTCCGCATCGGCTCCCAGCTCCGCCGCGAGTTCCCGCCCCACCTGGGCGGTCTCGAGCGAGTGGGTGAGCCGAGTACGCGGGAAATCGTCGTCGAGCGGGCCTACGACCTGCGTCTTTCCCGCCAGCCNGCGCAGCGCGCTGGAGTGCAGCACCCGCGCCCGGTCCCGGGCGAACGGGGGCCGCGGCTGCGGTGTAGCCTTCGGGCGTTCCGAGACCCGACGGACCGTATCCGAAGCGTCATACCACTCACCGACCACGAGGTTGAGCGTATCGGCGCGATTCGGGGACCTCGGCCGATCGCAGCGACGATACTTTGTGCGCACCCTTCCCAATCGGCCCGGAGGCCCGCCGTGGACAAGATCATCAAGTATGGCGCGATCGCGTTCGTTATCTTCTTCGTGGTGACCGCACCGAACAGTGCGGCCAGCATCATCGACCGCGTGTTCGGATGGTTGCAGTCATGGGCCGACGGGGTGTCCACGTTCGTCACCGACACCGCTCTGTAATGCCCGCCCAGGCGGCCCTGATGTCTGGGACACTGCGGACGTGGTGAGACTTCAGCTCCCGGATCCGGCCCAGCGCGACACCAAGTACCTGGCGTCGCAGGAACGCCTGGTGATGATGGTGCGGCTGCACTGGGCCGTCCTGCTCCCCGTCTTCCTCCAGACCCTGGGTGCGGTGCTGCTCGCCCTGGTGGCGAACATCCTGTTCGCCGCGCAGGACGTCGACGCGGGCTTCATCACCACACTGTTGTGGTACTTCGCGCTCTTTATGATCTTGCGGATGCTCTGGAAGGTCGCCGACTGGCAGTTCGATCATCTGATGATCACCGACAAGCGGCTGCTGAAGGTGTCGGGGATCTTCTTCCGCAAGGTCCAGACGATGCCACTGTCCAAGATCACCGATCTGACCTACAACCGGGATCCGCTAGGCCGGCTGCTCGGTTACGGCGAGTTCGTGGTCGAGTCCGCTGGTCAGGACCAGGCACTATCCAAGATCCAGTTCCTGCCGCGACCGGACCGGCTCTACCTCACCCTGGTCGACATGACCTTCGGTGGGGCGCCGTCGCCGGCCGGCGACGACTGACGCCGGCGGCACGGATCTCACCCGCGGGGGACGACGCGGGGGTGGCCGCGTAGCCGGGACTGNCGGGCGTGTGACGGCGCCGAGCCCTGGTGGCGCGGCCACGGGCGTAACGATGGCAGCGGGGCCGGGAGGACGTCGTCCTCCCGGCCCCGCTGCCGTCTCGCACTTTCGGCGGTCCTCCCCGGCGGCGCCGCGCGCCGCCGGGGAGGCCGTCAGCGCAGCAGGTCTCGGGCCGCCTCGACGATGTGCTTCGCCGAGATGCCGGCGGCGTCGAGCAGCTCCTCGGGCGTGCCGGAACCGGGCAGCGAGCGCACCGCGAGGTGCCGGACGGACAGCGGCAGCCCGCTGTCGTCCAGCGCCCCGAGCACGGCGCTGGCCAGGCCGCCCTCCGGGTAGTGGTCCTCAGCGACGACGATGCGCCCGCCGGTGGCCCGGGCGGCGTCGAGCAGGGTCGCGGCGTCGACCGGCTTGACCGAGTACAGGTCGATCACCCGGGCGGCGACTCCCTCCGCGGCGAGCGTGTCGGCGGCGGCCAGGGCCTCGTGCAGGGTGACACCGGCACCGATGAGCGTGACGGTGTCGCCGTCCGAACGGCGCAGCACCTTGGAGCCCCCGGGGGCGAACGGCTCGTCCGGGCCGTAGAGCACCGGGTAGGCGCCCCGGGTGGTACGCAGGTAGCTCACCCCGGACAGGTCGGCCATCGCCGCGACGAGCTTGGCGGCGGACGTCGCGTCGCTCGGGTAGAGCACCGTCGACCCGCCGACGGCCCGCATCATCGCCAGGTCCTCCAGCGCCATCTGCGACGGACCGTCCGCGCCGATCTCCACCCCGGCGTGGCTGCCGGACAGCCGGATGTCGNCCTGGGAGATCGCCGCCATCCGGATGAAGTCGTAGGCGCGGGAGAAGAAGGCGGCGAAGGTGGAGGCGAACGGCACGTAGCCGCGCACCGACAGGCCGACCGCCGCCGCGACGAGCTGCTGCTCGGCGATGAAGATCTCGAAGAACCGGTCCGGGTACGCCTTGGCGAAGTCCTCGGAGTAGGTCGAGTTGCTCACCTCGGCGTCGAGGGCGACGACGTCGGTACGCGCCCCGAGAGCGGCCAGCGCCTGCCCGTAGGCCCGACGGGTCGCGACCTTGGCCCCGAGCTCGTAGCTGGGCAGGGTGATCGCCGGCCGGCTGATCGGCTCCGGGCGCGGGAAGTCCGGCCCCGGCACCGGGCCGCGGATGCGCAGGTTGCGCTCGCCGCCGAGCTCGGCGATGGCGCGCTCGGCCATGTCCGCCGGGAAGGGCTTGCCGTGCCAGCCTTCCTTGTCCGACGTCTCCGAGAAGCCGGCGCCCTTGTGGGTGCGGGCGAGGATGACGGTCGGCCGGGTCGCGTCCTCGGCCCCGGCGAGCGCCTCGTCGATCGCGGCGATGTCGTGGCCGTCGACGACGACCGCCCGCGCGCCGAACGACTNGACCCGCCTGGCGTAGGTGTCGAGATCCCAGCCGAGCTCGGTGGGGCCACGCTGGCCGAGCCGGTTGACGTCGACGATCGCGATCAGGTTCGACAGGTTGTAGTAGGAGGCCTTGTCCAGCGCCTCCCAGACCGACCCCTCCGCCATCTCGCTGTCACCGCAGATCACCCAGACGCGGTAGGGCACCTTGTCCAGGTACTTCCCGGCGAGCGCCACCCCCACGCCGTCGGGCAGGCCCTGCCCGAGCGAACCGGTGGCGACGTCGACCCAGGGCAGGATCGGGGTGGGGTGGCCCTGCAGCCGCTCGCCGAAGCGGCGGTAGCCGTTGATGAGCTCCTCGTCGCTGACGACCCCGACCGCCTTGAAGATCGAGTAGATCAGCGGGGAGGCGTGGCCCTTGGAGAAGATGAGGTGGTCGTTCGCCGGGTCCTCGGGGTTGTCCCAGTCATAGCGCAGGTGCCGGGCCACGAGGGCGGCCAGCACGTCCGCGGCGGACATGGAAGAGGTGGGGTGCCCGGAGCCGGCCGAGGTGCTGCTGCGCACCGAGTCGACCCGCAGCTGCTGCGCGAGTTCCCGGACTGTCTCCAGATCGGCCGTCCCGACCGCACTCTCGGATACGGGAGTTGCCACACCAGTCTCCTTAGGAAGTCGTTACACTCGCGGAAGGTGATTTCCGGGGTGTTGTCGCACGCGTCGGGTGGCCGCCTCCGCCGCCTTGCGTCACTGCCGCTTGTCGCACTACCCTCTCACCCGGCGATCCGAACCGTACCAGCGCNGGTGACCACCGAAGAGGGTCGAACGCGCTGCGGGTAGGTCACATCGGTGAATCGTCCGATTTGGCCCGGCCAGCTGCCGCGCGCCCCTGGCCGTCCCGCCGCTGCCCACCGCCGCCCGCCCGCGCGAGGCCACCGCGCCGGCGGCCGCCCACGCGCCGGAAGGTGCCGAGCCGGTCGGTGCCGGAGGCGGGCCTGTCCGCGCCCGAATCGACAACTCTCGCGACGGCCGCGCGGGAGCGGTCTCGGGGAGCACCCTGCCGCCCCGGCCGCCCCTGCGGCCCCTGCGCACCCCGGCTGCCGCTGCGCACCCCGGCCGCCCCTGCGCACCCCGGCCGCCCCTGCCCACCGCGGCGGCGGGCCGTCGCGGCCCGGGCTCAGACCGCCCGCGTGGTCGCCGAGGGCGGCGAGGCCCGGTGGAAGAGCTGATACCAGCGGTAGCCGATGCCCTCGCGAATGATGTAGCGGGCCTTGGTGTCGAAGCCGTGGACGGCCGGGCCGCGGGTCACCGGCGACGTGGTCGCGTCCAGCCCGAGGTCGCGCGCCATCGTCCGGGACCGCAGGCTGTGCGGGGGATCGGTGACCAGGACCGTCGACCGCCAGTGCCGGGTGTTCATGACCCCCGCGACCGCGGTCAGCGAGCCGAGGGTGTCCGAGCCCTCCGGGACGACGATCACCCGATCGGCCGGAACTCCCCGGCGGCGCAGGTACGCGGCGCCGGCCTCGGCCTCGGTGTAGCGATCGCCGGGCTGCTTGCCACCGATCGTGATCACGTTGGGTGCGACGCCCTGCCGGTAGAGCTCCAGCGCGTGGTCGAGGCGGGCGGCGAAGACCGCCGAGGGACGCCCGTCGTACTGCGAGGCTCCGAGGACGACCAGGGTGTCGGAGGCGGGCCGGTGATCCTCCCGGCCCACCCACCACACCTGAACGAACGTGACCACGGTGAGGATCACGACGGCGGCGACGACCGCGGCCACAGCCCGGATCGCCCACCGCCACCAGGGCACCTGGTACCAGGTCGCGCGGAACGGATGGACGGCGAGGCTAGGACGGGACAGACCCACGCGATGGAACAGTAGCCCCCCGTGGCGGGCTATCCGACACAGCGCGGCCTATGCGCCCGTTTGTCCTGGTTCTTTCGCGGGTGACCGGACGGCGGCCGGACCGTGCCCGCCGGACCGGCCGGTCACCCGGCCCGAGCAGCGCCGGTCCGGTCCTCGGCGCCGAGGTCAGTGCCCGGCGGGCAGCGAGCCGAGCGCCTCCCAGTCCAGGGTTCCCGCGGTGAGATCCCGGATCCGGGCGAGCAGTCCGAGCCGAGCCGCCCGGACCGCCGGATCGGGGTCCATCACCATCAGCGCGTCGAAGAACCCGTCGATCGCGGCCGGCAGCTCCCCCGCCGCAGCGACGAGCTCGCCGAGCGGGACGAACGCCGGGTACGCCGACGCCCTCGAGCCGGCCGGAACGTTTGCCACGACCGGACCGTCGGCCACGGCCGGAGCGGGCGAACCTGCTCGCGCGCCGAGGCGCTCCGTCAGTGCGGTGACCACGGTCAGAAGCCGGGCGGCGGCCGGCTCGGTGAGCCGCTCGCCGTCGAGGACGGCGGGGGCGTCAGCCGGAACGATGCGGCGCACCCGCTGCAGCGCAGCCGCCAGGGCGGCGAACACGGCCGGATCGGCCGTCGTCGCAGGCGTCGTCGTCGCAGGCGTCGTCGTGGCGGTGGCCGGTTCGCCGGCATTGGCCAGCGCCGCCCCGATGGGCACCGCGATCAGCCCGCGCAGCGTCGCCAGGGTGGTCGCCGCGCGCGCCGGGGTGCCGGTGAGCGGGGCGACCGCGCCGACCAGGCGGTGGTCGACCCCGCTGTCGAGGAGCTGCTGGGTGTAGCGGCCGCGGAGGAACGCCTCGGCCGCGGCGAGCGCCTGCCCGGACACCGGCACGGGGGTGAGCCGGGCGGCCCGGGCGAGGACGTCGGCGACGGCAAGGCCGGCGAGCTCGGGCCGGCTACCGAGGATCGCGGCGGCACCCAGCGCAGCCCGGCGCAGCCCGAACGGGTCGGAGCTGCCGGTCGGCGCGGCGTCCAGAGCGAACAGCCCGACGAGCAGGTCGAGCCGGTCGGCGAGGGNGAGCAGCGATCCGGAGACGGTGGCGGGCAGGTCGTCGCCCGCCCGGCGCGGCAGCTCCATCTCGTAGAGCGCGGTGGCGACGGCCTCGGGCTCACCGGCCCGACGGGCGTATTCCCGGGCCATCGTGCCGGCGAGGCTGGACAGCTCGACCACCATCTGGGTCGCCAGGTCGAACTTGGCGAGCGTGGCCGCCCGATCCAGGGTCGCCCGGTCGTCGGCGCCGAGGCCGATCTCGTCGCCGAGCGCGCGGGCCAGCGTCCCGATCCGGTCCGCCCGGTCGGCGACCGAACCGAGCCGCTGTTCGAAGGTGAGCTTCGCGAGCCCGGCGCGGAAGGTCTCCAACGGCACCTTGACGTCGGCGTCGTAGAAGAAGGCGGCGTCGGTGAACCGGGCCCGGATGACGTCCTCGTTGCCGGCGCGCACGAGCGCGTCGTCGATCTGCCCGTCGGCGACGGCGATGAAGGCCGGCAGCAGCCGCCCCGCGGCGTCACGCACGGGCAGGTACCGCTGGTGCTTGCGCATGACGGTGGTGAGGATCTCCGCGGGCAGCTCCAGGAACCGCGCCTCGAAGGCGCCCAGCAGCGGCCGCGGGAACTCGACGAGGTTCGTCACCTCGGCCAGGGTGTCGGCGTCGGCATCGGGATCGATGTGGCCGCCGGTGTCCGCGGTGAGCTTGGCGGCCTCCTCCACGACGAGGTCGCGACGCACCGCCGGGTCGAGCAGGATCGAGCGGGCGGCGAGCAGCTCCGGGTAGCCGTCGGCGCTGGCCACCTCGATCGGCGGCGATCCCGCCCGCCGGTGGCCCAGGGTGGTCCGCCCGGCGGCGAGGGTGGACACCGCGACCGGCACCACCGTCTCCCCGAACAGGGCGACCAGCCAGCGCACCGGGCGGCTGAAGGACAGCTCCGGGTCGTTCCAGCGCATGTTGCGCTCCGCGCGCAGCCCGGCGACGAGCTCGCCGAGGACGTCGGCCAGCACGTCGGTGGCGTCCCGGCCGGCCTCGGTGCGGACCAGGGCGACATGCTCGACGTCGCGGTGGGTGACGATCTGGAGATCCGCCGGGTCCGCGCCCTGCCCGCGGGCGAAACCGACCGCGGCCTTCGTCGGCGCACCGGCGCTGTCGTAGGCGGCCGCGACCCGCGGGCCGCGCACCACCCGCTCGACGTCCGGTTCGCGCGGGGCCACGTCCTCGACGATCGCGACGATCCGGCGGGGAGTGCCCTGCACGCGGATCTCGCCGTGGGTGAGCCGGGTGGCGGCCAGCCGGTCGAGCAGGCCGGCGCGCACCACCGCCACCGTGCGGGTCACCTCGGCCGCGGGCAGCTCCTCCGTGCCGATCTCGAACAGCAGGGTCGCCGGCTCGCGCACCGGGGTGGACACGGCGACCGGCACGGCCGCCGGGGGCGGGCTCGCCACGCCGAGCGGGTGGCCGAGCTCCTCGCGGCGGTCCCGCCACAGGGCGGCGACCTCGCGGGACAGCCCGCGCATCTGGGCGAAGGAGGTCGCCCGCTCGGTGGTCGACACGGCTCCGCGCGAGTCGAGGATGTTGAACGCGTGCGAGCACTTCAGGACGTAGGAGTGCGCCGGAACGGGCAGGCGGGCGTCGACGAGCCGCCGGGCCTCGGCGGCGTAGTCGGCGTAGAGGCGGCGCACGGTGTCGATGTCGGCGTCGTCGAGGTAGTACCGCGACATCTCGTACTCGGCCTNGCCGAACACCTCGCCGTAGGAGATGCCCGGCGCGTAGGCGAGCTCGCTGAAGTGGCGGACCCCCTGCAGCGCCATGAGGATGCGTTCCATGCCGTAGGTGATCTCGACGCTGATCGTGTCGAGCGTCTGGCCGCCGGCCTGCTGGAAATAGGTGAACTGGGTGATCTCCAGCCCGTCGAGNCATACCTCCCAGCCGAGCCCCCAGGCGCCGAGCGCGGGCGAGGCCCAGTTGTCCTCGACGAAGCGCACGTCGTGGGCGGCGGTGTCGACCCCGATCGCCGCCAGGCTGCCGAGGTAGAGCTCCTGGGCGTTGCCCGGATCGGGCTTGAGGATCACCTGGAACTGGGTGTGCGTCTGCAGCCGGTTGGGGTTCTGGCCGTAGCGGGAGTCGTCGGGACGGACCGACGGCTCCACGTAGGCCACCCGCCACGGCTCCGGACCGAGTACCCGCAGCACCGTCGCCGGGTTGAGCGTACCGGCGCCGACCTCGGTGTTGAACGGCTGCATGATCATGCAACCGCGGTCGGTCCAGTAGCGGGTCAGCGCCAGCAACGCGTCCTGCATGGTCAACATCGGGTGAGCCTCGGCTTTTCGCTGTCACGGTCACGAGCGGGGCGGGGCGCCCCATCCACGGTCCGGCCCCGGCCGCGCGCGGCGACCTACCGGACGAACCCTCCGACGATCGTGGATGGGNGTCCCGAAGATCTGGCCGGCCCGGTCGCCCTGGGTCCGATCTCCCCGAGATCCGACATCACGATGCGTCGGAACGCGGAGATCCATGGGTCGGTGATGCTGACTCGAGGCTACCGGTCGGCACCGACAATCCGCCGCCAGGCCAGACGCGGCCGGAGTCGCGCCGGCAGGCGGGCGCCACGGAACAGAACGGGCGCGGGCAGATCAGGACGGGCCGGGCGCGGCGGTGTCCGCGTCCGCGGCGCGGTCCGAGCAGTAGGTCCGGGCGAGGCGAGCGACGTCTCCGCCGGCCGCCTCGGCGGGATCGACGTCGAGCCGGTCGCCGCCGGCATCCCGCGCCACGGGTGGGTCCACGGCGGCGAGCACCTCGAAGGCTCCGGGCACGTCGACGGCATGGACGAGCAGCGGCGTGAGGGCATAGCGCACCTCGAACGCGGACAGGGCCCGGCGCCACGGGCCGGGGCCGTCCCACTCGCTGGTCAGCAGCCAGGACTCCGGCTCGTCGAGCGCTCGGGCAAGCCGGCCGGACCGGAAACCGGCAGCCCGGGCAAGCGCGTCGAGCGCGGCCCGCGCCGCCGTGGGAAAGCCGGCCGCGGCCGCCGCCGGCACCGCGAAGCGGATCTCGGCGACCACCGGCGCGCCGGAACCCGCCGCCGCCCAGCCCGCACCGGCGCCGGGCCACCCGGACTCGAGCCCGCCGCCCGCCGCCAAGCCGGACGGGGCCGCATCCGGGGGCCCGGGCGCTTCGGCTCCGGCTTCGGCTTCGGCTTCGGCTTCGGCTTCGGCTTCGGCCGGATGGTCAGGCACGATGCGCGACGATCCCGCCGTAGCGCCGGTCGCGGCGGGCGTACTCCTCACATGCCTGCCACAGGTCGCGGCGGTCGAAGTCGGGCCAGAGCGTTTCGACGAACGAGAACTCGGCGTACGCCGCCTGCCAGAGCAGGAAGTTGCTCAGCCGCTGCTCGCCGGACGTCCGGATGACCAGGTCGAGGTCGGGCATGTCGGGCTCGTCGAGGTAGCGGCTCACCGTGGCCTCGTCGATCCGGTCGGCCCGCAGCCGCCCATCGCGCACGTCCCGGGCGATCGCCGCAGCGGCGTCCGCGATCTCGGCCCGGCCGCCGTAGTTCACGCACATCACCAGCGTGAGCCGGTCGTTGTCGCGGGTTCGCTCCTCCGAGGACTCCAGACGCCGGATCACGTTCCCCCAGAGCCGGGGCCGTCGCCCCGCCCACCGCACCCGCACCCCGAGCGCATCCATGTCCGCGATCCGTCGGCCGAACACCCTGTCGGTGAAGCGCATCAGGAACGCCACCTCGTCCGGCGAACGCTTCCAGTTCTCCGTCGAGAAGGCGTACACCGACAGCCATCGCACGCCGAGCTCGATCGCCCCCTCGACGCAGTCGAACAGCGCGTCCTCCCCGGCCTCGTGCCCCTTCGTCCGGGCGAGCCCGCGCCGCTTGGCCCAGCGGCCGTTGCCGTCCATGACGATGCCCACGTGCCGCGGAACCAGGCTGCGCGGCAGCGCCGGGGGCCGGGNCCCCGAGGGATGGGGGTGCGGATCACGGAACCGCGTCCCCACGTCATTGCGCAAAGTCACTGCCTACCTCCCCAGAACCGGCCGGGGCAGCGCCGAGCCGTCATCCGTCGTACCGGTATCTGCCATCGCCGCACCGTCCCCCTGCCGACGCCGGATCGCGCCGGGAGCCCCCACCGCCGCTGTCCACCTCACCATGTCCGTCCTCATCCCCTCCCAGCGCGTCCCCGACCAGCGCGCTCCTCCCGACCAGCGCGCTCCTCCCGAGCAGCGCGCTCCTCCCGACCAACGCGTCCCGCGGCCCAAGGACCGATCGATGCGACGCCACCCCGGCGCGGTCGTCGAACAGCGGGTCCAGTGNCGGCCCGCTCACGGCCACTCATGCCCGTTCCAGGTGCGGCAGCGCGCGCAGCCCCCGTTCGAGATGCCACTGGAGATAGGCGGCGACGATGCCGCCGGCCTCCCGCCGGGCGCGGGCTTCGCTGGCCAGCGCGCCGTCCCAGTCGCCGCGCAACAGGTCGGTGAGGAGCCGTACCGCACCCGCCGAGACCGACGCCGCGCCGTGCGGACGACATTGCGGGCACACTACGCCGCCGCCGGCAACGGACAGCGACAGGTGCTGGCCCGGCTCTCCGCACCGGGCACAGTCGTCCAGGGCCATGCCGTATCCGGACACCGCCAGCGATCGGAGCAGAAACGCGTCCAGCACGAGCGGGGCCGGCCGCTTCCCCGCGGCGAGCGTGCGCAGACCGCCGACGAGCAGCAGAAACAACCGCAGCGCGGGCTGACGCTCCTCGCTGGTCAACCGCTCGGCGGTCTCGAGCATCACGGCCGCGGCGGTGTGCCGGGCGTAGTCGAGCGCGATCGTCGTCCCGTAGGGGGAGATGATGTCGGCCTGGGTGACGGTGTCCAACGACCGGCCGGAGTGCAGCATCAGGTCGACGTAGGTGCCCGGCTCCAGCCGGGAGCCGAACCGCGAGGACGTCTTGCGCACACCCTTGGCGACTGCCCGGACCCGACCGTTGCGCCGAGTGAGCACGGTGATGATGCGGTCAGCCTCGGCGAGAGGGGTCGTTCGCAGGACGACCCCTTCGTCGCGATACACCGGCACCCGCCCATGGTTGCACGACCCCGGGTCGGCGCGGTAAGGCGAGGTCATCCGGCAGATGGCCGCGACGAACCAGCCCCGTTTCGCAACCTCTCGTATACGAAAGAACACAAATGGACACTTTCGCCGGTGGAAGCCGGACTCCCCCTGCACGGGACGCCGCAGGTTGCGGATGATGGCTCGGTGCGGGTGGTACGGCGGACGGCGCGAGCGATCCTCATCGATGGCAACGGCCGACTGGTGCTCTTCCGGCGGACACTGCCGAAGCGCAAGCCCTACTGGTCCACCCCCGGCGGCGGGGTGGACCGCGAGGACGGCNCGGTGGAGGCGGCCCTGCACCGCGAACTCGCCGAGGAGCTCGGCGCCACGGTTGACCGCGTCCAACAGGTGTTCCTCACCAGCCCGCCGCGCGGCGACGGGATCGCGGTGTCGCACTTCTTCGTCTGCCGCCTGGTCTCCATGGACCTGAGCAAGCNCACCGGCGAGGAGTTCACGAACCCCGCCAAGGGCCGCTACGACGTCGAACGGATCGACCTGCGCGGCAAGAAGCTCAGTCGCTACGCCTTGCAACCCCCGGAGGCCAAGGCCTTCATCCTCGCCAACCGTCAGGCGCTGCTGATCGCCGCGCTCACCGACGACGCACCACCGCTGACCCTTGCCGACGACCCGGCCACTGCCACCGCCGTCCCGCCCGCGCGGTCCGAGGCGGCAACCGGCTCTGCTGCGGCACCGGCCGCCGACGAGACCTCGGCGACCNACCAGACCGCGGCGACCGACCAGACCGCGGCATCCGGCGATGCCGGCGCAGCCAAGCCGGCCGTGTCATCCGGCCGGGCCTCGACATCCCCCGGGGACGGGACGTTCGGCGAGCCCCCGGCGTCCGCCGAGGCCGCCCGCCCCGACCAGAACACGACCATCGACCAGAACACGGCCATCGACCAGAACACCACGGCTACCGACCAGAACACCACGACCGACGAGACCGTGACCACCGAACAGGCCAGGATGTCCGAGCAGGCCACGGCCACCGACCAGCACGGTACGGCCAGCGACGCCACGGTGTCCCAGCGCGCCGGTTGCGGTGACGCCGGGACGCCGGCTGACGGATCCCCCGCCCCCGCGACCGTGGACTCCGGCAAGGCAGCGCAGCGGCGGCCGCGGCGGGCCATGCCACCGATCCTGGAGATCGTCGACGGTGCGGTCGTCAACGACGGATCCGACCCCCCGACCGTGGCGCTTCCACGCCCGCGTCGGTGGCCCCGATGGCCCCGGTGGCCCCGGTGACCGCTGCGCCGGTGGCCGCTGACCGGTCAGCGGTCACCGGTGGGACCCCGTCCCGGCCGCGGGGTCAGAAGCCCAGGCGGCGTAGCTGGCGGGGGTCTCGCTGCCAGTCCTTCGCGACTTTGACGTGCAGGTCCAGAAAGACCGGCGTCCCGAGCAGCGCCTCGATCTGCCCGCGGGCCCGGGTGCCGACCGCCTTGAGCCGGGAGCCGCCGGAGCCGATGACGATCGCCTTCTGGCTGGGCCGCTCGACGAAGACGTTGACCCGCACGTCCAGCAGCGGGTTCTGGGGCGATCGACCCTCCCGGGGGATCATCTCCTCGACGACCACCGCCAGCGAATGCGGCAGCTCGTCGCGGACCCCCTCCAGCGCCGCCTCCCGGACCAGCTCGGCGACCATGACCTGTTCGGGCTCGTCGGTCAGCTCGCCACCGGGGTAGAGCGCCGGGCCCGTCGGCAGCCGGGCGGCCAGCACGTCGGCGAGCACGTCCACCTGGTAGGAGCGGATCGCGCTGACCGGGACGATGTCGCTGAACTCGCCGAGGCCGGCCACGTCGAGCAGCCGCGCGCCGATCCGGTCGGCGTCGGCGACCTTGTCGGTCTTGGTCAGGATGGCCACCACCGGGGTCCGTTTGGGCAGGCGGGACAGCTCCTCGGCGATGAAGCGGTCGCCCCGTCCCACGGGTTCGTCGGCGGGCATGCAGAACCCGACGACGTCGACCTCGGACAGGGTGGCGCGCACGACGTCGTTGAGGCGCTGCCCGAGCAGCGTGCGCGGCCGGTGCAGCCCGGGCGTGTCGACGAGGACGAGCTGGGCGTCGGCGCGGTGCACGATGCCCCGGATGGCGTGCCGGGTCGTCTGCGGCCGACCGCTGGTGATGGCGACCTTGGTACCGACGAGGGCGTTCGTCAGCGTCGACTTGCCGGCGTTGGGCCGGCCGACGAGGCAGGCGAACCCGGACCGGAACTCCAGCGGGGTCGTGCCGCCGGGGGCGGGACTCGGAGTCGGCACGCTAGCTGGTCGTCCTGCTGCGAGCCACGCCGTCGGTGCCGCCGAGGAAGACGGGGACGCCGGCGCCGAACTCGGCGAGAGCGGCAAGATCATCCCTCGTAATCACATCACCCTCCGTGACGACGGCCGCAGCCTCGAAGCGGCGCGCCCCGCTGGAGACCGCCGCGGCCACGGCCGCCCGCAGCGCCGAGATCGCCAGCTCCGGCCGGCTCAGCCCGACGGTGGCGGCGGCGTAGGTGCGGCCGTCGGTGTCGCGCAGGGCCGCGCCNTCGGCGGCCCGGCCGTCGGGCACGTAGGCGCGCAGCCGCGCCGAGCGGGCCAGGACGAGCAGCTTCGCGTCCTCCGCGGCCAGGTCGAGGGCCGCCGCGGCGGACTCCGTCGCCTGCGGGGTCGGGTCAGCGGTCACGAGATCACCTTTCCGTGCTGGGGTGAGCGCCCGGCCGGCTCACCGCCGTCTGCGCCGCCCGGGGCCGGGTCGTCGGCGTCGGCCGGCGGGCGCGGCGGGCGGCTGACGACGATCGTGCCGATCTGGTTGCGCCGGCCGGCTGCCCGCTCCGCGGACAGCCGCAGGCCGCCGACCGTCACGGTGGCGCCCGGGATGGGCACCCGGCCCAGGGCCGTGGCCAGCAGGCCGCCGACGGTCACCGAGTCGTCCGCGCCGGGCAGCGCCTCGACGTCGAAGTCGAAGAGTTTGGCGAGGTCGTCCACGTCGAGCCGAGCGGTGACCCGAGCCGTGTCGGGATCGAGCCACTCCACCGGTGCCACCTCGCTGTCATACTCGTCGGTGATCTCGCCGACGATCTCCTCGAGAATGTCCTCGATGGTCACGAGCCCGGCGGTCCCACCGTACTCGTCGATGACGATCGCCATGTGGGTCCGCGAGGCCTGCATCTCCCGCAGCAGGTCGTCGGCGGGCTTGCTCTCCGGCACGAGCACGGGCGCGCGCATGATCTCGGCGACGGGGCCGTCCTCGTCGCCCTCGCGCTCGCGGCGGACCATGTCCTTGAGGAAGGCGATCCCCACGACGTCGTCGACGCTCTCGCCGATCACCGGGATCCGGGAGAAGCCGCTGCGCAGGGCGAGCGCGAGAGCCTGGCGGACGGTCTTCGTCGACTCGATGAACACCATGTCCGGCCGCGGCACCATCACCTCCCGGACGAGGGTGTCCCCCAGCTCGAACACCGACGCGATCATGTCGCGTTCCTCGCGCTCGATGACCTCGGTCTCCTCGGCGAGATCGACCAGATCACGCAGCTCCGCCTCGGAGGCGAAGGGCCCGTCCCGGAACCCGGGTCCCGGGGTGACGGCGTTGCCCAGCGCGATGAGCAACCGAGGCAGCGGCCCGAAGATCCGGGCGAGGCGGACGGTGAGCCCCGCGGTGGCGAGCGCGACCGCCGGCGCGTGCTGGCGGCCGAGCGTCCGGAACATCACCCCGACGAGGATGTAGGCGATCAGGGTGGCCACCAGGGTGCCCAGCCCGATCGCGGCGAAGCCCGTCCCGTAGGNGTGCGCGAACAGGATCGTCAGGCAGGCGGCGGCGAGCATCTCGCCGACCACCCGCAGGAGCAGCAGCAACGCGAGGTAGCGACCGGGGTCGGCGACGACGGTCGCGAGGTTCGCCGCGCCCGCGCGTCCCTGGCGCGCGAAGTTCTCGACCGACACCCGCGACACCCGGGTCAGGGCCGCGTCCACGCAGCCGAGACCCGCGGCGGCGAGGGACGCGACCACCGTGATGAAGACAAGCAGAAGATCGCCGGAGCTCATGGGCTCCCCCCGGCCGGGGTCAGCGCGCGGCGGTGGGGCCGGGCTCTCCAGCTCCGTCCGCACCGTCCGCACCGCCGGCGGGACGCTTCCCGCCGGCGGTCTTCACCGCGACGTCCCAGGACGCCAGCAGCTTGTTCTGGATCTTCCACATCTCGCGTTCCTCGTCCGGCTCGGCGTGGTCGTACCCGAGCAGGTGCAGGATGCCGTGGGTGCACAGCAGGTGCAGTTCGCGCTCGTAGGAGTGCCCCGCCTGCTCCGCCTGGCGGCGCGCGACGTCGGGGCAGAGCACGACATCGCCGAGNAGCGTTGTGGGGTCGTCGTCGACCGACTCCGACCAGGAGGCGTCAAACGCGTCGTCCTGCGCGAAGGAGAGCACGTCGGTCGGGCCCTCCTCGCCCATGTACCGCACGTGCAGGTCGGCCATGGCCTTCTCCTCGACCAGCATCACCGACAGCTCCGCGAGCGGGTTCACCTTCATCGCGTCGAGCACGAAGCGGGCGAGCGCCGTGAGCCGGACCTCGTCCACGTCGTTCGCGCCCGACTCGTTGGCGACGAACACGGCCATCAGCAGTCCTCTCCGAGCTCCGGCACGGTCACCGGCGCTCGCGGCGGCCCGGCCGGGCGGGTGCCGCGGCCGCGGCACCCGCATGGTCCCCGGCGGCGTCCCAGCGGGCGTACGCGTCGACGATCTCGCTCACCAGCCGGTGGCGAACGACGTCGGAGCTGGTCAGGGACGCGAAGTGCACGTCCTCGACGCCGTCGAGGATCTCCCGAACGACCCGCAGCCCGCTGCGGGTGCCGCTGGGCAGGTCGACCTGGGTGACGTCACCCGTCACCACGATCTTGGCTCCGAAGCCGAGCCGGGTGAGGAACATCTTCATCTGCTCGGGCGAGGTGTTCTGCGCCTCGTCGAGGATGATGAAGGCGTCGTTCAGGGTTCGGCCGCGCATGTAGGCCAGTGGGGCGACCTCGATCGTCCCGGCCTGCATCAGCCGCGGGATCGAGTCCGGGTCGATCATGTCGTGCAGCGCGTCGTAGAGCGGACGCAGGTACGGATCGATCTTCTCGTACAGAGTGCCCGGCAGGAAGCCGAGCCGCTCCCCNGCCTCGACCGCCGGCCGGGTCAGGATGATCCGGTTGACCTTCTTGGCCTGCAGGGCCTGAACCGCCTTCGCCATCGCCAGGTACGTCTTGCCGGTACCGGCGGGCCCGATCCCGAACACGATCGTGTGCTGGTCGATCGCGTCCACGTAACGCTTCTGGTTGAGCGTCTTGGGTCGGATCGTCCGGCCTCGGTTCGACAGGATGTTGAGGGTGAGGACCTCGGCGGGCCGCTCCTCCGAACCGGAGCGCAGCATCGCCAGCGAATGGTCGACGTGCTGCGGGCTGAGCTCGGTACCCGCGTCGAGCAGGGCGATGAGCTCCGCGAACAGCTTCGCGGCCAACTCGTTCTCCGCCGGCGGGCCGGTGATGGTGATCTCGTTGCCGCGCACGTGGATGTCCGAGGAGAAGGCCCGCTCGACGGTGCGCAGCAACTCGTCCTGGTGGCCCAGCAGGCTCACCATGCTGTGCGGGCCGGGGACGACGATGCGCGTCGTGGCCGGGGCGGTTGACGCGACAGGTGGCGTGACGGATTCGGGCATAGAGAGCGACCAGCTACGGCCGCGGCACCTCTCAGGATCGATGACCGTGGTGGGTGGTGCGGCGCGTGGAGGACGGGCATTCGGGTCAGCGCCCTGCCGGGGCAGGAGCCGCCCACCGAACGTCAGCCGCAGGCGCTACCCCGCCAGTCTATCCATCATCACGCCGAGCGTCCCAGCGGCCGAGATCCGCAAGGACGACCGAGGACGCGACCACGCCGGCGGTGGAGGTGCGCAGCACGGTCNGACCCAGGCGTGCGACCGCGGCGCCGGCCTGACGCAGCGCGTCCACCTCGGCGTCGGCGATGCCCCCCTCGGGCCCGACGACCAGCAGGATCTCCGCCGCCCCGTCGAGGGTCGCGGCGCGGCGGCGGGCCAGGCCCACCAGCGGGTCGCCGGCCTGCTCGTGCAGCACCACGGCGAGGGCGGCCGACGCCACCCGCCGGGTCAGCTCCGCCGTCCCGACGAGGTCGCCGACCACCGGCCAGTGCAGGCGGTGGGACTGCTTCGACGCCTCCGCCGCGGCCCGGACCCAGCGTTCCCGGGCCCGCCCGCCGCGCTCGCCCTCCCAGCGGACCACCGAACGCGCCGCCGACCACGGCACGATCTCGTCGACGCCGACCTCGGTCAGCATCTCCACCGCCCGCTCGCCGCGGTCGCCCTTGGCCAGCGCCTGCACGACGACGAGACGCGGATGCGGCGCCGTCGCGCCGACCCGCCGGCGCACCGCGCAGTCGATCTCGTCGCGCCGGACGGCGACGACGGCGCATTCCAACACCGCCCCGCGACCGTCGGTGACGTCCACTGGCTCGCCGGGGCGCAGCCGGCGCACCGTCGCCGCATGGTGCCCCTCCGGGCCGGACAGAGTGAACACGTCCGCGGTGGGTAGCGGGGACAGCCGAAACAACGCGCTGGTCAGTGGGGATCCTCTCGGCGGAGAACGAGCCGGACGGACCGGGGACCGGCCGTGCCGACGGGCTAGCGCCCGCGCCGCGACCCGCGACGGCGGAACAGCCCGCTCGCGCCGCCGCCGGTGGAACCGCCCACGACCGCGGGCGCCTCCTCGTCGCGGATCTTCGCCAGCTCCCGCAGCAACCGCTCCTGCTCCGCGTCCAGCTTCGTCGGCGTCTCCACGTTGATGTGGATGTGCAGGTGCCCCCGCCCGGCGGCCCGCAGGTGCGGGACGCCGCGGCCGGCGAGCTTGATGACCTCGCCCGGCTGGGTGCCCGGCTTCACCGCGATGGTCTCGGTGCCGTCGAGGGTCTCCAGGGTGGCGGAGGTGCCCAGCGCCGCCGAGGTCATCGGCAGCGGCAACTCACAGTGCAGGTCGTCGCCCTCACGGGTGAACACCGGATGCTGGCGTTCGGAGACCTCGACGTAGAGATCGCCGGGCGGCCCGCCGCCGGGACCGACCTCGCCCTCCCCGGACAGCCGGATGCGCATCCCGTCCTCGACTCCGGAAGGGATTTTCACCGTCAGGGTGCGACGCTTGCGGACCCGGCCGTCCCCGCCGCAGTCGCGGCAGGGGTGCTCGATCACCGTGCCGGTACCCGAGCAGCGCGGGCAGGGGCGAGAGGTGACCATCTGACCGAGGAAGGAGCGGGTGACCTGCTGGACCTCTCCCCGACCGCCGCAGGTGCCGCAGGTCGAGGGATGGGTGCCGGGAGCCGCCCCGGCGCCGGTGCAGGTCGAGCAGACGGCCGCCGTGTCCACGGTGATCTCGCGGGTGGCACCGAAGGCGGTCTCGGCCAGCTCCAGCTCGATCCGCAGCAGCGCGTCGTTGCCGCGCCGGACCCGGGAGCGGGGCCCACGGGTCGTCCCGCCGCCAAAGAAGGCGTCCATGATGTCGCCGAGGCCACCGAAGCCGGCGCCGAACGGCGAGCCGGCGCCCCCGCCGCCAGGCGCGAGCGGGTCGCCGCCCAGGTCGACGATCTGGCGCTTCTCCGGGTCGGAGAGCACCTCGTAGGCCGCGGTCACCCCGCGGAAGCGCTGCTGCGCCTCCGGGTCGGGGTTGACGTCAGGGTGCAGTTCCCGGGCGAGCTTGCGGTAGGCCCGTTTGATCTCGTCGTTCGACGCGTCTCGGCGTACGCCAAGAACTGCGTAGTAGTCCACGGCCATCAGTCGGCACCCAAGAGTTCACCCACGTATTTGGCGACGGCCCGGACGGCCGCCATCGTCCACGGATAGTCCATGCGCATCGGGCCGACCACTCCCATTCCGCCCAGGGCGAAAGGACCGCGGCCATAGCCGGTGGCCACCACTGCGGTCGTCCGCAGGGCGTCCACGTCCGTCTCTCGACCGATGCGTACCGTTACAGTACCGGTCTCGCGGGCCGAGCCGATGAGCTTCATCAGCACGACCTGCTCCTCGAGCGCCTCCAGTATCGACCGCAGCGAGTCGGCGAAGTCGACCGAGGCCCTGGTGAGGTTCGCCGTGCCGGCCATGGCGAGACGCTCCTCCGGGCGCTCCACCAGGGACTCCAGCACCGCCCCGGTCATCGTCGCCAGACACGGCCGCAGCTCGGGGCGGGCCTGGTCGGGCAGGGTGGCGACGACCTCGGGGGCGTCGGCCAGCCGCTGGCCGGCCAGCGCGCAGTTGAGGGTCGCCCGCAGCTCGCCCGCGATCTCGTCGTCCACCGGCGTCAGGCTGTCGATGATCCGCTGCTCCACCCGACCGGTATCGGTGATCATCACCATGAGCATGCGGCGCGGACCGAGGGTCACCACCTCGATGTGCCGGACGCTGCTGCTCGACAGCGACGGGTACTGNACCACCGCCACCTGGCGGGTGAGCTGAGCGAGCAGGCGGACCGAGCGGCGGACGACGTCGTCGAGGTCGACCGCGCCCTCCAGAAAGCTCTGGATGGCCCGACGCTCGGCCCGGGACAGCGGCTTGACCCCGGACAACCGATCGACGAACAACCGGTAGCCCTTGTCCGTCGGAATCCGCCCGGCGCTGGTGTGGGGCTGCGTGATGTAGCCCTCTTCCTCCAGCGCGGACATGTCGTTGCGGACAGTAGCCGGCGAGACACNGAGATTATGACGCTCTGCCAGCGCCTTGGAGCCCACCGGCTCGTTGCTCAGGACGAAGTCCTCCACGATCGCCCGAAGGACTTCGAGCCGCCGATCCTCTAGCACGCGGTCGCACCCCCTTCACCAAGCGGGACGTGGCCGGGCCACGGTGCGTGCACCTGCACCGACGGACACCAGGCCTGGCACTCGGCCGCAGTGAGTGCCAAGTGTAGCCGTCGGCCAGGCATGAAGCACACAACATGAGCCGCCCCACGAATGGCTGGTGAGGAGTCGGCGACATCCTTCCAACAGAACGGCCACCGGGGCACCCGGGTTCCGCGCCGCGGCGGCCCGCCCGATCGAGTAGGGCCGGTCGGCCGGGCAGAGCCGGTTGGGCAGGGGTCAGTCGGGCAGCAGAGCCCGGACCACCGTGTCGGTGAGCAGGCGACCGCGGCGAGTCAATCGCACCCGGCCGGACTCGAGCGCGCCCGGTTCGACCAGGCCAGAGCGAGCAAGATCCGCGCACGCCGCCAGCCCGGCCTCGTCGAGTTCGGCGACCCCGAGCCCCTCCGCGAGTCGCACGCCCAGCATCACCCGCTCGACCCGGCGGGTGGATGCGTCGAGCTCCTCGCGCGCCGCGGCCGGACTGCGCTGCGCGGCAAGGCGGGCGGCGTACTCCGCCGGGTGGCGCACGTTCCACCACCGCACGCCGCCGACGTGGCTGTGGGCGCCCGGGCCGAAGCCCCACCAGTGGTCGCCCCGCCAGTAGCCCAGATTGTGCCGGCAGCGGGTGGCCGAACCGCGTGACCAGTTGCTGACCTCGTAGTTGGTCAGCCCGGCGGCGGTGAGGATCTCGTCGGCGAGCAGGTACCGGTCGGCGAGCAGGTCGTCATCGGGCTCGAGCAGCTCTCCGCGGCGCACCCGGCGCGACAGCTTGGTGCCCTCCTCGACGGTCAGCGCGTAGGCGCTGACGTGGTCCGGCCCCAACTGCACCGCGGCCCGCAGGCTCGCCGCCCAGTCGGACTCGGACTCGCCCGGCGCCCCGTAGATCAGATCGAGGCTCACCTGCTCGAACCCGGCCTTGCGCGCCCAGCGCATCACCTCGGAGACCCGTCCGGGGGTGTGCCGCCGGTCCAGCGCCGCCAGCACGTGCGGCCGGTCGCTCTGCATGCCGAACGAGACCCGGGTGAAACCGGCTGCCCGCAACTGCTCGAGCTGGGCCGGGTCGACCGATTCCGGGTTCGCCTCGGTGGTGACCTCCGCGTCGGTGGCGAGTCCGAACTCGGTGTCCAGGGCGCGCAGCAGTCGGGCGAGGTCGTCCGCGGAGAGCAGGGTCGGCGTACCGCCGCCGACGAACACGGTGGAGATCGGCAGGTCGGTGTCGCCCAGCACCGCCCGGGCCAACCGGATCTCCTTCGTCGCGATGTCGACGAAGGTCGTCAGGCCCACCGAGGAGATCAGGGCGCCGCCNAGATCCGCCGCCGTGTAGGTGTTGAAGTCACAGTAGCCGCAGCGTGCCGCGCAGTAGGGCACGTGCACGTACGCCCCGAACGCGCGCTCGGTCAGCTCGGCCAGAGCGGCCGGCGGGAGAGCGCCGTCGTCGGGCGGAGGTGACCCGTCGGGAGGCTTTTGTGGCATGCCCCCAGTGTGCCCCCAACGGATGGGGTTACAGCAACGCCACGTTTGTCAAGCGCACGAGCGGGCCGAAGATGGCCACACCGGGACCACGCCGGGATAAGCACCGGAAACGGGGGTCCCCGTCGGCGCCGACGAGAGGTCGAGCACGTTTTGCCCCCGTTGTTGACGGAAGATCAGATATGGGCGGAGCATCGTCGANCGGTCGAGCCCGGTGCGAAAAGATCCGGCCATGGACGATGACGTCAGGGCCGTTCTCGAGGAGATCTCCGAACTGCTCCCGCCCCGAACCACCGTGTATCGTTCCAACGCCGCCGCGCCCGCCGGGGACCTCTCGCTCNCCGAACCGGCGACCGAACCGATCCGCCTGCCGGCGAGTCCGCTACCGACGAGCTGACGACGCGGGACCCCCCGGGGGGTGGCCGTGATCGGCGGTCTCCCCCCGGGTCAACCCGCCCGGTCTTCCCCGGCCGGGGGTGGGTCACTTGCTCGTCGCGGGCTTCCCGGTGTCGGTGGACAGCGCGGCGATGAACGCCTCCTGCGGGACCTCGACGCGTCCGATGGTCTTCATCCGCTTCTTGCCCTCCTTCTGCTTCTCCAGCAGCTTGCGCTTGCGGGTGATGTCACCGCCGTAGCACTTGGCCAGCACGTCCTTGCGGATCGCCCGGATGTTCTCCCGGGCGATGATCCGGCTGCCGATCGCCGCCTGGATCGGCACCTCGAACTGCTGGCGCGGGATCAGCTCGCGCAGCTTGGCCGTCATCGCCACGCCGTAGGAGTAGGCCTTCTCCTTGTGCACGATCGCCGAGAAGGCGTCGNCCGTCTCGCCCTGCAGGAGGATGTCGACCTTGACCAGGTCGGCGAGCTGNTCGCCGGCCGGCTCGTAGTCGAGACTCGCGTACCCCCGGGTCCGGGACTTCAGCGCGTCGAAGAAGTCGAAGATGATCTCACCGAGTGGCAGGGTGTACTTGAGCTCGACCCGGTCGGTGGACAGGTAGTCCATCCCCTTGAGCACGCCGCGGCGCCCCTGGCAGAGCTCCATGACCGCGCCGACGAAGTCGGTGGGCAGCAGCAGNATCGCGTCGACGATCGGTTCGTACACCTCGGCGATCTTGCCGCCGGGCCAGTCGCTGGGGTTGGTCACGGTGACCTCGGAGGCGTCCTCCATCACCACCCGGTAGACGACGTTCGGCGCGGTGGAGATGAGGGTCAGGTTGAACTCGCGTTCCAGGCGCTCCCGAACGATCTCCAGGTGCAGCAGGCCGAGGAAGCCGCAGNGGAAGCCGAAGCCGAGCGCCGCCGATGTCTCCGGCTCGTAGGTCAGCGCGGCATCGTTGAGCTGGAGCTTGTCGAGCGCCTCGCGCAGCGCCGGGTACTCGCTGCCGTCGATCGGGTACAGCCCCGAATACACCATCGGCAGCGGGTCGCGGTAGCCGCCGAGCATCTCCGTGGCCGGATTGCGGGCGGTGGTGACGGTGTCACCCACGCGGGCCTGGCGGACGTCCTTGACCCCGGGGATGACGTAGCCGACCTCGCCGACCGACAGCGAGCCCGTCGGATGCGGATCCGGCGAGATCACCCCGACCTCGAGCGTCTCGTGGCTGGCACCCGTCGACATCATCAGGCAGCGGTCCCTGGTGGTCAGGGTGCCGTCGACGACCCGGACGTAGGTGATGACGCCGCGGTAGATGTCGTAGACACTGTCGAAGATCATTGCCCGGGCGGGTCCGGCGGGGTTGCCGACTGGCGCGGGCACCTGCCGGACGATCTCGTTGAGCAGCTCCGGCACGCCCTGGCCGGTCTTGCCCGACACGCGCAGTACGTCACCCGGGTCGCAGCCGATGATCGCCGCGATCTCCTCGGCGTACTTCTCCGGCTGGGCGGCCGGAAGGTCGATCTTGTTCAGGACGGGGACGATGGTCAGGTCGTTCTCGATCGCGAGGTAGAGGTTCGCCAGCGTCTGCGCCTCGATCCCCTGCGCGGCGTCGACCAGCAGGACCGCGCCCTCGCACGCGGCCAGCGACCGGCTCACCTCGTAGCTGAAGTCGACGTGGCCGGGCGTGTCGATGAGATGCAGGATGTAGTCCTGCCCGTCCTGCGCCCGCCAGGGCAGCCGCACGTTCTGGGCCTTGATGGTGATCCCACGCTCGCGCTCGATGTCCATCCGGTCGAGGTACTGAGCGCGCATGTTGCGCGCCTCCACGACTCCGGTCACACCGAGCATCCGGTCGGCAAGGGTCGACTTGCCGTGGTCGATGTGGGCGATGATGCAGAAGTTGCGAATCATCGCGGGGTCGGCGCCGGGCGCCAGGTGCGGGGCTGCGGACACGCGGAGAGTTCTCGTTTCGCTCGCGGTGGTCACGGGAGCCGTCCCGTGCCGGGATCTGGGTCGACCTCCCTTCATCGTGCCAGGAGCCGGCACGGAGGTTGCGCCGGTGCACCGGCCGGCAGCGGTTTGATATTCTGGGCGCCGCCTTGGTGGGCCGCGTCGCCAACCCGAGCGGTCCGGCCGCCTCCGACCCCGCGTGACACCGGGTTCGGCGCAGGTGGCCGGCCTCCGAGGCGCCGGTACTCCGAGCCCGCCGCGCGCGGCCGGCGTCCGTATGATGACGTGTCCGCACCATCCCGACTCGACAACCAGAGGTTCCTCCGCGTGGCCAACATCAAGTCGCAGATCAAGCGCAACCTCACCAACGAGAAGCGGCGGCTGCGCAACAAGGCTGTCAAGTCCGAGCTCAAGACGCACGTGCNCCGGTTCCGCGACGCGGTCGAGGCGGGCGACGCCGAGCGCGCCAGCGAGACCCTGCGGGTCGCCTCCCGCAAGCTGGACAAGGCTGTCAGCAAGGGCGTCATCCACCCGAACCAGGCCNCCAACAAGAAGTCGGCGCTGGCTCGCGCGCACGCGAGCCTGACGGCTGGCTGAAACCGCGCGGCGGAGCCGGGGCGCCAGGGGTGCTCCGGCTTTTCTGCGTGTCCACGTTGCCCGCGGGCCCNCTCGATTCCCTGCCCGTCTGCCTACCGCCCGTCGCGGGTGCGGTGCGGGTGCGGTGCGGGTGCGACCGAAGCGGTCCCCAGCGGATCGGAGCGGTCCTAGCGGGTAGCCGGGTCGCCCGGCGGCTTCTGCGCACCCGCCGGATCGGTGTGCGCCGGCTGGATCAGCCGTTCGAGCACCTCGTGGTACGCGACCATCGCGGCGACGGTCACCGGCAGGACGCCGACCACCCAGGCGCTTGCCAGGTCTCCCAGCGCGACGACCACCGTGACCAGCCCTGTGACGGTCGTGAGCAGCCCGCGCATCCAGCCGGCGGGCAGAACCTGCAGCCCGAACCAGCCTCCCGGCGGCGGCGCATCGGTTTCGTCGGGATCCACGGCGTCGTGCCCCCTGGCCGGCTCTGGCCGGCCACCTGCCCCGCCCGCCGGGGACGACCCCTCCGGCCGCTGCGTCCCGCTCATCGAAGCCCGCCGCGGTGGGCGCGATCCCGGGGGAAGGACCGCGCCACGGCCACCTCACGCAGGAGCTTCTCCAGCGCATAGCCCGCGTCCACGGACGCCCCCTTCACACCGGCATCCGCCGTCGCCGACGCGCGCAGCGCGAGCGCCAGGCCCGGATCGGACCAGGCGCGCGCGGAACGCTGCGCCTTCTCGACCTTCCAGTCGGGCATGCCGAGTGCGCGGGCGAGGTCCCACTTCGTCCCCGGGCCGGCCGAGGACACCCGCGCGAGATCCCGCAGGCCGCCGGCGACGGCGCTGGAGATCAGCACGGCCGCGGTCCCCCCTTCGATGGCCTGGCGCAGCAGCGTCAGCGCCTGCGGCAGGTCACCCCCGATGATCGCGTCGGCGACGGCGAACCCGGTGGCCTCGGCGCGCCCCCGATGGAACCGGGCCACCGCGGCCTCGTCCAGCATGCCGCCCTCGGTGTCGGCGACGAGCTGGTCACACACCGCGGCGAGCTCACGCAGATCGCCACCGACGGCATCGAGCAGGGCCCGCACGGCACCGTCGCTGATCCGCCCACCGAGGCGANGGACCTCGGCGACCACGAAGTCGTGCCGTTCCCGGGGCTTGGTGATCTTCGCGGCGGGCACGACACGGGCNCCCGCCGCCTTCATGGCGTCGGCCAGCTTGCGGTTCTTCACCGCACCGCTGTGCACGAGCACGAGCACGACGTCGTCGAGGGGATGGCTGATGTAGGCCAGCAGCGCGTCGCGCAGCTCCTCCCCGAGGTCCTGGACCCCCCGGACGACGACCGCCCGGCCACCGCCGAACATCGACGTGGCACCGAGGTCCACCATGTCCGCCTCGCTGAACTCGGCGGCTGCCCGGTCCACGATCTCCACTTCGGGATCTCGGGCGCGGGCCGCGTCGAGGACCTCGCGGACGGCTCGCCCCACGAGCAGGTCCTCGTCGCCGGAGACGAGAACGAGCGGGGGTGCTGGAGAAGCTGGCACGCGGGTGAGCATGTCACGATCCCTCCCCCGACCGGCGGCGCACCACCGAGACCGGGTTGCGGGCCGGCGCGCCGGGCCGGTCCGGCCGATCCGTCCCAGGCTCGGGGCAACGCTGACCGGGCTGACCGGCCCCGGGCGGCGCCGCGGGTGCGACCACCGCCAGCGCCCCGTCGCGATCGGTCCGGGCGACGGCCATCCCGGCCCGGTTCAGCGCGCGCAGCGTCGATGCCGCCGGATGACCGTAGTCGTTGCCCGTCCCGACGCTGATCAGCGCGAAGCGGGCCCCGCTCGCCGCGAGGAATCCAGGGTCCTGGTTGGCGGACCCGTGGTGCGGAACCTTGAGGACGTCCGCCCGTAGCCCGGCCCGGTCCTGCGGACGGCCGAGCGACAGCCGTTGGGCGGTTGCCTCCACATCCCCCGTGAGCAGGATGGTCGCGGCGCCGACCCGGGCGGAGAGCACCAGGCTGTCGTTGTTGGGATCGCTGTCCGTGCCGTGCAGGATGATCCGGGGCGCCAGCACCGTCCAGCAGACCGCGCCCGCCCGGCCCCAGGCACCCGCGCCGATGGTGCGCAGCGGCACGCGCGCCCGGTCCGCCCATCGACGGACCGAACGCCACTGACCCGCCGGTTCCCGCAACGGGCCGACCAGCACCTCCCCCACCGGCAGCCGGCCGAGCACGCCGGGGAGCCCGTCGACGTGATCCGCGTGNAGATGGCTCAGGACGATCACGGGCAGGCGGCGCACGCCGAGCTCGTTGAGGCAGCGGGCAAGCAGGTCCGGATCCGGTCCCGCGTCGACCAGCACCGCACTGCCGGGCCCGGCCGACAGCACCAGCGCGTCCCCCTGCCCGACGTCNCAGGCCACCAGCCGCCAGCCGGCGGGCGGCCAGGAGGCGAACCGCTCGACGACGGCGCAGCGCGCCAGGAGCAGGCCGACGACGGCTGCGGTGGCCACCCGGCGCCCCCACCGCCGGCGCAGCACCGCCACCGCGACGAGGGCGGCGAGCGCCGCCGCGCCGGCGCCCAGCACCCCTGCGGGCCAGCCAACCGTGGCCGCCGGAAGGTGGGCGCAGCGGCGCGCGACCGTCACCAACCACCAGCAGGGCAGGTCCGCAAGGTGCGCCAGCATCCGGGCCAGCGGGGGCGACACGGCGGCGACGACCAGGACCAGGACGCCCAGCATGGTCGCCGCGGGCACCGCTGCTACGGCGAGGACATTCGCGCCGATCGCGACCAGGCTCAGGCCCCCGCCGATCCACGCCAGCAGCGGCATGCAGGCAAGCTGAGCGGCCGCCGCCACCGCGAGCACCTCAGCGAGCCGGTCGGGCAGCCACCGCGCGAGGGCGGCGTGCCAGCCCGCCGCGAAAACGATCATTCCAGCGGTGGCCTGGACGGACAGGGCAAAGCCGACGGAGACCGCGAGGGTGGGCTGCGCGAGGACGAGCACGGTGACGCTCGCGGCCAGGGCCGGCAGGACCGCGCGAGGTCGGCCGGCAGCGAGTGCTGCCAGCCCGATGAGCCCCATCACGGCGGCGCGCAGGACGCTGGCGGAGGGTCGGGCGAGGACGACAAACCCGACCAGTGCGGCCGCGCCGCCCGCCGCCCGCCCGCGCAGACCACGCCGCGCCCGCGCCGCCACGACCAGGGCGGACGCGGTCACGACGGCGACATTGCCGCCGGAGACGGCGGTCAGGTGCGACATCCCGGCGCTGCGGAAGTCGGCGCGCAGGTCCTCGTCGAGTCCGGAGACGTCCCCGACGACGAGCGCCGGCAGCAGGCCGCGCCGCGGTTCGGGCAGGCCGGCGGAGGCATCGCGCAGGCCGGCCCGCAGTCGCCCGGCGAAGCGCTGCAACGCGTCGGGATCGCCCCTCAGACGCGGCGCTCCGGTGGCCAGCACGACCGCGGCGACGGTGTCGCCCGCTCGGGGAACGGCGAACCGGCCCACGACCTCCAGATGTTGGCTGGGCAGCAGATCACCCCAGCCGGCGCCCCGCCCGAGCAGGATGGCCGAGGCACGCAGCCGCACCACGACGGGCCCGGCGATGACGCGCTCCAACCGGACGGCCACGACGAACGTGGTGGGGGTAGCCGTCGGCGGACCGACTCCGGGCGCGGCCGGGGCGGCCGGCCGCGGATCGTCCGTGACCACGGCCTGGGCGGTCATCGGTACCCCCTGCCGCACCAGGTCGGCGAGCGGGCCTCGGTCACCGGGACGCGTCGCCAACCCGCCTGCGAGGACTCCGGCGGCGAGGAACACCACGGCTGTCAGAACCACCCTGGCAGCCGTGGGCAGGATGCCATCCTGATCGCCGTCGCCGTCGGCATCGCCGTCGCCGATCGGCGTCGGCGCCGCGATGCGCCCGCTGCCGGTATGGCGCCGGCGGCGGGCCCGGGTCAGCAGGCCCGCCGGCACCGTCAGGACTGCCGCGGCGGCGAGGACGAGTGCGGCGTCCGGCAACGACCAGTGGACCGCGACCGCCGCGCCGCCCCAGGCCGCCAGCGCGGGCGTGACCAGCCGGGCATCGGCCGGCGCAGCCGCGGGCGACGGCCGCTGAGGCAGCGCGAGGCCGGTCTCCATGCCCACGGCGACCATCGCCGCGTCACACCTTCACCAGCGGCAGCAGGTCCGCCAGTCGCTTGTCGCCGAGGCCGGTGACCTCCCCAAGCTGTTCCGGGGAGCGGAAGGGCCCATGCTCGGTGCGCCACTGGACGATGCGCCCGGCAAGCACCGGACCGACCCCGGGCAGGCCGTCGAGCTGCTCGGAGCTGGCGCTGTTGAGATCGATCGGGCCGTTCTGTGTGCCACCGCCACCGCCACCGCCACCACCGCCACCGGCGGCGGGGGACGCGCCCGCGACGGACGCCGGCGCGGCCACGGCGGGCGGCGGCCCGGGGCGGCCATCGACGAGGATCTGCTCACCATCGACCAGCACCCGGGCCAGACCGATACCCGTCGTGTCGGTGCCGGCAAGCACTCCCCCGACCCGGTCGATCGCGTCGACCACCCGAGAACCGGCAGGCAGCCGGACAACACCGGGCCGCGTCACCCGGCCGGCAACGTCGACCACCACCTCACCGGCGGCGCCGGCGAGGGCCGGGGTGGCCGCCACACCCACGGCCGCACCCGCCGCTGGGGTCCGGCCGGCGTCCGTCCTGGCAGCGTCGACGAAACCGCCGTCCGCGGCTGCACTCGACGCGACGACCACCGCCGAGGGCCGGCCGACCGGCGCGGCGACCGACACCGGCCGGTGCTGCCAGGCGAACCAGGTCGCCAGGAGCGCGGCGACGAGCGCGACCAGGGCCAGGACCAGCGTCGCGCTCGCGGCCGGCGCCGTCACCACACCGCGAAGGCTGGCCGGGAACCGCCGCGCCAGTCGCTCTCGAACCGCCCGCCAGCCACCTTCCGGTAGCGCAGCGCTCCCCGTCCAACCGGCCGCGTCGTCCACGACCGGCGCCGCAGAAGGACGGGCGGCCGACCGGTCCGGGGCGCGCAACGAGCCGTCGTGTCCCGTCTCCGGACGGGCGTCCAGGTCCGTCTCGCCGGCGATGACGCCACCATCGGTGCCACCCGAGCTGGGTCTCCCGTCGGCATCGCCGTCGTGGCGGTCAACCCGGCCTGGGACGGCGGCGTCGGCGATGGCGTCGAGCCACTCCTCGTCATCGGCGAAGACGCCCTCGCGCACCCCACCGGGTGGATGCGGTTCGCCGGCGGACACCGGTGGGGGCGGATCGGGCGGGAAGGGCTCGGGGAACCGAGCCGCGAGAAGGGGGGATGGGGACGGGCACCCGGGACCGGGGGTGATTGTGACCATGACCGGACCGTAGATCGATCTGCGGTCCATGCGCCGGGCCAGATGGCGATCTGTGGACAACGGCGGGTTATCCACAGATCGGCCCGGGGCTCTGGGCGGACGACCGAGATCTCGTTACGGTCGTCACAGATCAGCAGGCAGCGCCCGGAATACGTCTCCCGCCGGGACGTTGACCCGAGCTGTAAGTTGCGCCTGCAACGACCTGGCGGCGGAACCTGCCGACCGGTCAAGCACGCCACACCACTCCGTCGCCGGGCAACCGACATGTCCGGCGGCTCCCTCTGGAGGACGCGATGACCACGACCACCGCCCTGACCGACCTGACCGGCACCTGGACGATCGACCCCGCCCACTCGCGGATCGGCTTCGCCGCGCGGCACGCCATGGTCACGACCGTGCGGGGGCAGTTCACCGCCATCGAGGGCACCCTGAACCTGGACGGTGCCGAGCCGACGGCGTCCACCGCCACCGTGACGATCCAGACCGGCTCCTTTGACACCGGCGTGCCGGACCGCGACGGCCATGTGAAGTCGGCCGACCTGCTCGACATCGCGACCTACCCGACGATCACCTTCGTCAGCACCGGCGCGGTCGCCGGCAAGGGCGACGACGAGTACGTGCTCACCGGCGATCTGACGATCCGCGGCGTCACCCACCCGGTCGACCTCGACATCGCCTTCGAGGGCAGCTCCAAGGACCCGTTCGGCAACGTCCGGGCCGGCTTCACCGGCACCACGACCCTCAACCGCAAGGACTTCGGCCTGACCTTCAACGCGGTGTTGGAGACCGGCGGCGTCCTCATCAGCGACAAGGTCAAGGTCGAGCTGGACATCTCCGCGATCAAGGCGTCCTGACGGCCCACCTGGGAGCGGCGCATTGCCACTGTGGCCTGCGGAGGTGACACTTCTGTTCCTCCACCGGGCCCAGCGGTAGGGTCCACGCGACGCCGACATTCTGGGAGCATCACGGGAGGTGCGCCGATGCACGTGACCGTCAACTTCGACCGTTGCGCCAGCAGCGGCACGTGTGTCCAGCTCGTTCCGGACGTCTTCGAGATTCGGGACGACGGCTACCTCTATCTGCTGATCGAGGAGCCGGACGACGCGCGGTGGGACGACCTTCAGGAGGCAGCCGACTCCTGCCCGACGGAGGCGATCAGCATCAGCGACGGCTGACGGGCCCGNCGGACCGCGGGGCGGTCGAGGGGCCGCCGAGCGGTGCGGTCGGGCCAACACCGGGTAGGAACTCGGTACGGATCCGCACGGGTGGTGCGGGTCGGTACAGGAGGTGCCTCGATGGCGACGATCTACCGGCACCAGCGACACCGGCAGACGCCCAGCGCCGTATGGCCGGCGCTACTCGTCGTCGGTCTGGCTGTCACGGTGCTGGGACTTCTGCTGATCCTCAATCCGTTCGCGACGGCCGGCACCCTGGCCGTGCTTGCCGGGGTGTCTCTGGTCCTGTCCGGGATCGGCGAGACGCTGGCCGCCGCCAGGGCCGAGAACTCCGCGGGCACCGCCTTCTTCGGGATCCTGCTCACCCTCGGCGGCGTCGTCGTCCTCCTGTGGCCGGGAGTGACGTTGCGGGTGCTGGCGTTGCTCGTCGGCGCCATCCTGATCATCACCGGCGTCGCGCGGGCGCTGGTGACCCGGGCGTTGCAGTCGCCCGAGGCCGGTGCCCGCAGCACGGTGCCCAGCTACGCGGTGGCGGCTGTCAGCGTGGTGCTGGGTGTGCTCGCCCTCGCCTGGCCGGACGCGACGATCGTGGCGCTTGCGGTGATCTTCGGGATTCAGCTCGTCGTCACCGGAGTCACCGAGATCGCGCTGGGGCTGGCGTTGCGGCCGCGCACGCCGGCCTGACGTGGGTCTGGCGGGTTGCTACCGACGGTCCGGCCGGCGCCGGCCGGACCGTCGGTAGACGGGCCACCACTCGCGGGTTGCCGGCCCGCTCAGGCGTTGCCGGGCCCGCTCAGGCGAGGAGGCGGTCGCGCCAGCGGCGGATCGACTCCTCGCCGGCGCCGTGAGCCCGGACCCAGCCGGCCACCCCGCCGGGATGAGCGTCGGTCGTGGCGATGACCGCCTCCGCGGCGGCGAGCGACGTCTTGACCAGCTCGCGGCCCCGCTTCGGGTCGCTCACGCCGGGCAGCAGGGCGTGCCCCTTGAGCCGCCTGACCACGCCGCGCATGTTCTGCTCGGTGGCCGCGTAGTCGGCGAGGACGTTCTCCTCGACGACGCCGGCGAGGCGCAACAGCACGGCGATCGTGACACCGGTGCGGTCCTTCCCGGCGGCGCAGTGCACGAGCACCGGGCCCGGCGCCTCCCCCACGACATCGACGATCGCGGCGAGTTGGGGCGCGGCGTGCTCGACCATCGCCACGTAGAGCGCCTGCAGGCCGCCCTCCATCGCCCCCGAGGTGGCGGTGTGGCGGCCGGGCGCCGCCTCGTCGCCGAGCAGCGGGAACACCCTGATCTCGGCGCCGAGAGCGGCGAGCGGGTGCGGATCGGGCCCGCGCTCGACGGCCGAACNCAGGTCGATCACCGTGCGCGGCGGCCAGGTCATCGACTCCGGCGGCGGGCGGTCCCCGACCTTGGGCATCTCGCTGCGGTAGAGCACGCCAGGGCGGGTGCGACGGCCGTCTGCGGTCGTCATGCCTCCGACGTCGCGGAGGTTGACCAGCCCGGCGACGTCCGCCGGCGCCGGCGCCTCGAGCGGCGGGGCGGAACCGGCGCCCGCCGCGTCGGTCGGATCGGTGAGGGACGTCATCGGGTTCTCCTCCGGCCGTGCGTGCCTGGTCATGGTCATGGCCGGTCGGCGCCGGTCGGGCTGGACCGCCGCCGGCCCGAGTCGCATCGGACCCAGACGGCGGGCCCGTCCGCCCGTGACGCCGCCGCCGGCGGCATCCCCCATCCTCGCGGATTTCCGCCGGATGAACCTGCAATCACATGATGCGTCCGTCCACTCACCGTTCGCCGCGGGCGGTGACGTCGCCGGTCACCGCGTCGGCCGGATCGAGTTCGAACAGCGACAGGTCCACGGCGGCCCCCGCCGGGCGCGCCTCGGCCGATCCCGCTCGGCTGCTCGCGGCACCGCTGCCGGTGGCCAGGTCCACAGCCGCCACCGTGGGACCGCCCGCCAGCTCCACTGCCTCCGCCACCGCCGGATCGAGGTCGACCGGGTCGGTCAGCCGGGGATCCTTGTTGCGGACGTTGCCCACCGCCGCGCCCACCGGATGGGCGGCGAGCACCCCGACCGGCGCCGGACGCAGCAACGGGGCGAGCGCGGCAGGGTCGGCCGCCGGATCGATCCACCGGTCCCAGGCCGCCGCGGGCAGGATCACCGGCGAGCGGTCATGCAGGAACGCCAGGCCCTCGGCCGCCCCGGTGGTCAGGATCGTGAAGGTCACCAGCGGCGTCTCCCCCTTGCGCCACACCTCGTAGAGGCCGGCGAAGGCGAAGATCCCCCCACTCTCCGGATGACCCGCCGGGTAGATGTAGAACGGCTGCCCGCGCCGGGATCCGCCGCCCGGATGGAACCACTCGTAGAAGCCGGTGGCGGGCACGAGGCAGCGCCGGGCCGCGAAGGCCGCGCGGAACGCCGGCTTGGTCGCCACCGTCTCCGCCCTGGCATTGATCATCTTGGTGCCGATCGCGCGGTCCTTGGCCCAGGACGGCACCAACCCCCAGGTGGCCAGCCGCAGGACCCGGCCGGCCGGCGCCCGTCCCGACCGATCGTCACCCGACGGGGCCCCCGAGTCGCCGCCGGCCGCGCCACCCGGTCCGCCGCCGGCCGCGGGCGGCTCCGCAACGACGATCGGCATCGTCGACGTGGGGGCAACGTTGTAGCTCTCCCTGACCCCACCGCCGGTCTCGTCGCGGGCAGACATGGCGGCGACCAGATCGTCGGCCTTCAACTTCTGCGTGTAACGACCGCACATGCCGACCAGTGTGGCAGCCGGGTCCGACATTTCCTGGCAGCGCCCAGCACCCCATGATCCCCAGTGCCCCTGATCCCCAGCGCCCCTGATCCCCAGCGCCGGTGACGCCGACGCCCGCCGACGCCGTCACGCCCGGCGGGGTCCTGGCGCTCAGCCGAACAGCAGACCGCCCCCGCCGGCGAGACACGCGAGCCCCGTCAGGCCGAACAGGCCCACCCAGAAGCCCGGTGGAAGCCCGGTCAGCCGGGCGAGCTGATCCGGATCCGAATCCCTCCCCCGGCGACGCCGCCGTTGCCGCTGCACCTCGACCACCGGCCGCAGCGCCCCGAACAGCAGGAAGCAGGCGACGTAGGCGGCGAACCCGGCGCGCGCGGTGGGCGGCGCGAACCAGGAGACCGCCAGGATCGCCGCGGTGCTGACCAGCAGCGACATCACCCCGAAGCCGTTTCGGATCACGACGAGCATCGCGAGCAGCATCGCCACGCAGAGCTGGAGCACCAGGCTCGTGCGGCCGGTGGCCAGCAGGGCGGCGGCGCCGAGTCCGATCAGCGAGGGCGTGGGATAGCCGGCGGCGACCGTGGCGATCACGCCGGGGCCCGTCGGTCGCCCGGAGGAGACGGTGACCCCGGAGGTGTCCGAGTGCAGGCGGACGCCTGCCAGGCGACGGCCACTCGCGACCGCGGCCAGGGCGTGCCCGCCCTCGTGCGCAATCGTGATGACGTGTCGGGCGACGGGCCACAGCCGATCGCTGAGTACCGTCACGGCCGCGAGGACCGCGGCGACNACGAACACCCACTGCGGCGGCGCCGCCTGCGCCTCGATGCTGCGCCGCAGGATCTCCATCCGGCCGCTCCCTCCCAGATACGTGCGCGTCGCCCGATGCGTCGCCACCTCTTCCGATACGTGGCCGTTGGCCCCACACCGGCCGACGGCGCCCGTTCGGACATCATCGATCCTCGGGCCGGGGGAGCGCGAAGGTGCCGGCGGGGGTCCTCGAAAGGGCGAGCGCTCCCCTGTCAGGCGCCCCCGTGGTCGGGGGGCGGCGGTAGGGTCGGGAACGCGTTTGGGTGCCTGGGGGAGACCGCGAGGACAAGCTGAGGAGTGGCCCGTCGTGGCGGAATACGTCTACCGGCCGGTTATCACTGTGGCGAGGGGGCTGTTCGGCGCGCTGCGCCTGCGGCTCGACATGCGGGGTGCGGAGAACATTCCCGCCTCCGGTGGCGGCATAGTCCTGATCAATCACGTCTCCTATCTCGACTTCGCGCTCGCCGGCCTACCGTTCTGGACCGCCCGGCGGCGGCTCGTCCGTTTCATGGCCAAGAAGGAGGTCTTCGACCACCGGATCTCCGGTCCGCTGATGCGCGGGATGCACCACATCCCGGTCGACCGGCAGGCCGGGGCCGCGTCGCTGCGGGACGCGCTGAAGGCGCTGCGCGCCGGCGAGTTCGTCGGGGTCTTCCCCGAGGCGACGATCAGCCCGAGTTTCTGCCTGGCCTCGTTCAAGTCCGGTGCGGCCCGGATGGCGGCGCACACGAACGTCCCNGTGATCCCGGTGATCCTCTGGGGCAGCCAGCGGGTCCTCACGAAGGGGCATCCGTTCACGCTGCGGGACGCGATCGGCACCCCGATCTCCATCACGGTGGGCCGCCCGGTCCCCCCGGCCGAGCTCACCGACCGCCGGACTGGGACGGACGTCCTGCACAAGGTGATGACGGAGCTGCTCGACGAGGCGCAGCGAAGCTATCCGCGCCCCGCGCCCGGCGAGCCCGACTGGTGGGTGCCCGCGCACCTTGGCGGGTCGGCCCCGTGGCCGCCCACCGAGCCGGACGACCCGGAGGCGTGAGCGGCCCACAGCCCCGGACCGGCGCCTGGCCCTGACCCGCGCAGGCATACCGACCCTGGGCAGGCTTGCCAACCCTGGGCAGGCGACACGGCCCGCAGCCTTGACCGGCCGCGGCCTGCGTCGNAGCGGATCATCCGGGGCCGGCAGCTCCTCGTCAGCTTTCTTGACCACCGGCACGTGCCTCCGGAAATCTCGAGCCGAGGAATTCGGGCTCCGCACCGCCGAGCGGGCGACGGCGGGGTGCGATGGCGATCGAGGTGTTCCAGACCGGCGATGACAAGATGTTCGTCGACGCGCCACCCAAGGTCGATCCNCACATCCGGCTGGAGCCCGCATCGACCTGCGAAGCCTCTCCCGCCGACCCCGGCCGCCCGCCCGGTAATCCGCATCGATCCCGCCATTCAGACCGGGCGGGATGGGAGCNCCGGCGGCTGGTAACACCGGCTGAGGCGGTAACGCCGGCTGAGGTTCCTGCATCCGGTGACGGGGATATTCTTCCTTCCTTGCTCAGGGCGCGGCCCTGCTCCTGGCCGATCAGCGGGTGCGTTATGCCGACATCACCGTCGTCCCCCGGACCTACCTCCATCGGGGGTTTCAGCCCGCGACCCTGTTCGCCGCCCTCGACGGCGGCCGGCACGCGGGCGAGGACGAAACGGGCATCCAGCTCCGTCGGCTCGCCGGAGTGCCGGACGCCCGCGCCGGCGAGCCGCGCGTCGCGGCGGAGCGCACCATGGAACTCGCGCTGACTCTCGGCCACGAAACCGTCATCGAGATCGAGATCGAGATCGGGATCGAGATCGGGATCGAGATCGGGATCGAGATCGGGATCGAGATCGGGATCGGGATCGAGATCGGGATCGGGATCGGGATCGGCGCCGGGCGTACCTGTCCGCCTGCAGGTGCTCGGCCTGATCGGGCGCACCTGGTCGCGCCGATCCGGTCGGCCGTCGACACGTCGTTCCCGCCGAAGCCGGGGCGGACGATCCTGCGCGCCGAACTCGCCGAACTCGCCCTGGCCTGGAATGCGGCGAGGCGGAACGAGGCGCGTCGCCACGCCCCCGACGGCACTATCGGGGCCCTGGTACGCCCGGTTCCGCTTTCCCCGCGTTTACCGTGAAGGCACCTGGGTACCCGACCGGGCGGATCATGATGCGGAAGAGGGACGTCAGGCGGAGGTTTTCCCGTGCTCACCGTAGGCTGGATTTTACTGGTGATCTGCGCCGTCGCCGTCCTCGCCAGCGTCATGCTCCTCGGGCAGCGTGACAGCCGACGGGCAGGGCTGCAGCGGCGATTCGGTCCCGAGTACGACCGCGTGCTCGCCGAGCACGCGGACCGGCGATCGGCGGAACGCCAGCTCCGGCAGATCGCCGACCGGCGCGACGCGCTCACCATCAACCCGCTGACCCAGACCGACCGGGCGACCTACACGGCCCGCTGGGAGACGCTGCAGACCCGTTTCGTGGACGATCCCGCCGAGGCAACCAGCCTGGCGGACGCTCTCGTCGGTGAGGTGATGCGGGCCCGGGGCTATCCGGCCGGCAGTTTCACCGAACGCGCCGAGCTGCTGTCCGCCGACCATCCGCGTGTCGTCGCCGGCTACCGGGAGGCGCATAAGCAGACCACGGCCAAGCCGGACGGGAAAGGTGCCGCGGGCCGGCGGGACACCGAGAGCCTGCGCGCGGCCTTCGTGCGNTACCGCGAGGTGTTCAACCAGCTTGTCGGCGTGACCGCCGGCGCCGGCAGCCACGCCGGCTCCACCGGCGACCGGACGAACCGGCAGGACCGGCAGGACCGGCCTGCCGCCGGCCTCGCCGCCACGCCCGGTCAGCAGGAGGCGTGAACCCCCGCGAACCCGGATTCGTCCACCAGAACCCGTCTCTCGGCCGGGTGACCTCCGCGGTCACCGCGCCGACGGCACCGACGCCGCCCTGTGGCCGGCCCCCCTCGTAGCACGACAGGAAGGACCGTCATGAGCCTCGACGGCATTAGGCACGACCGCCGCCCCGCGGCGAACTCCCGGCCCGGCCAGGGGCGCGACGCCGACCGGTGGCGGGAGATCCTGCTCGGCTTCGTCGACGATCCTCGGGCCGCGGTCGAGCAGGCCGACCGCCTGGTCGACGAGGCGGTGCGCGCCCTGCAGGATCGGATCGAGGCGCAGCGCGGCGACCTGCGCGAAGCCTGGCGCTCCCGCGGCGAGGCGTCGACGGAGGATCTGCGCATGGCGCTGCGTGGTTACCGCGATCTCTGCCAGGATCTGCTCGCCTACGACCGCGGGGAGTCCCGCAGCTTCGCCCCGGCGGGGTCGACGTCGGTGGTGGCGCGGGACGCGGGCCGGGCCGCCGCCGGGCCGAACGGCGCCGCCGATCCCGCCGCCGACGCCCGACCGTCGGCCGCCGCCCCGGCCCGGCCGGCCTCGGACGACGAACGGCCCCGGACGCCCATCCCGATGGAACCGTCCCGGTCGCGGATCGCGCCGGCGGGTGCGATGTGGGACGGGATCCGCTAAGCGCGGTAACGGGCCGCCAGAGCGCGCCGCCGCGGCGGATGTACGTTCGCCCGGCTCAGGTCGCCGCCGTAATGGGCGACGACGCGGTCGTCCATCAGCCGGAACCACACCGGGGGCAGGTACGCGGCGAGCAGCAGCGTGGCGTATCCCGCCGGCAGTTGCGGCGACTCCTCGAACGAACGCAGGACCTGGTAGCGCCGGGTGGGATGGGCGTGATGATCGCTGTGTCGTTGGAGCTGGTAGAGCGCCAGATTGCTGGTTACCGCGTCGCTGTTCCAGCTATGTCGCGGGGTGACGGGCTCGTGACGCCCGTCGGCGGTACGGACCCGGGCCAACCCGTAGTGCTCGATGTAGTTGACGCCTTCGAGCAGGGTGAACCCGAACACCGCCTGCGCGGCGAGGAAGACGAGCACCGACGGTCCGAAGGCGGCGGCCAGCGAGCCGAACAGGGCGGCGGTGAGCAGCCAGCCAAGCAGCACCTCGTTGCGCAACGAGACCACCCGCGCGCCGCGCAGCCGCAGCCNGCGGCTCTCCAACGACCAGGCCGACNGCAGGCTACCCACCACGGTGCGCGGCCAGAAGCGCCAGAAGCCCTCCCCGAGACGGGCGCTGGCCGGGTCGGCCGGCGTCGCGACCCGCACGTGATGACCCCGGTTGTGCTCGACGTAGAAGTGGCCGTAGCAGGTGGGCGCGAGCATCAGCCGCGCCAGCCACCGTTCGAGCCGAGCCCGCTTGTGGCCCAGTTCGTGGGCCGTCGTGATGCCCACCCCGGTCACCGTGCCGACCGAGACCACCACGCCGACGCGGGCGGCCGGCGACAGTTCGCCGCCCGCCCAGGCCGCGGCGCCGAGGACCAGACCGATGCCGGCCAGCGGCAGGTAGAGGTAGGTGCACCGGCGGTAGAAACGATCCGCTTCAAGAGCGGCCCGGATCTCTTCGGGAGGATTCACCGAATCCGCGGGCGTCGATATGTCCAGCAGCGGGACAAGGACGAAGACGAACAGCGGGGTGATCCACCAATGCACCCCGAGGCCCGTACGGTGCCACAACCCGTAGCTCACGATGGCGAGCAGTGGCACGATGATGGCGGTCAGCCACATATACCGTTTACCGTCACGCCAGGCAATCCCACCGGGCGCGGTGAGCACGGGAGCCGCCACCGGCACCTCCGATCCGCCGGGCCGACCGGCAGGTCACCGACCGGGCCAATGCAGGCACGAAACGGGCATCCGACGGTTCGGCAGAACTGATCCGTCAATCTGCCATCCGTCCTCCACAATGACAACAGGATGTCCGCCACAACGACCCGTGAGGAGTAACTCGGCAGTGGCGATGGACGGTGCGCGTTCCCGGCCGGCGGGCCGGCGGTCGCGGTCGATGAGCGACTCGCCGCCCTGGATCGGCGGGGTGATGGTGGGCACCCTGCTGCTGGCGGCCCTCGTCCTGATCACCTACACACTGCTGCCCCTACCCGGTCAGGAACGCCTGGGCGAGGGTAACTACCTGCTCGCCGCGGCGCTGTTCGCCGCGAACATCGCGTTCCCCCGGCTGCTGCGCCGGGTGCGTCGGGCGCGCCGACGCCGGGCGGAGCGCCGCTGACCGGCTGAGCTGCCCGCTGACCGGCTGAGCTGCCCGCCGACCGGCCGAGCTGTCGCAGACCGTGACGTGGGCTGGCCCACGTGCGGCCCTGCACGGCGGCGCCGACTGCCACGATGGCCGGATGTCCGCCCTGGTCGTCCTGCTTGTCGGCCTGGTTGCGGGCATCGTGGTCCGGCGCCGGCAGCGGCTGCCCGCCCAGNCCGCCGCGGTCGTGAACACCTGGCTGCTCGACATCGCGCTGCCGGCGCTCGTCCTGCGCGCCATGCATACCGTGACCTTCCCGGGCAACCTCGCGCTCGTGGTGGCCGCGCCCTACCTGCTGTTCGTCCTGTCCACGGCGCTGTACCTGCTCGCGGCGCGGCCGATGGGGCTGTCCCGCCCGACGGTGACGGCCCTGGTCGCCGCGACGGCGGTGGCCAACACCAGCTTCGTCGGCTTTCCGATGGTCACGGTCTTCTTCGGGGCGTCGTCGGTGCCCATCGCCGTGCTCGTCGACCAGCTTGGTTCGTTCCTGCTGCTCAACACCGTGGTGCTCGGCGCCGTCACGATCATCGCCGGGGCGTCCCTGCCGCGCGCGGAGCTGGCTCGCCGCGTCCTGACCGCGCCGGCGCTGTGCGCCCTGGTGGCCGCGTTGGCGCTGCGGCCGTTGGCCTTCCCCGACTGGCTGGACTCGGCGCTGGCCTCGCTCGGCGCGACCCTCACCCCGCTCGCCCTGTTCTCGATCGGCCTGCAACTGGAGGTGCGAGCCGTCCGGCAGTGGTGGCGCGAGCTGGCGCTCGGCCTCGGTGTGAAGCTGGTCGTCGCCCCCGCGCTGGTGGTGGGGGTCTACGCGCTGACCGGAACGCTCGGCGACCACGACGTGACGATCGCGCTGTTCGAGGCGGCGATGCCACCGATGGTCGCGGGCGCGCTCATCGCCGCCCGGCACGATCTCGCCACCCCGCTGCCCAGCCTGCTGGTGGGGGTCGGGGTGCCNCTGTCGTTTGCCACGCTGCCCATCTGGTCGTTGCTGTTGAAGTCCTGACCTGGNCCGACGTCCGATCTGATGAGCGGAACAGGCACACGGACTAGGCTGGACGTGGACACGGAAGCGGTGTCCGGAGCCGTCGCCCCCAGCCGCCCGACGCCTCGTGGAAGCGGGCCGAGATCCGTCGCGCGCCGCCTGCGGTTGACGTGCCGCGCCCGCGTGGCCGATCGTCGTGGCTGCCGCGGTTCCGGCACCGTCGATGTCCCCCAGCAGATTCGGGATCAGGCGAGCGCGAGGAGTGACTTCGGTGGATGCGGTGCAGACAGCGGACCCCGTCGCCCGGGCGGCTGCCGCCGAGGTGACTGCCGCCGAGGCCGACTCGGGTTCCACGTTCACCCGCCTGGGCGTGATCGGGTGCGGGCTGATGGGCTCCGGGATCGCCGAGGTCGCCGCCCGCGCGGGCCTGGACGTCGCCGTCCGCGAGATCGACGAGCCGGCCCTGAGCGCGGGTCGCACGCGGCTGACGTCCTCGCTGGACCGCGGGGTCCGCGGCGGCAAGCTGACCGAGGCGGACCGGGACGNGGTGCTCGCGCGGCTGACCTTCACCACCGATCTCGGCGACTTCGCCGACCGTGACGTCGTGATCGAGGCGGTCGCCGAGAACGAGCAGCTCAAGGCGGACATCTTCGGGGCACTCGACAAGGTCGTGACGCGGCCGGACGCGATCTTCGNCTCCAACACCTCGTCTATTCCGATCATGAAGCTGGGCATGGCGACGTCCCGGCCGGAGCAGGTCGTCGGCATCCACTTCTTCAACCCGGTGCCCGTCCAGAAGCTCGTCGAGATCGTCCCGTCCCTGCTGACGGCGCCGGCGACCGAGACCGCCGCCGAGGGCTTCGTCACCGGCCGGCTCGGCAAGGAGGTCATCCGCTCGAAGGACCGGGCCGGCTTCGTGGTGAACTCGCTGCTCGTTCCCTACCTGCTGGCCGCGGTACGGATGCTGGAGTCCGGCTTCGCCGTCGCGGAGGACATCGACCGCGGCATGGTGCTCGGCTGCGCCCATCCGATGGGCCCGCTGCGCCTGTGCGACCTCATCGGCCTCGACACCATCAAGGCGGTGGCCGAATCGATGTACGAGGAGTTCAAGGAGCCCCTGTACTCGCCGCCGCCGCTGCTCATGCGCATGGTCGACGCCGGGNTGCTCGGCAAGAAGACCGGCCGCGGCTTCCACAACTACGCGGCCTGACCGACGACGCGGACTGACCGACACGGTCTGAACAACGACGCGGACTGAATCCCGTGCGCGGCCTGACCCCTCGTGCCATCCGAGGACCCGACGACCAAGGCGGCCTGCTGTGAACCCGAGCTTCGACCTCTACCAGCTCGCCGAGGAGCACACCGCGCTGCGGGAGGCGGTGCGCACGCTCGCCGAGAAGGACATCGCGCCGTTCGCCGCCGACGTCGACGAGCACGAACGGTTCCCGGACCAGGCGCGCGAGGCGCTCGACCGGGCCGGCTTCGCCGCGGTGCACGTCCCGGAGAGCTACGGCGGGCAGGGGGCGGACTCGGTGGCCACCTGCATCGTCATCGAGGAGGTCGCCCGCGTCTGCGCGTCGAGCTCGCTGATCCCCGCGGTGAACAAGCTCGGCAGCATGCCGATCATCCTCGCCGGCTCCGAGGAGCTCAAGCGCCTCGTGCTGCCCTCCCTGGCCAGCGGCGAGGCGATGATCTCCTACGCGCTCTCCGAGCGGGAGGCGGGCTCCGACACCGCCTCGATGCGCACCCGCGCCCGCCTCGACGGCGACCACTGGGTCCTCGACGGCACCAAGACCTGGATCACCAACGCCGGCGTGTCGACCTGGTACACCGTGATGGCCGTGACCGACCCGCACGCGACGAAGAAGGCCGACGGCATCTCCGCCTTCGTCGTGCACCGCGACGACCCCGGCTTCGAGGTCGGCTCGAAGGAACGCAAGCTCGGCATCAAGGGCTCCCCCACCCGGGAGATCCACCTCACCGGCTGCACGATCCCCGCCGACCGCATCATCGGCGAGCCGGGCACCGGCCTGCGCACGGCGCTCGCCACCCTTGACCACACCCGGCCGACGATCGGCGCGCAGGCCGTGGGCATCGCCCAGGGGGCGCTCGACGCCGCCATCGCCTACGTCAAGCAGCGCCGCCAGTTCGGCCGGGCGATCGCCGACAACCAGGCCGTCCAGTTCATGCTCGCCGACATGGGCATGAAGATCGAGGCGGCCCGCCACCTCGTCTACGTCTCCGCCGCCCGGGCCGAACGCGGCGAGCCCAACCTCGGCTTCGTCTCTGCCGCCGCCAAGTGCTTCGCCTCCGACGTGGCGATGGAGGTCACCACCGACGCGGTGNAGCTCTTNGGCGGCGCCGGCTACACCCGCGACTTCCCGGTCGAACGAATGATGCGCGACGCCAAGATCACGCAGATCTACGAGGGCACCAACCAGGTCCAGCGCGTCGTCATGTCCCGCGCGCTGCTCAAGGGCTGACCTCAAGTCGTTTCCCCTGTCAGGAGCCATGATCTGTTCTCCCTGTCCGCTCGCGACGGTCCCGACTATTCCCGACCGGTGGCGACCGACCCCGATCGTTTATGGACGTGGCATGGACTCATCGGCAGGCGCATCGAGTAGCAAGGCGGCTTCGATGCGCCTGCGGGCCGCTTCGTCCTGGCCGACGATGCATCGGGCGTAGGTGTGCAGCAGGACGGCTACCGAGTGCCCCGCCCACTCCGCGATCTGGGTGGGCGCTACGCCGGCGTTCAGCCACGTCGACACCGCAGCGTGTCGAAGGTCGTATGGTCGGCGCGCAAGCGGTGAGGCTACTTCAGCGGGGGTCAATGCTCGCTGGCGTGCCTTCGCCCATACCTCCCGATGGCGGACTGAGGTGACCGGGCCGCCTTTCAAGCCGCGAAACAGCCGTCCGTCCGGCGCAGTGCCGAACTTGTCCAGGTGCGCCCAATACAGGTCGACCAGCGGTGGAGGAACCGGCATCTCCCGGGTCTCGCCGGGCGCGCGGTGCTTAAGCTCCCGGGCTCTCCGCTCCCCCTCGTCCGTCCATCCGGGCGCCATCTCCGGGTTGTTGCCGACCAAGACGATCNCTCCCCACCGACCGGACCCACGTGGTGGCAGCGTCAGGTTCTCGGGGTAACGCAGCTCCTGCATCTCCCCTGGTCTTTGCGCCCCGTAGTACATCCCGCCGTACCAGGCGACCAAATCCGGCGCCACCGGCCGCACCCCCATCTCCAGGAGTGCACGGGCCTGCATGTGGTTCACGACGACTCGTCTGTCCACCTGGTCCCGGGTCTTCGGTGCGGCCCGGTCCAACGCAGGCAGANGGTTGGCCGGCAGGTCGCCACGGACGACGGCGAAGTTCAGGCAGGCTCCGAACGCGATCCGCTTGCGCAGCTCGGTGTTCGGCGCAGCGGGTCCGCCGGCAAGTTTGCGTCCCAGAAGGGTCAGGCAGGCACGCATGAGGTCGGGATCCATCAGCTCCGGAAGCGGCATGGTGTGTTCTTCCAGCCAGGCCACGGCCTGCGTCAGTTTGGCCGGCGGCGGGTTCTCCGCCCACGTGCCGTCGTCGGTCGACGACCGGCGGGATCCGCTCTGAAACAGCCAGCCGAACAGTGCCTCACGCACCAGGTTAGAGATCTCGTCCGGTGGTCTCTCGGAGAAAAGGGCTGGTGTGACCGTCGCCAGGGCGTCGGCGAGCGCCCGGCGGGTGCCTGGGGCCTGTCGCTCGTCCCATCGGGCATCGGCGTAGTCGCGGGCGTGCTCCAGCCAGGTNCGCGGACGTGTAGGCACCTCCGCGGCCAGTGCAGCGCGGACCTCACCGATCGGGACTCCCAGTTCGACGTCGAAGGCCTCGCCCTTCTTCGTCGCGGCAAATAGCTCGGCATGACGGGCCTTGGCGAGTGGCAGCGTGGCGAAGTTCTTCGAGTTGGGCTTTGGGCGTCCTGCAACCCTCCAGCGGACTTGGTAGGTGTCCGGCCGCGACTTGTTCCTGATCGTCTTGATGGCCCAGATGCGAACGTCGAAGGTGGTGGGCCGGCCGCCCTGGTGGGGGCGGCCGGCGTCGTGCGGGGTGGTCATACGGCGGGGTCCTGGGTGCGGCTGTCGAGCCAGGCGTTGAGGTCGGCGCGGTCGATGCGGAGTTGCCCGTTGGGCAGCTTGATGACCTTGGGGGCGGCGCCGCGGGCGCGCCAGTCGTCGAAGGTGCTGCGGGCGAGCGGGCCGCGCTCGTCGCCGAGCTCGGCGAGGACCTGGGCGAGCGGCAGGAGCTCGCGGGGGCCGGGTTGCGGTGGCGGTGCCATTGCCTTCCTGGCCCGTGTGGTCGGCGAGCTTCGACGGGTTGGGTGTCTTGGTGTGGTCCCGTCCGTGACTGGGGTCGACGGCGTGGCGCTCGGGGTCATGCTGGGGTTGCTCCGTCCTNCTTCGGGTGGGTTGGGGTGCGGTCCCGGCGGGTTGCTTGGTCGGCTGGTCGTCGGGGCCGCTTCGAGCGGTCGGTCGGGGGTGCGGGTTGGCGTCCTGGCGGTGGTGGGGCGCGGGAGGCGTTGACACGTTGACAGTCGGGCCGCATGGGAGCGTTCTTGCGGTTCATGGCGGGTTTTTGGGTGTCAACGGGGGTGTCGACAGGGCGTTGACAGGTGTTGACACCTCGCCCGTCTCGCCTTGGGCGTCAACGGCTGTCAACGGGGTGTCGGCGGGGGTGTTGACACTGGTTTCGGTGTCCTGACCTGCGGTGAAGGCGCTGTTGATGTTGGTTGTCAACGTGTCAACGGTGTCGGCGAGGTCTGCGGCGCGGGGGTGGAGTTCGTAGCGGCCGTCGGGGCGTTGGCGGGTCCAGCCGAGGGCGCTGAGGGTGTCGAGGACGGCGGCGACGTCGCCGGTTTTGGGGAGTTGGCGGATGAGGCGGCGGTGGAGGTCGCGGCGGGTGAAGTCGGTGATCTTCTTGTCGATGAGGAACCGCAGGGTCCGGCCGGCGGGTCCGCTGTTGGGGTCGGCGGTGACGGTGTGCAGGGCGGTGGCGTAGTGGGCGGCGAGGACGTCGGCGAGCCGGATCGCGCCGGCCATCTGCTCGGCTTGCAGGGGGCGGCGCCAGCCGTCGGTGGGGTGGTGGGCCATGTGCAGCAGGCCGGCGATGCGCAGGGTGGTGCCGGCGAGCTTGTTGGCCCAGTCGCGCATGTCGCGGTAGGTGCCGCCGGGGCGTAGCTGGGTCTCGATGCGTTCGGCGTGCGCGACCCGTAGGGCGGTGGCGTCGTCGGTGAGGGCGACGACGGCGGGGTCGGTCCATTCGGCCAGCGTCGCGGCGAGGTCGTGGATGCGGCGGGCGTAGACGTCGGCGACGGGTTCGGGGACGGGTGGGGCGTCGACGTCACGCCAGCCGGCGAGGGACGCGGGCAGGACGAACAGGAACCGGGCGACCAGGCCGCGGCCGGCGAGGTCATCGTTCTGACCGAACTTCCGCAGGACAGCGGGTTGGATCATGACGCCGACGGTGAGGGCGGGTGTGGCGATGAATTCCGAGGGCCGGCCTTTGCGGTCGACGCGCATGGGCCGTCCGGCGTGGCCTTTGAGGTAGGGGTCGAGGTTCGGGGCGGAGGAGAAGCGGCCGGCGAGGACGTCGAAGATGCCGCCTTCGTCGCTGATCAGGGCGATGCGTCCGCCGTGTTCGGCCATGAGGGTGGTGAGGGCTTCGGGGGTGGCGTCGTCGCCGAGGAGCCGGGGTGTGGTGGGCACGGTGATGGCTTCGGCTTCCAGGGCTGCGGCGACGGCGTCGTCGGTCAGACCCTTGCGCTTGTCCTTCGCCGCGCGGGCGGCGGCGTTCTTGGCCTGTTCGGCGGTGCGTTCGGCGATGTCGCGCAGCGCGGCGTTCTCCGCGGCCAGGGGGGTGACGCGGGTGATCAGGGTGTGTTCGGCGGCGAGCAGGGGGGCGACCAGGGCGCCGTGGACGGGACTTTTGCGTTCCCCGGGGTCGGCGACGGCGGCGAGGAACAGGTTCACTGGTTCCCGCCAGCCGGGGCGGGGTTCGACCTGTAGCCGGCCCCCGGCGCAGGTCGACAGGACGGCTAAGGCGACGGCGCCGGCCATGGCGGGGTCGGTCTGGGTGAACGTCGCGACTGCGCGGACCATGTCGGCCAGCCAGCCGGGGAACACCTCCAGCGGGAACGGCTGCGGTGGCGCGGCGCGGGCGAGCGGGACGGGAAGTTCCCACATCGGCCCGTCGCCGATCGGTGGGGTCAGGGTCGGGTCGTCGGGGCGGATCGGCCAGACGTTGCCGGATGGTGGTGGGCTCATGGCACCTCCTTCGATGTGCGGGGGCCTGCGGCGGGCCGCCGGGCGGGGGTTAGACGGGTGTGGGCATGCCTTCGGCTTCGAAACCGCCTTTGATCGCCCCGCGGATGTCGCGGGGGGTCTGGCCGTTGCGTTCACCGGTGGCGGTGAGGGCGGCGACGGCGTCGGGGGCGGTGAGGGCGTCGGCGGCGACCATGCGGGCCAGGCCGCGGGCGGCGCCGTAGAGGGTGACGCGGCGGCGGCCTTTGGGGGCGTGGTCGACGGCGGCGAGCGTCGCGGCGAGCAGCGCGTCAGGGTGGGAGATGGCCCCCCCGCCCTGGCGGCGGGCTGGTCTGGGCGTGGGAGTGACGGTCGACGCTGGGACCGCCGGCCCCGGACGGGTCCGGCAGGCCTGGAGAAGGCGGGGGGCCATCTCTCCCACCGGCCGGGCCGGGACGGTCCACCGGTAGCCGCGTGGGGCGCCTGCGGGGGTGGACGGTGGGGCGACGACCAGGCCGCCATCGGTTTTGATGTCGATGCCGTCGCGGCCAGGGAGTTTCGCGGGCAGGGGCCGGCCGGGATGGGTGTAGTAGAGGTGCCAGCCCCCGCCGGGGGTGGCCACGGCTGCGGTGGGGGTCATCAGCGTCCGGTCGAGGCGGCCGCCGTGGCGGGGGTCGATGTCGACCACCGCCAGCCCGGACACGGCGCCGGTGCGGATCGCGAGCAGACCGTCGGGGTGCGCGGTGAGCATGGCGGCGATCCGGTCGGGGTCGATGGTGGCGGCGTAGAAGCCGTGGCAGGTCAGGCAGGGGCAGGCGTGCGGGTCGTGGTCGGGGCCGGCGGCGGCGCACCGCGGGCAGTTCGCGACGGGTCGTTTGGTGCGGCCGAGGACGAACACATGCCAGCCGCGGGCGGCGTACCCACGGGCGGCATGCAGCCGGCCCGCGGCGCCGCTCATGCCGCCCTCCGATGCTCCGGCCGGGCCGCTTCGACGCGCGCGGCGGCGGCGCGGGCGGCGGCGGCGCGGGCGGCGGCGCGGGCGGCGGCGGCGCGGGCGGCGGCGAGGCAGCGTGGGCACAGCGGGTTCCCGCTGGGGCCGTAGAGATGGCAGAAGGCGGCGCAGGACCCGCACGGCCCGACCTGCGCCAGGGGAACCCCGAGGTGTAGGGCGACGGTGCGCAGCGCCGCGGTGGCCGCCGCCTGGGCGTCGGCGTAGGCGGTGGTGTGGCCGGGGCGCCAGTGGCCGTGCTCGTCGATCGCGTCGTGCAGGACCTGCCAGCGGGCGGCGTCGATGTCACGGGCCCATTCCCCGACGGTGAAACCACCGGGAGCAGGGGCACCGGATGCGGCGGGCATCGGACCTCCAATCGAGATGCGGGCGGGGCAGGCCGGCCGGGCCGGCCCGGCCGGCCCCCGTCTTCCGCCGTGGGCGGGGCAGGTCAGAACGGCGGTTCCGTGCTGTAGGCGGGGTCCGTCTCGTTCGTCGCCCCGGCGGCGGCGGGCCGCTGGCCGGTGGCGGTCGCCCAGGCGTCGTCCCCGGCCGTGGTGGTGCCGCGGGAGGCGCGGCGCACGCTGGCGGTGGCGAACAGCAGCGACGCGCCGACGTCGTCGACGTCCAGGCCGAACATGGAGCGGTGCTGGCCGGTTTCGGGGTCGTCCCAGTGGTGCTGACGTAGCCGGCCGGTGACCACGACCCGCATGCCTTTGGTCAGCGATTCGGCGACGTTCTCCGCGGCGGTCCGCCACGCGGTGCAGGTCAGGAACAGCGCCTCCCCGTCGACCCACTTCCCGGTGTCCTTGTCGTAGCGGCGGGGGGTGGAGGCGACGGTGAACCGGCACAGCGCCGCGCCGGCGGGGGTGAACTTCAGCTCAGGGTCGGCGGTCAAATTCCCGCTGATCGTGATCGGGGTTTCGTTCGCCATCGGAGATGTCCTTTCCGGGGGTTATGCGGCGGTGGTCTGGGGTTGCTGACAGTCGAGGCACTGGCCGTAGCGGGCCGGGATGACGTAGCCGACGTCGGCATGGCAGGTCGGGCAGCAGCGGCGGCGGGCGCGGGCCGCGGCGAGCTGGACCAGCCGGGCCGGGCTTGGCGGGTCGCGCAGAACGGTGTGGGCGAGGTGGTAGAGGGCGGCGGTGCGGTAGCCGGCGCCGCGGCGCCGCCCGGGGCGGCCGGCCCACGCGAGCTGGGCCACCGGGTCGCCGACAGGTCGTAGGCCCATCGCGGCGAGCTGCGCGCGGGTGGCGAGATGGTCGGGGGCCATCCGGAACGGGAAGGTCGGCAGGCCGTACCGGCGGCCGGCCGGGTCGTAGAACCTCACGGGCGTTCCTGCGCGGGGCTGCCGGGTGGGACGGTGAGATAGATGCGGATCCGGCCGCCGGCCCGGTCCGGGTAGGGGCGGCTCGCCGTTCCGGTGAGCAGAGCGGCGCGCAGGACGGCCAGGACGGCGGCGACGTCGGTGGGAGCGCCGTGCAGGCGGATCCCGACAGGGCCGGCAGCGTCGGGCGTGCCCGGGGCGGTGGTCATGCGGCTTCCCGCTCGCCAGGCGTGGCATGGGCGGTGGTGTAGGCGCCGCGGTCGAACCTGCGGAGGATGTCGAGGGCCTGGTCGCGGACGAAGCCGAGGACGGCGGCCCGTTGGCGGCCGGGGTTGGTGTCGGTCCAGGGGATGGGCAGGCGGGCGAGGTCGGCGGCGGCCGCGCGGACCGCGGCGACCGGTTGCTCGAAGGCGAACGGGCTCAGCTCGAGGCCGGCGGTGGTGATGAGTCGCCAGGCCCAGTGGGGCCGGTGGGGGCAGGACGCCGGCCAGTCGACGTCGTCTTCGCAGGTCGTGAACCACTCGTGCTCATCGACGGTGAGGATGACCGGGCAGTAGCGGTGGCCTCGGGCCAGGTACAGCCCGGGCGTGAGGGCCAGGGCGGCGATGCGTGGGGGCTGGCCGGTCCCGTTCTTGACGGTGAGGATCCGGGCGGTGGTCATGTGGTGGCGGATGCCGACCGGGCCGGTGGCGGGTTCGGTGGTGGTCACGAGTGCTCCAGGGCGGTGAGGATGCGGGTGGCGGGTGGGTAGGCGGGCCGGGTTCGAGGTCTGGTGGGACATGAAGGCCCGGCCCGCCTGCTCGGCTTGCTGGTCGTGATCGGTAGGTCCGGCTGGTGGGTGCCGATCGGCCGGGGTGGGTCGGCTAGCTGCGGCGGGCGGCGCGCAGGGCGCGGCGGGCGTCTTCGAGGGACTCCCACGGGCGCGGCGCGTCGGGGTGGCCGGGCCAGGTGTGGGCGCGGGCGATCTCGATTGCCCGGTCGGGGTCGAGATTCGAGGCGTCGGTGAAGCCCTCGATGTCCTGCCAGTACCGCTCGACCGGGACGTCGTAGTCCTGGGCGGGGGCGACGGGCCGGTAGCTGCGGATCTCGCCGTCGCGGGTCAGGCCGGTGATCCGGGCCAGGGTGACCTCGACGGCACCCGGGGGACGCCCGCGGTAGCCGGGTGCCTTCCTGACCAGTGCGACAAGGTTGCCGCGGCGGGCGACCCGGCCCTCCGGTTGAAGCGGCATGCTCCGGATCGAAAATTTCGTCATGGTCCGGTCACCGCGAGTCGGCGGATAGCGGCGGTGGTTTTCGGTTCGTTGCCGTCGTGGATGGCGCTGAGAAGGCTGCCGACGGGGAGTTTGTAGTCGTAGAGCACGACCGTGGCCGTGTCCCGGTCGGGGAGCTTTCCGGGCAGAACGCCGAGGCCGTGAATGCTGATCCAGTCGAGAGTCGACGTCGTCCTGCTGTCGGGGAATGCTCGCCGGACCGCTTCGGCGGTCACGGCGAGGTACCCGCGTCCCTCCCGGGCGACGTCCCACCGCATGTTGACCATCGGATCGGGAGACCGCCTGTTCGGGATTCCGGCGAAGTAGCCGGGCCGGATGCCGGTGAAGGACTGAAGTTCGCGGGCAGCTTCGGCGAGATCGGCGGCGCCCGGCTTTCCGGCGCGGACTTTGCGGGCCAGGTTGACGACGTCGGCGATGAGGTCTTCGTGTGCCATGGGAGTCCCTTTCCAACGGGGTCGCGGTGTGCGGGTTAGAGGGCGTGGACGAAGGTGGCCAGGCCGTGGGCGGCGTGCAGGGCGTGGCCGGTGAGGGTGCCGGCGGCGGTGGCGGCGGGCTGGGGGGAGTGCGCGGCGTAGGCGAGGAAGGCCAGGGCGGCGAGGGCGACCAGGAACGGCCAGCGGTTCCGGCGGGCGGGCGGGGTGAACCTCACGTGGGATCGGGTCCTTTCTGAGGGGGGTGGTGCGGCGGGGTGATCGGCACCCCGCCGCACCACGGGGTCAACAGGGGGTTAGCGGCGGACGACGGGTTTGCGCAGGTCGCGGTGGGTGACGCGGACCTTCGCGAAGGTGTGGAGGCCGTCGGCGATGGCGTCGGCGACGGTGGGGGCGCGGTGGCGTCCCCCGGCGCAGCCGATCGCGACGCGCAGGGGCTCGGACTGGCGGCGACGAGCACGGGTGCGCAGGTCGGCGACGGTCGCGTCGACGAGTTCGCGGATACCGGGGGTGCTCATGACCGCCTGGCGGACCTGGGGGTCTCTCGCGGTCAGGTCACGCAGCTCGGGTGAGATGTGCGGGTCCCGGTAGGGGCGCAGGTCGACAACGACGTCGGCCGGCGGCGCGGTGTTGTGCAGGTAGCCGAAGGAAGTGATGCGGATCTTGCGGGGCATGGCGGTCTCCTGAACCGGGGTCACGGTCGGGCGAGAAAAGAAGGGGGGCGGTGGCTGGTGCGCTCAGTCCCTGATCTCGAGGTCGGGGTTCTGTCCGTTGAGGGCGATAGTGCCGACCGTGGCCTTGAGCACGATCTTTCCGAGGTCGCGGCGGGTCAGTCTGCTGGACGTGATCGGCTTTCCGGGCTTGTCGCCCCAGGAGGTGCGCTGGTCGTCCTTGTTCCGGCCCATGAATGCGTTCCTTTCCTCGGTTCCCGGCCTGTTTTCGGCATGGGGGTAGCGCGGGCTCGGTACGAAAAGGATTTGGGGTGTAGTCAGGGAATGCGTGTGGTGAAGGTCAGGTGGATACGGCGGTGCCCGGCGATGTTAGGAGTGGCGGCCCTTCTTCGGGCTGTTCTGATTGGCGGGCTGCCCTTCCCTGCGGGCGACGGGAGCCGCGGGGGTGGTCTTCTTCTCCTTCGGTGGGTTCTCCAACCTGAACAGGCCCACGGTGTTCTCCTTCGACGTGATCGTTCGGGGTGGGGGTCGGTGTTGCCTGCCGGCGGGCTCGGGTGTGGTCAGNCGAGGCCGTAGAGGGCGGCGGCGTCGCGGATGATCTGTTCGTGGTCGAAGGCCAGGCGGCCCTCGGCGAGCACGGTGGCCAGCGGACGCCAGCGGGCCGCGGCCGCGTCGTCGCCAGCGGTCGCCTTCGGGGTTCGGCCGACCAGGGCGGTGAAGGCGTGGCTGACCAGCGGGCCGCGGGGGTCGCGGCCGGGGGCGTCGTAGCCGCCGGGCAGGGCCCACCGGCCCCGGAACGGGTTGTGGCCGCGTTGGATGAGCAGGACCTGCGTGCCGGCGTCGGTCTGGGAGAACAGGACCATGTCGGCGGTCAGGATCGGTGTGGTGTGAGGCATCGGAAGGTCCTTCCGGTTCGCAGGGGTGTGGGGGCGGGTCGGTCAGGAGCGGACCGCGGGTCCGGGCCCGGCTCTGCGACGGCGGGCAGCGGGGGGCGCGTCAGCGGGGGCGCGTGGGGTGCGGGGCAGGAGGCGGATCTCGACGGGGGTGACGTTGTTGCGGTGGTCGCCGCGGTCGCGGTGTTCCTGCTCGTGCTCCTCGGCCCACTGCTCGGCCTCGGCCTGGCTGCGGACCCGGCGGGTGCCCATCACCCCGTGGTCCTGGTCGGTGCAGTAGATCGAGTACATCGGCTTCGGCATGGCGGATGTCCCTTCGGTGCCGGTCGGGTGGGGTGGGTCAGGCGATCAGCGAGCTTGGTAGTAGCCGCTGGCCGGGTCGGTGGTGTGGCTGAGGTGGACCTTGTGGGTGCCGCGCGTGCCGCCGTAGCCGTCCCAGCAGACCTTCTTGGCCGGGTCGGCGTCGGTGTAGGGGTGGCCGCAGGCGCCGCAGTGCGTGCCGTTGGATGGCTTGGTCCGGTTGGTGTCNCCGACGATCCGGTCGACGAGCCGCCTGCCAAGTCCCATCAGGGTCTCCTTGCCGTGGGTAGTCGGACGTGGGGGTGGGGGATGGTGGCCGCGGCCGGTGAGATCACGGGAACCGGGTTAGATCTCTAACCGGACGGTCCTGGATGATCGATATGGGTGCTGGTCTGCGGGGTGTTAGCGGGGTGAGGCCTGGTGAGGCGGTGAGTTCGGGGGTGTCGGCGGGGGCTGCGGGGCAGGGTTCGGACGGGGGNGGGGGGTCACTCACTCGTCGAGGTCGGCGGTGGACCTCCGGTTGATTTCCTCACGGACAGTGAGCGGGTCGAGGGGCCACCGGTTCCCGGTCGACGGCACCTTGATCCCTTCGGTGGCGAGGAGCTTGACCAGGGCGGCGCCCGTGAGGGCCTTGTACGCCGGCCAGGTGGGGGCGAGGTTCTGCAGCAGCGCGGCGGCCTTCGCGACGGGGAGGACCTCGGTGCCGAGGACCTGGTCGAGGTCGTCGAGCAGATCGCGGTTGCCGGTCTGGTCGGCGGGTCGGGGGGTGGTGGAGCCGGGGACGGGCAGGCCCTTGCGGTCCAGCTCGTCCAGGGCGCGGCGGATGAGGGCGGGGACCTGGTCGACGTGGATGAAGTAGGTCTGGGCCATGACGGAGCGTTCACCGGTGAAGCCCTTGACCACGGCGGTGCCCTTGTCGGTACCGGGGATGAGTTCGGTGGCTCGGTGGCCGGCCTTGTAGGCGCCTTGGCCCAACAGGGCGTCGTTGGCGACGTGGTCTCCAACGGCGTAGGCGATGCCGTTGGAGCAGTTGCGGGTGACATCGCGGGGCATCGAGTCCTTCGTCGGTGCCTGCGTGGACACGATCAGGTGGATGCCGCGTTTGCGGCCGAGCTTGACGATGTCGACGAGAAGCTGGGAGATTTCCGCGCCGTACTCGGGGTGCTGGATCGCGAGGTGGGCCTCTTCCAGCAGGCAGAACAGCGGGTGCAGCCCCACCCCCTGGCTGGNGATCTTCCGGGTGACCGCGGGAATCTTGTGGTCGACGAGAAGCTGACCGCGGGCCTGGACCTCGGCGTAGAGCTCACGGAGGTCTTCGAGGATCTGGCGGATCTTGTCGTCTTCGGCGCCCATCACGTAGCGGCTGGCGCGGGGCTTGAAGTACTCGAAGTCGAAGTTCGTGTCGGGTACCCAGATCCGCAGCTCGGCGGTGAGGTCCAGCGCTGCCCCGGCCAGCATCGTGCGGGCGGAGGAGCTTTTGCCCTGGCCTGGCAGACCGCCGGTGATGGTGTTGCGTTCCATGACCGGGGCGGTCAGGCCGTCCCCGCGTAGGGTCCGGCCGAACGGCACGCCCTTGAACACGTCGACGAACCCGTCGGACAGCAGCGGGTAGGGGCCGGCGCCTTCCTTCAACGCGCCGGGGTCGGCGATCCACACGTCGAGCAGGCCGGCGTCGTCGCCGGTGCGCAGCCACACCTCCCCGACGCGGCGGCGCAGGCTGGAGGNGATCGACTCGCGGCGGGTCTGCGCGGTGATGTAGCTGGCGGCCAGGCCGCCGGGCATCCGGATCAGCGCGTAGGTGCCGCGGCCGTCCTTGCGGGCGGGCACCACGTACTGCAACGGGGCGATCTTAAGATAGTCGGTGATCTGCTTGATCCGTAGCGCGGCGAGAGCCTGGGTGAGGCTGCGTTCGNCGACGACGATGTCGACGTCGGTCTCCCCGGACGTCGCGACCCATCCCGGGGCGTCGTCCCGGCCGGCCCGCCAGGCCGCCAGCAACCACGCGGGCACCAGACCGGCAGCGGCCAAGGGGATCAGGACGGTGGCCCAGGCAACCAGGGTGCCCAGCAGCCAGCCGAGGAACGTCCAGTAGGCATCCCAGCCGATCCCCAGCGGGGTCACGACCCCCACGATGATGCCGACGGCGACCAGGCCGGTGGCCACGACCAGCACCCCGGCGGCGGCGGTGATCGCGGTGGCCTTCAGTACCTCAGGCAGGCTCGCGAGCCGGGCCCGGCGGGCGTTCTTCGCCGCCTGCAACCGGTCCAACCACTCCGCCAGCTCCACCGCGTCGCCCCGGGCGCGTGCCGCGCGAATCTGCTCCCGGATCGCCGCATGCGTCGCCGCGTCGGTGGCCCGGCGCGCCCACACCGCATGCCCATAGCCGACCTGCACCACCACCCGGCCCACGGGCCGGGCCACGGCCCGCACCCGGTCAGCGCGGACCAGCGGACCCGGCCGGCGCGGCTCCAACGCCCGGCCCACCACACCGGCGTCGACCGGTGCGGCGGCGTCGACGGTCTCGCCTTCGACCACGCGGGTCTCGTCGAAGTCGTCCAGGTCGCGGAGAGGCACCCAGGGGCCGGCCAGCACCGTGCCGTCAGGGTCGGCCTGGTCAAACGTGGGCTGTTCGCTCATCGGAGGTCTCCTTGCCAGGCCGGGGCGGGAACGTCGGCGGGCAGCAGGACGGTGGAGGCGCCGAGGGGGCTGATCCCGGCGGCCGTGCCGACCGCGACATCGATCCGTTCGGCGATGTCCACGACCAGCGCGACGGCCAGGCCCACCGCGCGCAATGCCAGGACGATCAGAGCGAGGGCGATGACGGGGCCGAGAGCCCACCAGGGCAGGCGGCGTAGGTCGGCACGGACGCCGGTGGCCATCAGTGGNGTCCGAGGCGGCGCCGGCCGGACGGGGTGGCGCGCGTCGGGGCGGGCCGCGGGTCGGTGAGGGACTGCGCGCCGCGGGCGATCAGCCACTCCTCGATAAGGCCGTCGTAGTCCCTCTCGTGAAGGGTGACCCGCTTGCCGGGGTGCATGCCTTTCAGGAGCTTGATCGCGGTCTTGGTGTGCGAGTGGCAGACGCGGGTGAACTGGTTGCCTGCCTCGACGANGGTCGGGCCTGTTTCGGTGCAGTCGATCTGGTCGCAGATCCCGATGGCCATGGCGGTCTTCTTCCTGTTGTCGGGTGTGGTCGGGTGGTTCAGGAACCGAACAGTTCGCTGTTGATCTGGTCGCGTAGTTCGCGGGCGAGCTTCGGGGCGATCTGCAGGGCGGTGCGGAGCTGGTCGGCGGTCAGGGGCCGGCCCTGCCGCTTCGCGATGCGCCGGGCGGCCTTCGCGGCGTCGGTCGGGCTGGTCTTCTGTCGGGCCTTCGGGTCGATCGGCCGCCGCGGTGCCCAGCCGGCCGGCGGGGGTGCGGGCGGGTCGGCGACAGCGATCCCACCCGATTCGGATGCGGATTCGTGCTGGTCGGGCTCGGTAATCGGGTCGGCCCACAGGTCGGGTTCGGCCGGTCCGCCGGTGGGGTCGAGGTCGACCAGGGCGGCGTCCCAGCCGTCGGTGACGGGAAGGCCGGGCACGACAGTCGGGACCAGGCGGCGGCGGCGGGGCTGGTAGGTGCCGGGGGTGTAGAGCAGGGTCGCGGTGCCGTCCGCGGCCAGGGCGACGACGGCGCGGCGGGTCGCGATCCGCCGGGCGGTGTGTTCCCGGCGGGCCGCGGCCCGTGCCAGCCGGGCCGCGGCCCGTTCGGCGCGGGTGAGGCGGGCGGTAGCGGTGACGAGCTGGTGGGCGGCGACCCCGGCGACGGACACGACGGCCATGACCAGGCCGGTGACGATTCCGCTCTTGCTGAGGCCGTGGGCGAAGTTCAACCCGAAGCCGACCGCAGCGAACACGCCGATGCCAGCGGTCAGCCAGCCGGTCGGCCGGTCAGGGGTCTGCCGGCGGGAGGTGGTGACGGCCCCGGCGAACGCCCACATGCCCAGTTCGCTCAGGACGGGCAGGAGAAGGCCGGTGGCCCCGAAGATGTGCAGGCCGAACGCGGCCATGGCCGGGATCGCCATCGCGGCCGCTACGACGGCCAGCGGGTAGATGAACAGGTCGACCGCGTGCGCCGCCCGCCACGCCCGCCCGGCGGCGCGGCGCCGGTCCCGGTCGGCGCGGCGCTGCTGGCGGGCCCGGTCGGCCAGGTCGGCGGCGGCGGCCCGGTCCTGGCGGGCCCGGGCGGCCGCGGCGTCGTCGTCGAGGCGGGCCTGCGCCCGGGCATCGGCCCGCTCGGCGCGGCGCTGCTCCGCCCAGGTGCTCATGCTCCGACCGCCTGACCGACGATCCCGGTGAGCGCGAACACGGCCAGGGCCACGCCCAGGGCGTGCAGGCCGCGGCTGTTCCAGGCCCATTTCGCTTCCACAGCGGTGGCCAGGTGCTCGGTCTGCCGGTCGGCGGCGTCGATGTCGCTGTCGGTGCGGTCCAGGACCGCGGTCAGCTCACCGGCGCGGGCGGCGCGGGTGACGTCCCAGCAGTGCCACGCTGCCACCGGCACCCCACTGCCGCGGGGGATCGAGGGGCGCAGGCTCCTGCCCAGGGCGGCGATGCCGGTGGCGGCCGCGGCCATGCCCAGCCACCACAGCACCGCGGCCGCGGTGGGCAGCCGGTCGGGGGGCCAGGTCGTCGCGAGGAACCCGACGGCCGCGACAGCACCGGCGAGGGTGATCCCGATCTGGCTGTCGCTGCGGGCCGCTTCGGCGCGCATGGAGGCGACCAGGTCGATGCGGGTGCGCATCCGGGTCCCGACACCGGCCGCGGTCACCCACCCGGACCGGGGGGCGCTCACCGGGACTCCCAGGACAGGTGGACCGGGGTGGCGTAGGGAGTCGGTCCCGTCGGCGAGAGGGTCGTGGCGGCCAAGGCGNCCAGGGACAGGGCGATCGACGTCAACGCGGCGATTTGGGCCCGCTCGGCGAACTGCTCGGTGAGCTTCGGCTCGCCCAGCCAGTCGACCCAGGCGCGGGCCTGGTTGGCCAGGTGGGTGGCTTCGGTACGGAAGTCGGCAGGGTCGGTCATGATGGTGTCTCCTCTGTGGAGGAAGCCGGGGTGCGGCGCCGTCTTGGTGGGTGTTGCCGCACCCCGGGCAGGGTCAGGACGGGCAGCCGTCGGCGCAGAACGCGCCCTTGCGGGTCAGCCGCAACGGCCCGGCGGTGCTCTCGCACCGGTCGCAGGCCTGCGGGTTGATGCCGGTGGTGTCGGGTGGGGCGAGGCCGTCGGGCAGGGCGGAAACGGTCTGCCGGCCGCGGCGGGTCTGCACCACCCCGATCGGGGTCAGCCGGGTCGAGGTGCCGGTGAGCCGGTCGGCCAGGCGTTGCCCGGCCCCGACGACCCGATCGCCGATCGCACCGGACGGGTTGCAGGCCTGGCACAGGTTCTTGCCTTTCCTCCCGGTGCCCTTGCACCGGGGGCAGATCTTCGGCTTGCTCATGGCGGGTTCCTCCGCGTGAAACACGGGACCCGGGGCGGGAACGACCGCCCGGATCCCTGGAACGGGAAGATCAGGCGGCGGCCGGGAAGCCGGCGGGGTTCTGCGCCGCGGGCCGGCGGGCGGCCGGGACGGCGGGGGCGTCGAGGAGATGACCGATGAGCCGGTCCAGGTCGGCGAGGCCGGCGGCGATCACCGGCCATTCGGCGTCGATCGCGCGCAACTCCCGGGCGGTCGGCCCGCGTAGCCCGGCGAGGTAGTCGGCGGTCATGCCGCCGCTCCCGTCGGCTCGGCGGCCGGGACCAGGACGCGGGCCGCGGCGATCGTTTCCCGGTCTTCCAGGTCTTCCAGCGGGGCCCACAGGTCGATCTCGACCCCGTCGATCACGACACGGGCGGTGATGCTCGCGCGGTCGTCGTACTCGTGGAACTCGGTGAAGGTCGCGTTCGCCGCGGCCACGGCGGCGCGCAGGTCCGCCAGGCGGACGGCATCCGTGTCCGGCCCGGTGGTCTCGCCCCGACCGCCGCGGGCGCACACCATCGCNTTCGCGGCCGGCGGCTGGTCGGGATAGGGCGCNTGGAAGGTGAGGTAGAAGACGGCGGCGTCACCGACCCGGTCGAGCAGGACCAGGGCCGCGCGCAACGCGGCGGCGTGCCGTTCGCTGACCATCTCGGCGGTGGGGGCGGTCATGGCGCTCACCGACCCGACTCGTCCGCGGAACCCGCGGACGGCTTCGGCTCGGGCGTTGCGCGGACGATCGGCGCGGGCCGGCGGCCCTGCGGGCAGCGGTGGCCCTGCTCGGAGGTGTAGGAGCCGTGGCACCGGTTGCACGTCTGCCAGCGAACCCGAGCGAAGCGCGACATCAGCGGCCACCGCCCGACGTACGCCGGCCGTCGAGGATCACAGTCCACCGCTTCGGCTCCGGGTCGTTCGGCAACACCGGCCACGGCCAGTCGCCATCCGAACCCGCCAGCGGGCGGGAGAAGGCATGCTTGAACAAGGTCTACCTCCAGTGGGGGGCGGATCTAGGACCCCTGGGGCGGGCTTGCCGGCGAGCCCCGGGGGTCTGCTTGCTGGTGCGAGACCCATGCAACAGCGCCAACGAGCGCTAGTCAAGCGCTAACGATCGCCAATCTTGGGATCGCGGTGACAGAGATGAGCGTTCTGCTGGTGGAGCGTGGTCGTAGGCTTGTAGATCTCTGGTGATCCCGAAGGGCGGCGACGTGGAAGACTGGTCAGCGGTCGCGAAGGCAGTCAAAGAGCGGATGGACTCGACCGGGATCTCACAGAAGGAGCTCTCCGACCGGACGGGGCTGTCGACCGCCACCCTCAGGGAGCTGACCAAGCTGGACAGCGACAGGAAGCGCAGCAGCGCAACCCTGGCCAAGGTCTCGGATGCTCTCGGTTGGCCAACCGGGTACCTGCTCNGGATCGCTCGGCACACTGCGTCGACCGAGGTCGAGCCGGCGAACGCCGAAGAGAACGCATTGCTCACGGAGCTGCGGGCGATCCGCGACGTCCTCGAGCGCATCGAGACGCGCCTTAGTAAGTGAGCTCATCTGCTGGTGCATGTCATCAGCAAACCCGCAGTGACCGTGGCCGAGAAGTGTGCACGGTGGGGTGCATGTGTGCAACTGGGGGTGCATGGGGGTNCACCCCGGGTGCTTTACTGAGTGCCGAGGTGATAGTCGATGGGGTCGATCAAGCAGCCGAACCACCGTCTAGCTGCGGTGATGGCTTCGGCCGGAGTGAGCAACAAGAGCCTTGNCGCACGCGTAGCGGCCCTCGCTCGCCGCGACGGCCAGGCGATCTCTCCTGATCACGTCTCGGTTCGGCGATGGCTGGACGGCGTGGTTCCGCAGGGCAGGACACCCCACTACATTGCGCTGGCCCTGAGCGACAAGTTGGGGTACCCGATCACCGTTAGCGACATTGGGCTTGATCGAGGTGATTCTGCAAAGCTAGACGACCTGCCTCGAGACGGTGCTCGGTATCCGACTGAGTGGGCAACATCGGTCGACCTGTTGACGAAACTTTCAGGGGCCGATCTCAATGATGACCCTGCCGCCATTCAGGCGCCCTGGCGGACCGATGCGACTCCGGGTTTGATTACCGGATTTCTGTTCGGCGAAATTCCGACCGAACCGATATCGGATGATGGTGGGATGCCATCAACAACATCCGGCGGTCCCGCCGACGCAATTCGGGCGACGGCGGCAAGTTTGATGGATCTGGATTTTCGATTTGGCGGCGGTCACGTCAGACGCCTCCTACTCTTCTACTTCCGTTCAGAAGTACTACCTCTACTCCGCAAACATCACTCTGAACCGACGAGGCGTGAGCTCTTTCGAGCTGCCGCCGAAGTTATAGAACTATTAGGGTGGAGCGCCTACGACGCCGGTCGATTTGGAGCCGCTCAACGCTATTACGCCCAAGCGCTCCGACTCGCACGAGAGGCTGCGGACGACCTTCTAGGCGGCTGGATGNTCGCCAGCCTGAGCCACCAGGCGAACTATCTTGGTCGATACAATGACGCTGTTCAGCTCGCCCGCGCCTCATACTCGACCGTGGGCAAGTCCAACGTCACGGCCGGATGCCTTTCGCTGGCTATGGAAGCACGCGCACTCGCAAGCCTAGGCGAAGCTCAAGGATGCACTCGAGCCATTCACAAGGCAGAACAGCTTTTTGAGCGTCAAACTCCGAACGACGATCCGCCCTGGATCGCGTTCTTCAATTCCGAAGAGCTTGCCGGCGAGGCGGCACATTGCTACAGAGACCTGGGCCGCGCCCGGGAGACCCGAATCTTCGGGGCAATGGCACTTGATCCAGCGAACACCCCACCGCGGACTCGCGCGTTCATTGGCATGGTGAACGCGGCAGGCGCCCTCAGCGGAGGCAGTCTAGACGAAGCCGTAGCCCTGGCGTCCGAGGCTGTCGACTACGCCATCTCACTCCAGTCGAAGCGCTACCTCCGTTACCTGGTCGACTTCCAGCGCCAACTCCGCGCCGACTACCCCCAAGATCCTCTAACAGTCTCCTTTGTCGAGAAAGTTCAGAACCACTACCCGAACCTCAAACCCACCGGAATGAGATCGGGCTAGAATGCCTTCCAGCCGCCAGCAATCCCAGTCCTCAGAGTATGCATCCTGCGCTCATACTCGACCGCGATGTCCCGGGACTCTCGTATATTCTGCATCAGCCATGTGGTCATCTTGATCTCATGTGCGCGGCGAAGCACCTCGAACCCGCTCCATTCGGTCACATCGAANCCGTAGGCGTCGACGAAGCTCGCATATTCGGCGTCGCTCCACCACCCTGCCGTCCTGTACTCGGTCGCGGTCATTGAGAGATCCCATTCGGGCTGTCCCCATGCGACCCTCTCAAGGTCGATGAGGATCGGACCGCGGCCATTTATCATTATGTTGCCCACATGAGCGTCGCCGTGGGTCGGCCCCGGGGGCAGCGGAAAGACGAGGTCCGAAAGCTCTGCTCGAATCCTCCGGCACCTATCAAGGAGAAATTCTCTATCGGCCGCCAGTGTCGGCGCGTTCGCAATTCTGCCTTCGACGCGTCCAAGAATGTTCTCGTGTGGCAATCGAAAAGTAGCCGGCGCATCGAGGTGATGTAGGCGGCGAAGCAGGAATCCGAGATGTGCGACATCACCTTCCGATTCCGTTCCATCGCGCCCATCGATCAGGTACCAGAAAGTCACGGGGTGACCTGCCACCTCTACAGGCTGCGGAAGGTCGTATAGCCTGACGGCCGGATAATTCGTTTCGGCGAACCACTGAGCGACTCGCACCTCCTTAACCGCATCGTCCCAATAACCCTTTCTTGCGATACGTACGACCACGGGGACGACGGAGAGGCGGTACAAGGCATTCTCCCCCAACCGGATGAGGGTCGCATCCTCGTCGCTCAGTCCGACCCGCCGGCAAACGGCCCTTAAGGTAAGGCGACTGGATTCCACACCAAGGTCAGACCGTGATCCAGCGGTTTCGATGCCTATCGGCTCGTTTGCCGCCGGCCCTGGAGTCGCGTTCGTCATGACCACCATCCTCGCCGTCCAGTGGTCCTACCGCCGGCCTTCACCCTCGGAGCGACAGCGCAGAGGCCCGAGGGGGCCCGGCTGGAGCTGGCTCGGCGACCACCTCAGCCGACCACGACCGACTGACCTGGCGGGGCGACCAGGTCTCCGACGGACGCCAGAAGATCGCTCTGTCGCTGCGCCGGCAACCATCTTGATCAAGCCTTATGGCCGTGGCGTGGATTCTATGNCGGCCATCCGATCGCGACGGCACGTCAGTGCAGGTAGACGGCATGATCGGTCGACATAGACCAAGATCACGCAGATCTACGAGGGCACCAACCAGGTCCAGCGCGTCGTCATGTCCCGCGCGCTGCTCAAGGGCTAGATCAGCCGCCNTCTCCCCTGGCGGGCACGATCATTGGATGCAGGAAGCTGCGGCCGTGGTGGTCGGCACGGCCGTCGGGCTTGCCGTCGCGGTCGTGCCTCCCAGCTCGGCGGCCTTGGCGGTCGGGGCGGAGTCCGGCGTCGTGATCTGGGGGGTGATGGCAGCGCCCGGCAGAGACGGCCCGGCGACGATGAGGCTGGAGCCCGCCAGGCTGACCCGGCCGGAGGCGCGTGCGGCTCCGGCCGACGCCGGTGCCTCCGGGGAGACGGTCGCGGTCGGGGCGGTCCCGGCTGTGCCGGCGGCCGGGACGGTGACCGAGGGGCTCGGCCCGGGCTGCGGGGTGACGCCTGGCGAGGCCACGGGGTCGGTGCCCGATGACGCTGCGGGATCCGCGGTGGCCGACGCGCTGTCGCCGTCGCCCATCGTGCGGGCGAAGAAGGCGCGCACGGCGTCGGGATCGTAGAGGAAGTAGAACGCCGGGTGGGCGACCTGCCCGGTGACCGGGATCGTCGCGAAGGTCACCGTGCCGCTGTTCATGCCGTGCAGCCGGCTGGCGAGCCGGCGCAGGTCGGCGGGGTCGGTGGCGTCGTCGAGGACGGTGGACCGGGTGACGGCCCCGAGGAACGCGGCGAGCTTGGCGGGGCGCAGCAGCACGTCGCCGGAGGACACCTTGCGGAACACCGCCGCCAGGAACGCCTGCTGGCGGTGGATGCGGGACAGGTCGCCGTCGATGAAGCCGTGGCGCTGGCGGACGAAGGCGAGGGCCTGCGCGCCGACGAGGTGGTTGTTGCCCGGCTGCCCGACGAACCCGGAGCTGGGATCGTCGAGGTTGGTCGCGTGGACCCGCCGGCCGTTGTCGAGGGTGACCGTCTCGATGTACGGGGACGCCGTCAGGCAGACGTCGACCCCGCCGATGGCGGTCGTCATCTGCTGGAATCCGCCGAAGTCGATCTCGGCGTAGTGGTCGATGCGCACCCCGGTGAGCTGCTCCAAGGTCGCGACCAGCAGGGCCGGGCCGCCGCTGTTGAAGGCGCTGTTCACACGGTCCCGGCGCGCGCGGTGGGTGCCGCCGTCGCCGTCGGTGTAGGCGGGGATCGGCAGGTAGAGGTCCCGCGGGATGGAGACGATCTGGGTCGTGCCGTCCGATGACAGGTGCGCGATCATCATCGTGTCCGAGCGGGCCCCGCCGACCTTCGCGGCGTCCGTGCCGGTCCGCACGTCGGAGCCGACGAGCAGCCAGTTCTCCGTTCCCGCCGGCACCGCCGGGGGCCGGGAGACGTCGACGTGCGGCAGGGCGATGCTCGCCCGCGCGATCTTGCGGTCGTAGACGGTGAGGACCACCCAGCCCGACACCGTCGCGGCGAGGACGGTGACGCTCAGCACGGCCGCGAGGACGAGCGTGATCCGGGAGCCCACGCCGCGGCGGCGGCCAGGACCCCGCGCGGCCGGCTCGGCCCCGGACCCGCCGCCCGGATCCCCCGAACCACCCACCGGATCGCCGGGTCCGCCGGCGACCGGCCCGCCCGGAACCGCGGACAACGGCGACGCGACGGGTCGGGTGGACGCGGCCGAGGGTCCGCGGTAGATCGGCGCCGTGGCGTCGTCGGTGCCGACCGCCGCACCGGTGGCTGGCGGTCTCGGCTCGGCGGCCACCGGAGGACCGTCCGCCCCCGCTGCGGCGGGCCCGGCCTTCCCGCGAGCAGCGGGCGGATGGGACCGGCCTTCCGCGGGCGGAACGTCAGGGGAAGCTGAGGCGGGCACCGGTCGCTTCACGTCGCCGCCCCTCCCCGCGATGATGCCGGCGAAATGACCGGATAGACCTACCACAATAAGCGGTATTTCCCGGTCATCGGCAACCTGGACCGCGCTATGTGACGACGGCCGCCCTTACCTGGGCAAATCCAGCACCGGCCGCATCATGCCGGCCACCCAGGCGGATCCNCCCGGCCCGCCGGTACGGGCAGCCGCGTTCATCTCCGTCCTCCCACTCCCTCTGTGTCCGTTTTGTCCCTACAGGCGGCGCGGCTTTCCTCCAGGGAAAAGGGAGGGGCCGGGCATGCGCGCCCGTAACGCACGGCCGCGGGCACGGGTCCGGCCCGCGGCTCTGGTACGACAGAAGGGTCAAAGCGGCGCGGTNCAGGGAGGCTTCTTGTCCAGATCGGTCCTCGTCCTCGTCCCGACCGACGGCGGTGTCACGGCGCTGTCGGCGGTCCCCGGGATCGAGCCGCTGCGGTACGACCCGGACGCGCCCCTGCCGGCGGCGGCCCGCGAGGCCGAGGTGCTGGTCGTGGCGGCGAGCACGGTGCAGCGCCAGCTCGACGCGATGCGGGAACTGCCGAAGCTGCGTCTGGTGCAGACCATCAGCGCCGGCACCGACCAGTGGCACGGCCGGCTGCCGGCGGGGGTGGCCCTGTCGAACGCCCGGGGCGCGCATGGCGGTTCCACCGCTGAATGGGCGGTGGGCGCGCTGCTCGCCCTCTACCGCGAGATCCCGCGCTTCCTCTCCGACGCCACAGCCGGCCGCTGGGAGCCACACCAGACCGGGACCCTCGCCGGCCGGCGGGTGCTCGTCCTCGGCGCCGGCGATCTCGGCACCGCGCTGCGCCGGCGGCTCGAACCGTTCGAGACCGAGGTCACCATGGTGGCCCGGCGACCGCGGCCCGACGTGCACACCCTCGACGAGGTGCCCGGCCTGCTGCCCGACCACGACGCCGTGGTGGTGATGCTGCCGCTCGCCGACGAGCTGCGCGGCCTGGTCGACGCCGCCTTCCTCGCCCGCATGCCCGACGGCGCGATCCTGGTCAACGCCGCCCGGGGGGCCCATGTCGTGACGTCGGCGCTGCTGGCGGAGCTGGAGTCCGGGCGGCTGCGGGCGGCGCTGGACGTCACCGATCCGGAGCCGCTGCCGCCCGACCATCCGCTGTGGCGGGCCCCGGGCCTGCTGCTCACCCCGCACGTGGGCGGACTGACCACCGGCGTGTCGCAGCGGATCTGGAGCGTGATCGCCCGTCAGCTCGACCAGTACGTCCGCGACGGCCGACCGGAGAACCTCGTCGGCTGACCAGAGAACCTCGTCGGCTGACCAGAGAATCTCGCCGACCGATCGGAGAATCTCGCCGACCGGCCGGAGGACCTCGTCGACCGGCCACGGGTGGGCGCGGGATCCGGTCAGGCGCGGTCGAGCTCCGCGAGGGTGCGACGCAGGCCCTCGGCCAGCGGAGTCGGTTCCCAGCCGAGCTCGGTCTGGGCCCGGGTGGCGTCCGGGATCGCGTTCCAACGCAGGTAGTGGAGCTGGCCGCGGGCGAGCGGCGGCGGGCGGCGGGTCAGCCGGGCCACCGCCTCGCCGCCCGCGGCGAGCGCCGAGGCCGCCGCGGCCGGGATGGTGACGGCCGGCGGGCGACCGCGTCCCCCGGCGACGACGACCGCCGCGGTCAGCTCCCGCAGGCCGACGTGCATGTCGGAGAGGATGTACCGCGCGCCGGGGCGGCCCGCGCGGGCAGCCGCGAGATGACCGCGAGCCAGTCCCTCGGTGAAGACCAGCCCGAACCCGCCGGGCGGGACGGCGGGCAGNAGCCCGCGCAGCGCCGGGCGGAACATCCGGCTTTCCATCGAGGTCGGCCCGTAGGGCGGGAAGCCGTAGACGGTCGCCGGGTTGACGATGACCACCTGCATGCCACCGGCGGCGGCGAGCACCGCCCGTTCCGCGCGCTGTTTGGAACGCTCGTACGGAGTTCCCTTCGGGGCGGCGGCGAGTGCGGTCTCGTCGAAGCGGCCGCCCGGTGGGGCGTCGAACACGTCGATGGTGCTGGTGTGCACCAGCCGGCGCACGCCGGCCTGCGCCGCCGCCCGTGCGACGTTGTCCGAACCGGCCACGTTGACCCGGTCGAACTCGTCGGCGTCGGGTAGCCACTGCTCGGGAACGCCCATCGCGTTGAACACGATCTCGATCCCGGCCACGGCGGCCGGCAGCGTCGCCGGGTCGGTGACGTCCCCCACGACGACGTCGACCGGCCGGGGCAGGCCGGACGCCCGGGCCGGGTCGCGGACCAGGGCCCGCACCTGGTGGCCGGCCTCGAGTGCGGCCCGCACGACCGCCCCGCCGACCTTGCCGGTCGCGCCGGTGACCAGGACCCTCACCGGCGCGAGCCTACGTCGGGTCGTCTCCCGGGCCGGGCCACGACCCGCCGCCCCGGCCGCCCCAGCCGCCTCCCGAGCCGTCGGCCGGGTCCCGCCGGCCCCGGCCGACCAGCCGGGAGCGGCCGGCGGCGGTGCGCCTGGCCTCGACCATCCCGCGTGCCACGTACCAGCCGGCGCGGTACCAGCCGGCGCGGTACCAGGAGGTGGGGGACCAGCCGGTGCGCACCACGGCGGTGGCGTCGGGCCCCGGTCGNCCCTGTGCGGCGCGCGGTCGGGGCAGGCCGAGCAGCAGGTCCGCGCCCGCCGGCGGGGTGGTCGTGTGGGTGCTGGTAATCGCCGAATAGTCGCCGAAGAACTTCACCTCGAGGCGTTCCCGGCGGATCTTGCCCGACCCGTCCGGGATGAGGCGCAGGAAGTACAGCACGCTGGTCCCGCCCGCGGCGGCCCGGTCGTGCGGGTTGTAACCGCCGCCATCCCAGTGGAACTCCGCGCGGGTCCGCAGCACCCAGCGCAGCCCCTCGATGATGATCGGGTTCGGCTGGGGCAGCCGCATCGCGAAGTGACGTTCCAGCTCGAAGGCGCGCTCCTGTTCGACGAGGCCGGGCGGCAGCTCGGGGGTGCGCCGCACCATGAAGATCTCGACCGTGCGGCCGGCGCCGGCGTCGGAGCGCAGCGACGCATGGGTGAGGCGCACGTCGAGCAGGTCCGGCCGCACGCCGTAACGCTCGCCCAGCCGGGCCCGCACGATGACGCTCGGGACCAGCGCGCTGGGCTCAAGCCCGAGCGAGGCCAGCGCGGCCAGGGCAGCGTCGAAGTCGTCGACGGCGATCAGCAGAGCCGCGTGGTCGAGCACGCAGTACGCGGCGACGAGCGCGACCAGCTCGGCGGAGCCGTCGATTCCATCGAACAGGCCGGCGAGCAGCCCCTCGGTGTTCAGTGACCGCAACGGCACGCAGACGGCCTCGATGCGGCGGACGTCGACCTCGTCGATGGCCGTGGGGGCGCCTCGTCCGGTGACGGCGCCCCCCCGTGAGCCCCGTAGTGGCCCCCGCTGTGGCCCGGTTCCCGTCGGCGTGTCCGTCATTACGTGCCGCCTCTCGCCACGCGGCGCGGGCCCGATCGGGCGCGCCGGTCCGGTCCCGGACCGGTCCCGGACCGGGACCGGTGGGGCGGCCGCGGTCCTGGTCGTCAGGGCCGGGCCCCCGCACCGAGCCGGCTGGCTTGCTGCAGGCATCCGGGTGGGCGCCGAAACTTTTCCGGGAGCCTAGCGGCAGCGTGTGACGGCTTCGTTATCAGCTCCCTACCGAAGGCGGGAAGCGGGTAAAATCGCGCATGAGACCCGGGCGGCGTCAGGCCGGTGCGCGGCCGAGGCNGGCGACGCCCGTCGTCCGGTGGTCCCCGGCCCCGGCGGAATGCCGGCGGCGTCTGCCGCGCTTCTTTTCAGGTGACGGAAGCGACCGGTGGTGTAAGGAGGACCTCGATCGTGCTTGATCCGCAGGAGCTTTACAGTCTCACCGAGGACGCGTCCGACGACCCCATCGACGCACATCGCCCGATCATGCTGGAGGCGCTGACCGGCGTCGTCGACGCCGGCAACGCGGTCAGCCTCGCCGGCGAGCACCTGTTGACCGCGCTCGACCATCGCATCGTCGCGACGTTCGACGTCGATCAACTGCTGGACTACCGGTCCCGCCGGCCGACCATGATCTTCTCCGAGGACCACTGGGAGAGCTACACGGACCCGGTGCTCGCGCTCTACCAGCTTCGNGACGAGTCGGACACGCCGTTCCTCCTGCTCACCGGCCCCGAGCCGGACCTGCAGTGGAAGCGCTTCACGGCGGCCGTCCGCGGGCTGGTGGCCCGGCTCGGCGTCCGCCTCACCGTCGGGCTCAACGCCGTGCCGATGGCGGTTCCGCACACCCGCCCCGCGACGATCACGGCACACGGGAGCAGCAAGGAGCTGGTCGTCGGCTACGAGCCGTGGCTGCGCCGGCTCCAGGTCCCTGGCAGCGCCGGGCACCTGCTGGAGTACGAGCTGGGCCGCGACGGCCGGGACGCGATGGGCTTCGCCGTCCACGTCCCGCATTACCTGGCCCAGACGACCTACCCCGCAGCCACCGAGGTGCTGCTGACGTCCGTATCGAAGGCGACCGGCCTCATGCTTCCGCTGGACGGGCTGCGCTCCGCGGCGGTCGCCGTCCAGGACGAGGTCAACAGCCAGATCGCCCAGGGCGGGGAGGCCGCGGCGCTCGTCCACGCGTTGGAGGAGCAGTACGACGCCTACCAGCGGGGGCGGCGCGGCCCCAGCCTGCCCACGATCGACGCCGAGCAGAAGTTGCCGACCGCCGATGAGCTCGGGGNGGCGCTCGAACGCTTCCTCGCCGAACAGTCCGAGCCGGGCGGTCCGAACCCGCTGTCCTGAATCCGACACTCTGAACCGGCCGTTCGGAACCGGCCGCTCGGAACCAGCAGACCCGGCGTCGACCGGTTGTACCTCTTGTCGCACATCGTGCAGGAACTCTGCAAATCCCTGAGCGCNCACGACCTTCCGGTTTCTGCTGTTTCCTGGCGACATCCGCGAAATACCACTATTCCGTTTCGCCACCGGCGAGAGTCACCCTTTCGCCGGCACGCCGTCACCCCGGTTTGCATCGGTCTCCCGCCGCCACGACGGCGGGAGACCCGAACCCGATCCGGGCGGTCTCAGCGACGGTCGGGCACGCGGCCGATGCTCGCGTCCGACAGCGCCCGGACCGACAGCCCGTCGACGAACCGCTCGACGATCGCCCCCACCGGCCAGCGGTCGACCTCTGTGAGCAGGCGCGATGCCTCCGCGTCGGCGTGGCGGGCGTCCCACCCCTGCGCGTCCAGACTATTACGCAATGCCTCCAGGTAATCCGTTTCCGTAATTCCGGGAAGGTCTCGGACCATCGCCGTCGTCGTTCCGTAGAAAGAGCCCAGGCCGACGAAGACCCGGCCGCACTCACACCGGCCATGCGGCCGGTCCAGGTGCATGTCACAGAACGCACGCAGGGTTACGAGCTCACCTTCCACCGCCCAGTGGAAATCGTCGACACGCAGGCCCTGCGCGTACGCGGTGGCCGTGAGAAGTTTCATGACTCCCAAGCTCCTCGTGGTCGCCCGACCGCTTCCGGGTGGGAAGCGGATGCCCTCCGGATCTACGAGAAGACAACCATCCCCCACCGACAAAAGTCTCGGCTTAGCCATGATCGGGGTACTCTCGACGCACGTCCCGGACCGGCCGCGGGGACCGGCCCGAGACGATTCCGGTGGGAAGATCCAGTGGGAGGACGGCAGCCGGTGACTGCGCCTGTCGCCGCCACGGCCGACCCCGCCCCGGCCCCCGAAGGTGCCGGATCCGCCGAGGCCGCCGCGCCCCGCCAACAACGGCTCGCCGCGGGCGCCGCGACCTGGCGGGGTGTTCTGTTCCTGCTGCTGAACCTCCCTTTGGGCATTATCGGCTTCGTCTGCGTGACGACGGCGCTGGCCCTCGGTGCGGGCCTGGTGGTCACGGTGATCGGGATACCCGTGCTCGCGTTCGGCCTGCAGTTGTGCCGCGTGTTGGGCACCATCGAGCGGGTCCGGGCGCGGTGGCTGCTCGGCCTGCGGATCGGCGCGCCGTCGCGGCGGCCGCGCCGCCGGGCCGGCGGGCTCGGCTCGATGTTCGCCGCGCTGGCCGATCCAGTGTCCTGGCGTACCGCGTTGTACCTGTTCATCCGCCTGCCCTGGAGCATCATCAGCTTTGTGGCGGCGGTGCTGCTGCTCACCGTGGGCTGGGTGGTGCTGCCCTCGGCCACGCGCGGGCTCGTCGCGGTCGATCGGGCGATGATCCGCGGACTGCTCTCCCCGTCGGAGGGGGTGGAGCGACGGATCCGGGAGCTGGAGGCGGACCGGGGCGCGCTCGCCGACTCCGCCGCCGCCGACCTGCGGCGGATCGAACGCGACCTGCACGACGGCGCGCAGGCCCGGCTCGTCGCGCTGGCCATGGGCCTGGGGCTGGCGAAGGAGAAGCTCGCCGACGATCCTGACGCCGCCGCCCAAATGGTCGCCGAGGCGCACGGCGAGGCGAAACTCGCCCTGCAGGAGCTGCGCGACCTCGCCCGCGGCATCCATCCCGCGATCCTCACCGATCGCGGCCTGCCCGCGGCCCTGACCTCGCTTGCCGCCCGGTGCACCGTGCCCACCCGGGCCGCCGTCGAGCTGAGCAGCCGGCCGGCCCCCGCCCTGGAGGGCATCGTCTACTTCACCGCGTCGGAGCTGCTCACCAACATCAGCAAGCACAGCCAGGCCAGCGCCGCCACGATCGAGCTGCGCCGCCCCGACAGAGCCAGCCTGCTGCTGCGGGTCAGCGACGACGGCGTCGGCGGCGCGNATCCCCGCTGCGGTACGGGTCTCGCCGGTCTGACCGGGCGCCTGGACGCCATCGACGGCACCCTGGTCGTCGACAGCCCGCCCGGCGGCCCGACGCTGGTCAGCGTCGCGCTGCCCTGGCGGGATGCCACCGACGACCCCGGCTCCGGGCACTGATCTTCGGTGCCGTCCGCCGCCAGGGCACCGCTCGGGCGAAACCGTCAGACTGGCCGCNCCACCGGGCCCGTCTCGCCAGGTACGAGACCCGGCGTGCCCGGGTCAGGTCCGACAGCCGACTCCGCCGCAGCCGATCCGTCCCGTGGTGCCGCAGGCCGCGGACTGCCGGCCGCCCGACCCGGCAACAGCAGGNCCATCGGAACGGCGAGTACGGAGAACCCCAGCGTCCACCAGAACGCCACCGCGTAGGCGTGCGCCTGCGCGCCGAGGTCTACCGCGGCGCCACCCGACGTCGTCCCCCGTAGCTGATGGGCCAGAACCACCGCGAGCACGGCGGTGCCGAGAGAGCCGCCGATCTGCTGGAAGATGCGCACCGCCGAGGTGGCGCGGGGAATGTCGGTGGGACGTAGTCCATGGTAGGCCGCCGACATGACGGGGATCGACGCGGCCGCGAGGCCCATTCCCCGCAGCACCAGGGAGCCCCCGAGGAGGACCTCGCTCGTGTCCGCGCCGACCTGGGTGTAGGCCACCGAGCCCAGCACGCTGAGCACGATCCCGATCAGGACGAGCAGCCGCGGGCTGGTCCGATCGACCAGCCGGNCGACCAGAATCATCGCAAGCATCATGCCGAGCCCCTGTGGCGCGAGCAGTAGCCCGGCCTCGATGGCGCTGCGCCCCCGCACCTGCTGCTCGTAGAGCGGAAGCAACAACATCGCGCCGTAGAGCGAGAGCCCGAACAGGAACATCATCCCCGCGGAGCCGCAGAACGACGCGAAGCGGAACAGGCGCAGATCGATCAACGGAACGATTTTGGTCCGCAACGCGTGCCAGGCAAACACGGCGATCATCGCCAATCCGGTGAGCAGAGGCACCAGCGCCCTCGGGTCGGTGAAGTCGCCGCGCCGACCCGCCTCGGACAAGCCGTAGATCGCGACGGCGAGCCCCGGCGAGAGCAGGGCAAACCCGACCCCGTCGAACGGGTGGCGCTGCGCTACCNGCATCTCGGGCATCAGGCGCCAGGCCAGCGCGATGGCGACGACACAGACCGGCACGTTGACGAAGAAGATCCACCGCCAGCCGAGATCGTCGATGAGCACACCGCCGACGACGGGGCCGAGCACGGGGGTGAGCAGGGCCGGGACGGCCACCGTCGCCATGAGCCGGCCCAACCGCGCGGGACCGGCCGCCTGGGCGAGGATCGTCTGCATCAGCGGCAGCAGCAGCCCGCCCCCCGCGCCCTGGACGATCCGGAAGGCGATCAGGCTGCTCGCGGACCAGGCGATCCCGCAGNGCACGGAGCCCACCAGGAACAGCGTCAGCGACGCCAGCCACATCCGCTTACCCCCGAAGCGTTCGACCGACCAGCCGGTGAGTGGGATCACCACCGCGAGGGCCAGCAGGTAGNCGGTGCTGACCCACTGGATTGTCGACACGCCGACGTCGAAGGACCGCGCGAGGGTGTCGAGCGCGACCGACACGATCGTCGCGTCGAGCTGCACCACGACCGCTCCGACGAGAACGACCAGCGCCAGCCGGACGAGCTCGGGATCCAACCGGTCGCCACTGCCCGCGCCGGCGCCATCCGCCGTCGACACCTCGGCCTGCACAGCCATGGGCCCACACCTCCGGAACGGTTCAGGGGATCACGTCACGGCGCCACCAGCGCGGCGGATAACCGGCACTCGCCAACCCACGCCTGAACGATACACCGTCTCGCTTTCGCTACGGCGCATCGTGACTCGTACACCGTAACGATGTCGTCGGACCACGTAACCTCGAGGTATGGGTGACCACACCCGCGCGGAGAGACTCCCGGCGGTACCGACGGCCTTCGTCCCCCCGGCCCCCGCACACCGCCCGGCAGCACCCGCAGGCCCGACACCCACGAACCTGACCCCCACGAGCCCGACCCCCACGAGCCCGACGCTCGCCGGGGTGACGGGCGCGGCAGACCGCCCGGCGCCGGCGGGGGGGTCGTCCGGGATCGTCTGGGCCCGGCCGGCCGAACGCCGCCGGCCGCGGCTGACCCGGGAGGCGATCGTGGACGCGGCTGTCGCGATGGCCGACGCCGAGGGGCTCGAGGCGGTCTCGATCCGCCGGGTCGCGGCGGCGCTCGACGCCCGGCCGATGAGCCTGTACTCCCATTTCGACCGCAAGGACGACCTGCTCGCGCTGATGAACGACCAGGTGGCGGCCGAGGTGATCGTGCCCGAGCCGCTGCCGGCGGACTGGCGGGACGCCCTGCGCGCCATCGCCCACCGCACCCGGGACAGCAGCCTGCGCCATCCCTGGGTCCTGCAGACGCTCGCCTGCCATCCTCGCCTCGGCCCGAACGGGCTGCGCCACGCCGAGCAGTCCGCGGCGGCGGTGTCCGCCCTGCCGCTACCGCCCCGCCGGCGAGGTGCGCTGCTGCGCGCCGTCGACACCTACACCCTCGGGCACGTCACCGCCGAACTGCGGGAGCGCCAGGGCTATCTCGGCGGCGCCGACCGGGCGGGGGTGCAGCGCTATCTGACCGGCGTGCTCGAGAGCGGCCAGTACCCGCACCTGGCCCAGTTCCACAGCCAGGACCTCGTCCTGGTCGGTGAGGATGCCCGAGAGAGCTTCGCCGAGGGCCTGGAATGGCTGCTGGCCGGGATCGCGGCCGCCATCGGCGCGACACCGTCCTGACCAGCACCGCCCTGACCAGCACCGTCCCGATGTGCCCACCCGCGCCCACCGCGATCAGACGCTGCCCAGCACCCGGGTGATCCGCACCTCCAGGACGACCCGCAGCGGGTTGGCCCGCGGCTCGCGGTAACGCTGCGCGTAGCGCCGCTCCGCCTCCGCGATGCTCGCCGGATCGTCACGTACCACGGCCAGCCCCTCCAGCGTCGACCAGCGGCGCCCGTCGATCTGGCAGACCGCGACCGCGGTTCCCGCGGCGGGCCCCGCGGCGATCAGCCGCGCCTTGCGGGACCGGCCGGAGGTGATCACGCGGGCGAGCCCGGCCGCCGGGTCGAGGGTCGCGCCGACGGCGACCACGTGCGCGCTGCCGTCGGCGCGCACCGTGGTCAGGCTGCACAGGTGCCGCTCCCGCCAGAAGTCGAGGAACTCCCCGCCACGACCGGTCAGGTCGGGCGGCCGGGCGGACTGGTTCGACATGCCGCCAGCCTGCCACGGACAGGCGGGGCCGTCCGGCAGCCACGCAACCGGAGAGCACTGCCACGATACGCACCCAAAACAGCACCTTTACCAACCCGATACCCACACGACACGAGCCGGAAAGCACCGCTGCCGACCCTCGTCGCACGACGCATCTTCGCTGGTCCGACGCTCGCCCACGGACCACGGGGACACGCACAACGGCGGCGCAGGGACTAGGAGCGACACGCCGTTCGACTTCGGGACGATCGACACAGGGGACACCGCCTGGGTGCTGGCCAGCGCCGCCCTCGTCCTGCTCATGACGCCGGGCCTGGCGTTCTTCTACGGGGGGATGGTCCGGGTCGAGAACGTCCTGAGCATGATCATGCAGAACTTCTTCTGCATGGGCATCGTCAGCGTGCTGTGGGTCCTGGTCACCTACAGCCTGGCCTTCGGCGGGGCGAACGGGTTCGTCGGCGGGTTCGACCACGTCGGGCTCGCCCATATGAACGTCCAGGTCGCCGGTTACACGGGCGCGGCGGGGCAGACCATCCCGCCGGTCGTGTTCGTCTGCTTCCAGCTCATGTTCGCCGTCATCACGCCGGCGCTCATCACGGGGGCGAGCGCGGACCGGTTCCGGTTCAGCGCCTTCGCGCTGTTCATCGCGCTGTGGTCGGTGCTGGTCTACGGCCCGGTCGCACACTGGGTCTTCTCCCCCACCGGCTGGCTCTACGAGCACGGCGCCGAGGACTTCGCCGGGGGGACCGTCGTCCACGCCAACGCCGGCGCCGCCGCACTCGCGGTGGCTATCGTGCTGGGTCCCCGCCGTGGCTGGCCCAGCGGCGACTTCCGCCCGCACAACGTCCCGTTCGTTCTGCTCGGCGCGGGCCTGCTGTGGTTCGGCTGGTTCGGCTTCAACGCCGGCTCCNCGCTGCACGCCAACGAGCTGGCGGGCAGCGCGTTCGTGAACACCAACACCGCGGCCGCCTGCGCCATGCTGGGCTGGATTCTCATGGAGCGCCTGCGCGACGGGATGGCCTCCACGCTCGGCGCCGCCTCCGGCGCCGTCGCCGGCCTGGTGGCGATCACCCCCGCGGCCGGGTACGTCACCCCGGTCGGCTCGATCGTCATCGGTCTGCTCGCCGGCGGCGTCTGCGCCCTGGCCACCGCCGTCAAGGGCAAGGTCGGCATCGACGACGNCCTGGACGTCGGCGCCGTGCACCTCGTCGGCGGCGCGCTGGGCGCCCTGCTCATCGGACTGCTGGGTAGCAGCGACATCGGCGGCAGGGACGGGCTGTTCTACGGCGGCGGCAGCCGCCTGCTACGCGAGCAGATCGTCGCCGTCGCGGCGGTGGTGGCCTACTCGTTCGTCGTCTCACTGATCATCGCTGGGGCGGTGCGGCTGGTCCACCGGCTGCGGGTGACCGCGGACGAGGAGGCCGAGGGTCTCGACACCACCCAGCACGGCGAGGTCGCCTACCGGCTCTGGTGACCTCCAGCCGCTGGCGACCTCGATCCTGACCCCGACCCCGACCCTGACCCTGAGCCCGACCATGACCCTGACCCTGAGCCTCCCATCCCCGGTGACCCCGGCCGCGGGAGCCGAGGGTCGCGAACTGGCCGCAGGTCGGGCGTCAGGGCCGCACGCCGTCCGCGTCCGGGACGATGGTGACGCCGAGCCGGCGGTGGGTGAGCACCGGGAACTCGGCGCGGACGGCGGCCGGGAGGGCCGGGTCGAGCTCGGCGCGGACCCGGGCGGGGCCCTGGCCACCCTCGGCCAGCACCACCCCCCACGGGTCTACGACGACGCTCGCCCCCGCCATGTCGCGGCCCGCGTGCCGGCCCGCGAGGTTACAGGCGACGAGGTGGACCTGGTTCTCGATCGCGCGGGCCCGGGTGAGCACGCGCCAGTGCTCCAGCCGGGCCGCGGGCCACGCCGACACGACCGCGACGAGATCGGCACCGGCGTCGCCGAGCAGCCGGAACAGCTCGGGGAAACGAAGGTCATAGCAGGTGGCCAGGCCGATGCAGCCGAGCTCGGTGCGCACGGCGTCGGCGGTCGTTCCCGGCGTGAGCAGCCTGGCCTCGTCGGATTCGTAGCCGAACAGGTGAATCTTCCGATACGTGTGCAGCATGTCGCCACCGGGACCGATCAGGGCGGTCGTGTTGTACAGCCGGCCGTCGTCGGCCCGCTCCACCAGGCTGCCGGCGACCAGGTGGAATCGGCGTTCCCGGGCCACCTCCCGCAGCGCGGTCAGCGTCGGGCCGGTCAGCGGCTCCGCCTGCGCCCGGTAAGCGTCGAAATGGAAGTAGCCGGTGGCCCACAGCTCGGGGAGCACGACGAGGTCGGCGTCGGTCCGGCGCAGTTCGGCCAGCACCCGGCGCACCCGGTCCGCGGCGCTCTCGCCGTCCGGGCAGTCGATCTGCAGGCACACGGTGCGGATGCGGCCGGCCGCCGGAGCGGTCGCCGACGCCGGTGCCGGTGCTGGTGCCGAAAGCGGTGCCGGTGTCGTCGGGTTCATGGCGGGTCTCCAGCATGTCGCGATCAGCTCAGGCCGAGCATCGACTTCCACTGCTGGGCGCTCGTCGGCCGGAAGACGTGGTTCATCCGCTTGACGACCGACAGGTCCTCGGAGGACTGCGGCGAGTACTGGTGGCCCGGAAAGACGGTGGTGGTGTCCGGCAGGGTGGCCAGCCGGCGCAGGCTGTCGTACATCAGCCCGGCATCGCCGCCGGGCAGGTCCATCNGGCCGCAGCCCTCCAGGAACAGGGTGTCGCCCGCGACAAGCCGGTTGTCGACGACGAAGCACTGGCTGCCGGGGGTGTGACCCGGGGTGTGCAGGAGCTGGATCGGGATCTCCCCGACCGTGACCACGTCGGCGTCGTCGTGCTCGACGAGGTCGGTGGCGGAGACCTCGGTGGCCCGGCGCACCCACTCGGCCTCGGCCCGGTTGACGTGGATGGGCACGGGCACGCGGGTGAGCAGCTCGCGGATGCCCTCGATCTCGAAACCGAACGCGGAGCCGCCCACGTGATCGGCGTGGTAGTGGCTGACGAGCGCGCCGGTGAGCCGCATGCCGTCGGCGGCGACCAGGGCGAGCAGGTCGTCCACCTTGTAGGCGGGGTCGACGACCACCGCCTCGCCGGTCTCCCGATCCCCGACGAGGTAGACGAAGTTGACCATCTGGGTGCCGACCGGGTCGCCGACGGCGAAGTCGCGGCCGGACAGAAGCTGGCGGAAGTACAGACGCTCGGTCATCCGTTCAGCTTATGAAGGTCCGCCCCGAGGTGGGACGAGCCGGCGACGTGGGGCTACATTCGGCGACATGACGGGGGATGAACCCACGTCGCGGACGCCGGCAACCGGCCCCCCGCAGCCGCCCGACGCCCGGGTCACTCCCCGCCAGGTGGCGCGCTGGCGTCGCTCCGGGCTGGTCCGCGACGGCGGCCGTGACCTGGCCCAGCTCCGGATGATCGGGACGCTGTGGCGGGCCGGGATCAGCCTGGGCCGCATCCGCGCTGCCTTCGACCGCGCGGCCACCCGTGCCGACCCCACAACGCACGACTCCGGATACGACTTCCGGCGTTACGCCGTGTATGCGGACGAACTGTACGTCCAGCACGCCGACGGAAGCTGGGAAGGCGACCGCCGCCCGGGCCAGCTCGTCCTCGACGAGGCGCTGCCCCTGCACCCGGTCGACGTCGCGCTTGTGTCCGGACCATCCGCTCGCCCGGCGCGCGCGGTCGTCACCCGCCCGGCGCCCCCCATCCGCTCGCCGGGCCCGATCGTTCCGGCCGATGTCGAGGCGATCCGGCGCTTCCTCGCCCGCCAGGACCGCCCAGAACCCCCACAGGATCGCCCAGAACCCCCGCAGGACCCGGAACCCCCGCAGGACCCGGAACCCCCGCAGGACCGGGAATCCGTCGCGTCATCCGGCGACCGGCCGGGGTGCCCGGTGGGCGGTGAAGAAATCGAGGATGGCGCCGGTGGCGTCGAAGGTGCGCCCGGCGGGTGAGTCGTGTGGGTCGCGGCGGGCCTCGGGACTCGCCGGCCACAGGTGGGTGCCGCCGAGGACCGTGTCGAACAGGACCTCGCCGCCGCCCGCGCAGCCGACGTAGCGGCGGGTGACGATCTCGGCGGCGGGCCGGGTGGTCAGCGGGGTCGGGTCGCAGCCGTAGCGATCGGCGTAGGCGCGGACCACCTCCGGCGCCGCGGGCACCCGGGTCGAGGAGCCCGCCACCACGCCGCCACCGTAGGGCACCGACGGATCGGCGGTGCCGTGCACGGCCATCGTCGCCGGCGCGCGCCCGGCGGGGCAACGGGCCTCGAAGGTCGAGGAGACCATGGCCACGGCGGCGAACCGGGCGGACCGGCAGACCAGCGCGGCGGCGAACTCGGCGCCGTTGGAATGCCCGGTGGCGTACACCCGCCGGCCGTCGAGGCAGAACCGGGAGGCGAGGTCGGTCAGCAGGGCACCGACGAAGCCGACGTCGTCGGCCCTGCCCGGCTCGCTCAGGGTGTTCCACCGGCGCGGCGTGCCGAGCGCGTCGGGAGTCACCACGACGAAGCCGCGCCCGGCGCCGGCCGCACCCAGGCGAGACCGCTGATCCTCCAGCGCCGCGTCCGCCTTGAAACCGTGGAAGTCGAAGACGACGGGATAGGAGAATCGCCCGTCGTAATCCGCGGGCACCGCCAACCGGTAGGAACGCCGGACGCCGTCGTGAACGAGAACGTGCACCCCGCCGGACAGCGGAACGCGTCCGGCGGACGCCGCACACCCGTCGCCGGCCGTCAGGCGGGACGAGCCCGCGGCCAGCCGCAGTGGCGGTGCGCCGGCAACCTGGCCGATGGTGGTCTCGGAGCGGCCGGGCAACACCGCCACGGCCAGCGACATGACCGCCGCCATGACGGCGATGCCCATCACGGCGAGCGGCCATCTCGGCACACTCCCAGCACGGAACATCTGACCACGGTACGAACAAGGCCCGGGAAATATGACGTCTGGCCACGGACGCCTGTCCGACTGTCCGCATCGGGACAGGCGCCCGGCAGCGGACCTTCGCCGACGAGGCTCGGCGTCCTCCCCGCGTGGCGAACCGCCGACCAGGCGGCCGACAGCCGCGGCATCGTCGCGATCGTTGCGGAACGGGTCGGTCTGCGGCGGTTTCCCGCACGTACGAACGCGGCGGGGGACAGAACCATAGACTGGCGGAAGGCGGCGGCGCACCGACGGCACCGGCTCACCCGCGCCCACCCGCCTCCTCTCCGAGGCGTTGGCCTGGCGGCCCGTGGCCCGCGCTCGACCGCTCCGCGTCCGACACACCGGCACCGCGCCAGCCACCGATCTCCCCGGGGGGCAACCATGACGTCCGCATCGGCTCCGCCCACGCCCGGCGCCGCGGCGGCGCCCGGTTCGAGGCCGCCGGCCCGCCCGGCGATCCTCACCGTCGACGACGACCCGAGTGTCTCCCGCGCGGTCGCCCGCGACCTGCGGCGCCAGTACGGGGAGCGCTACCGGATCGTGCGCGCCGAGTCCGGGGCGCAGGCGCTCGACGCGTTGCGGGAGATGAAGCTGCGCGGCGATCGGGTCGCCGTGCTGCTCGCGGACTTCCGGATGCCGGCGATGAACGGCATCGAGTTCCTCGAGCAGGCGATGGACCTGTACCCGACGGCGCGTCGCGTGCTGCTGACGGCGTACGCCGACACCACGGCGGCGATCGACGCCATCAACATCGTCGATCTCGACCACTACCTGCTCAAGCCGTGGGACCCGCCGCAGGAGAAGCTCTATCCGGTCGTCGACGGTCTGCTCGACGCCTGGCTCGCCGCCGACCACAGCCCCGTCACCGAGACCCGCGTGGTCGGGCACCGCTGGTCGGCGCGTTCCTACGAGGTGCGCGACTTCCTCGCCCGCAACCAGGTGCCCTACCGCTGGTACCTGTCCGAGGAGCCGGAGGGCGCGCGGCTGCTGGTCGCGGCCGAGGCGTCCCCCGACACGCTGCCGGTCGTGATCACTCCCGACGGGGTGACGTTGACCGACCCCACCGACGCCGAGCTCGCCGGCCGGGTCGGGCTGACCACCTCCCCCGCCGCGGACTTCTACGACGTCGTGGTGATCGGCGGGGGCCCGGCGGGACTGGGCTCGGCGGTGTACGCGGCCTCGGAGGGGCTGCGCACCGTCCTCGTCGAGCGCACGGCCACCGGCGGGCAGGCCGGCCAGAGCTCGCGGATCGAGAACTACCTGGGCTTCCCGGACGGCGTGTCCGGCGCCCAGCTCACCGACCGCGCGCGCCGCCAGGCGGTCAAGTTCGGCGCGGAGGTCCTCACCGCGCGCGACGCCGTCGCGCTGGAGATCTGCGGCCCGGCGCGCACGGTCCACTTCGACGACGGCCGGCAGATCTCCGCGCATGCCGTCGTCCTCGCCACCGGCGTGTCCTACCGGCAGCTCACCGCCCCCGGCCTGGACGAGTTCACCGGCCGCGGGGTGTTCTACGGCTCCGCGCTCACCGAGGCGCCCTCCTGCGCCGGGCAGGACGTCTACATCGTCGGCGGGGCGAACTCCGCCGGCCAGGCGGCGATGCACTTCGCCCGGCACGCCCGGCGGGTCACCATGGTCGTGCGCGGGTCGTCGCTGGAGGCGTCGATGTCCCACTACCTGATCCAGCAGATCGCCGGGGTCGAGGCGATCACCGTACGGACCTGCACCGAGATCGTCTCGGCGGAGGGCGACGGCCACCTCGAACGGCTCACGCTGCGCGACAACGCCAGCGGCGAGACCGAGACGGTCGACACCCAGTGGCTGTTCATCTTCATCGGCGCCGCGCCGCGCACAGGCTGGCTCGACGGCGTGCTGACCCGCGACGAGCGCGGGTTCGTCCTGGCCGGGCCGGACCTGGTCGTCGACGGCCGCCGCCCGCCGGGCTGGTCGCTCGACCGCGACCCCTACCACCTGGAGACGTCGGTGCCGGGGGTCTTCGTCGCCGGCGACGCCCGCGCGGAGTCGGTGAAGCGAGTGGCCTCGGCGGTCGGCGAGGGCGCCATGGCCATCGCGCTCGTCCACCGCTACCTGGAGAAGCATTGATGTGCCTCGCCGGAGCGAAGACGGCCCGACCAGGAGGGCGATCATGAAGACGGTTCCCTGCGACGTCGACGAGCTGCGCACTCTGTTCCTGTTCGAGAAGCTCNCCGACGACCAGCTTCACTGGCTGTGCGAACGCGGGCACGCCGAACTGCTCGAACCCGGCCCGGTCTACAGCGAGGGCGCGCCCGCGACCTGCTTCTACGTGCTCATCTCCGGCGCGCTGGTGATGTCCACCCGGGTGGGTGCCGACGACATCGAGGTTGTGCGCTCCTCCCAGCGGGGGGTGTACGCCGGCGCCTGGCACGCCTATCTCGGCGACCGGGTGCCCCAGCTCTACAAGAACTCGATGCGGGTGACCGAGCCCAGCCGCTTCTTCGTCCTCGACGCCGACGACGTGGCGACCGTGATGCGCGAGTGGTTCCCGATGGCCCTGCACATGCTCGAGGGCCTGTTCTTCGGCATGCAGAACACCCAGCAGGTGGTNGGCCAGCGGGAGCGGCTGCTCGCGCTGGGCTCGCTGTCCGCGGGGCTGACCCACGAGCTGAACAACCCGGCGGCCGCCGCCGTGCGGGCCACCTCGGCGCTGCGCGAGCGGGTCGCCGGCATGCGGCACAAGCTCGGCATGATCGCCGCTGGTCCGTATGAGCGGACCGAGCTGGAGGTGCTCATCCGCCTGCAGGAAGAGGCGGTGGAGCGGGTGGCGAAGGCACCGACGCTCACCCCGATCGAGGTCTCGGACCGCGAGGACCTCATCGGCGACTGGCTGGACGAACGTGACATCGGCGACGCCTGGGACGTCGCGCCGATCTTCGTGCAGGCCGGCCTGGACGTCGCCTGGCTCGACCACGTGGCCGACTCGGTGCCGGCGGGCGTGCTCGACGGCGCCGTGCGCTGGCTGACCTACACGGTCGAGAGCGAACTGCTCATGCGGGAGATCGAGGACTCCACCACCCGGATCTCGACCCTGGTCACCGCCGCCAAGCAGTACTCGCAGATGGACCGGGCGCCGTACCAGACCGTCGACCTCCACGAGCTGCTCGACAGCACCCTGGTCATGCTGGGCCGCAAGATCGGCGACGACGTCGAGATCCGCCGGGACTACGACCGGTCCCTGCCGGCGATCCCCGCCTACGCGGCCGAGCTCAACCAGGTCTGGACGAACCTGATCGACAACGCCGTCGCCGCGATGGACCACCGCGGCACGCTGACGGTGCGTACCTTCGCGGACCACGACTTCGGCGTCGTCGAGATCGGCGACAGCGGCCCCGGCATCGACCCCGCCATCCGGGACCGGATCTTCGAGCCGTTCTTCACGACGAAGGCGGTCGGCGAGGGCACCGGTCTCGGCCTGGACATCTCCTGGCGGATCGTGGTGAAGAAGCACCACGGCGACCTGCGGGTCACCTCCGTCCCCGGCGACACCCGCTTCCAGGTCCGCCTTCCCCTCGTCGCCCCCTCCGCCTCCGCCACCGACAGCCCAGCCGAGGACCCGCCCGCCAGCCCGCCGCAGTCCAAGCAGACGTGAATTCGCCCACCAAGATTTCACGTTTTCGGTGCCAGACCTGAATTCTGAACAGGGAGCACAGGAGCCGCCGGACCCGCGCCGGCGGGGTCCGCGAGCTGCTCCAGCAGGTCGGCGGCCTTCTCCTCGCGGCCGGCGCGCGCGATCTCGGCCTGCAGGCGGCGCGCCTGCGTCGCATAGCGGGGGTCGGCCAGCACCTGACGGACGGCCGTGCGGATCTGCTGCGCGGTCGGTGTCTGGGTACGCAGGTCGATGCCCACGCCGGACCAGGCCACCCGGGCGTTGACCTCGTTCTTGTCCTCGGTGCGGCCGGCGCCGACGATCGGCACGCCGTGCGAGAGCGCGAGCTGTGTCCCGCCGTACCCGCCGTTGGTGAGGAAGACGTCGATGTGCGGCATGAGCTCGTCGAAGGGGATGAAGCGTTCGACCCGGGAGTTGACCGGCAGCGTCCCGAGTTCGGCCGGGTCGGCGCCGCCGGTCACGGCGACCACCAGGATGTCCTCGCCGGCGAGCGCGTCCAGCGCGGGACGGATCAGCTGGGCCGAATCGGTCGCGACGGTGCCCTGGTTGACCAGCACGACCCGGCGGCCCGCCGTCAGTTCGGGCCACCAGGCCGGCGGCTGCCAGGCCGGGTCGGCCAACGGGCGCGGCGGGCCGACGAAGCACACCTGGGGCGGCAGATCCGGAACGGAATACTCGAAGCCGGGCGGGCTGAACTGCAGGTACAGCCGGCAGACCAGCGGATACTCGAACACCATCTGGGCGGTGGGCGCCAGGCCGAGCTGCCCGCGGACGTCGTTGACCGCGGCGGTCATCGGCCGGAACACGACCCGGCGCATGAGCTGGTCGAGCGCGCGGTTGCGCAGCCGTCCGACCAGGCCGGCGGACGGGGCCAGCCCGAGGCCGAAGGGCGCCAGCTCCCGGCTCGGGAAACCGAGCACGGTGATGCCGAAACCGGCGAACGCCGGGCCGCCGAGTTCCTGGATCAGTGCCGCAGCGATGAAGGCGGTGTCGCCGACGATGACGTCCGCGGATTCCCGCTCGAGCAGGGCGCGCAGATCCCGAACGTGTCCGAGCAGGGGAAGGGCGAACCCGTGGACCATCTCGAACTGGAGCTTGCGCAGTCCGGTCCGCTTCTGGTGACCGNGGAACCGCTCGTTCAGGTCGAGGACGCTGAAGTCGTTGTGGTGCTCGCTGAGGGGATGAAAGGTGGCGCCGGTGGCCGTGATGGCGTCGGCGAAAGCCGAACCGGCGTACCACCGGACGCTGTGGCCGCGCCCCACCAGGGTCCGGGCGACCGGGTAGGCCGGGGCGGTGTGGCCTACGCCGGGAGTGGTGGCGAACAGGAAACGGGCCACGGGAAGGTCACCTTTCGGCCGGACCGTCAGGCCACCGGGCTCAGTCCGCCGTCGAGGTTGACGGCCGTGCCGGTGATGTAGGCGGCCCGCGGGGAGAGCAGGAACGCGACGAGGTCGGCGAACTCCTGCGCCCGGCCCACCCGGCCCAGCGGGATGCCGGAGTCGCGCCCCATCCGCGCGTAGAGCTCGTCGATCCCGATGCCCTGCGCGGCCGCGGCCCGGTCCCACTGACCGCTCTCGACCATGCCGATGAGGATCGCGTTGACCCGGACGTTGTCCGGGCCGAGCTCCTTGGACAGGGCCTTGGTGAGCGCGAGTCCGGCGGCCCGGGTGACCGACGTCGGCATGGAGCCCGCGCCCGGCGCCCGGGCGCTGATCGACAGCGAGTTCACGATGCTCCCGCCGCCCGCCCGGCGCAGGTGCGGCAGGACGAGCCGGGACGCCCGCACCGCCGCGTGCAGCTTCAGGTCGAGGTCGCCCTGCCAGGCCTCGTCGGTCTGGCGCTCGAACGGCCCCGCGGAGCTGGCCCCGGCGTTGTTGACCAGGGCGTGGACGGCGTCCCACCGCTCGGTGGCAGCGGCGACGAACCGATCGAGGTCGGCCGGTTCCCGGACGTCGGCGACCACCGGCAGGACCTCCCCGGCCGAGCCACCCGCCGTCTCGGCGACCGACCGCAGCCGCGCGGCGTCCCGGCCGCAGAAGGCCACCCTGGCCCCCTCGGCGGCCAGGGTCCGCACCAGCGCGGCGCCGAGGCCGTCCGAGCCGCCGGTCACCAGCACGACCCGGCCCGAAAGCTGCAGATCCATCCCGCTCCCCTACTCCAGGCCGCCGCCCTGCCGGCCCTCCCACCGACGCCGGCCGTCCCGGAAGCCGGCCGTCCTACTGAAGGTAGTGCTCGACCTGGGAGACGCTGCCGGGCTCGGCGCCCTGCGGGTCCTGGCCGGCGTCGCGCCGGGCGCGGNGGCGGCGCAGCAGGTCCCAGCACTGGTCCAGCGCCTGCTCCAGGCGCTCGAGGCGCTCGTGCTCGGTCTCGGCGTCGATCTCGCCGCGGGCGCGGCGGCCCCGCAGCTCGTGCTCCTCGGCCACGAGGGCGCTGACCTGGGCGTAGATCCGCTCGTCGTCCACCCGCCCACTCAATCACGCCAGCCCGAGGCCGTGGGATCGGACCGCAAAGCGGAAGACNTTCGCGGAACGCGATTCTCGGGATGTGACCTGGCATACTGCGCGGGTGGAAATCGCGATGATGCGAGCCGCGGTCTGCCATCGGCTGGGCACGCCGGACGAGATCACGACCGAGCTGGTACCCAGACCCGAGCCAGGGCCGGGCGAGGCGTTGATCAGGGTGCACGCGGCGGCGGTGAACCTGCCGGACGTGCTCATCGCCGCGGGCCGCTACCAGGTGCCGGTGCCACCGCCGTTCACCCCCGGCAGCGAGTTCGCGGGGGTCGTCGTCGGCGTCGGGTCGCAGGTGACAGGCGTCCGGGTCGGTGACCGGGTGGCCGGCGCGGCGATGAGCGGCGCGTTCGCCGAGTACGTCGCCGCGCCGGCGACGTCGCTCATCCCGGTGCCGGCCGGGGTGGATCTCGCCACCGCCGCGGCGAGCTGGGTCTGCCACCTCACTGCCTACCACGCGCTGCGCTCGATCGCGGACATCGCGCCCGGGGAGCGGCTGGTCGTGCTCGGGGCCGCCGGCGGCGTCGGGCTCGCGACGGTGGAGCTGGGCGCGCTGCTCGGCGCGCGGGTGATCGCCGCGGCCTCCAGCCCGGAGAAGCTCGCGGCCTGCAAGGAGCGCGGCGCCGAGCACCTGATCGACTACGAGCGCACGCCGTTACGCGACGCGATCCGGGCGGCGGCCGGCGGCGCGGACGTGGTCGTCGACCCCGTCGGCGGACGCTTCGCCGAGGCGGCGCTGCGCACCCTCGGCTGGGGCGGGCGGTTCGTCACCGTCGGCTACGCCAGCGGAGAGATCCCGCGCATCCCCCTCAACCTGCTGCTGTTGAAGGGCATGATCGTGCGCGGCTTCGAGCTGCGCACCTTCCCCCAGTTCGAGCCGGAGCTTGCGGCGCGNGACCGGGCCGAGCTCGCCGAGCTGCTCGGCGCCGGCCGGGTCGCCCCCCTCATCGGCGCGCGCTTCCCGCTGGCCGCCACCGGTGCCGCCCTGACCCACGTCGCCGAGCGGCAGGCGATCGGCAAGGTCGTCCTGGAGATGACGGACGGCGACGACACCGGCGTCGAGGCCTGAGGTCATGGCCCCACTCCTGCCACCCCGGACCGGATGACTACTTTCCGTCACCATTCGCTGGTGTCGGCACCGCATGGGGGCACGGCCGCCCGGGTATGGACAGGACCGGGCTGCACGGGGTGCGTCGGGCCGCACGGGGTGGGTGAGGAGTCTTGGTACAGGAGCGTCCGGACCTCTTCGAGCTCCTGAACCTCGCGGTGACCGTGACGGATCTTCGCAGCGGCCGCCTGCGCCGGGCCAACGCGGCGGCCTGCGACCTGCTCGGCCGTTCCGAGGACGAGCTGATCGGCACGTACTGGCAGGACGTCACCGTGCCCGAGGAGCGCGCGCTGNGGCACGAGGAGATCCACCGGCCCGGCCAGCACGACCCGCCGTCCCGGCGGCTGGTCNGCCTGTGGCGCCCGGACCACAGCACCGNCCACGTCCTCGTCACCTCGGCGACGGTGCCCGGACCCGCGGGATGGGAGATCCTCAGCCAGCTCCAGGACGTCTCCGACGAGATCACCGCAAACGACCGGCTGCGCCTCATCCTGGACAACACGCCGGTATCGATGTTCCTGGTGGATCGGGCGGGGTTCGTCCTCGCCAGCGAGGGCCTCATGGACGCGACGCTGTCGCGTCTCGCCGAGCATCCCGACATCTCGGTGTTCACGCTCTTCGAGGACCTGCCCAACGCCCTCGGCCTGCTGCAGGCCGCGCTCGCCGGACGTCCCCTGCACAACGTCATCGAGGCGTTCGGCCGCTGCTTCGACCTGCATCTCATGCCGATCGAGGGACCCGAGGGCGAGGTGAGCTACCTGACCTGTGTCGCGACGGACGTCACCGAACACCAGCAGGCGCTGGCCACCCTGCGAACCCGCTCGGTCGAGCAGGCCATGGTGGCCGACCTGGGCCAGCAGGCGCTGGAGAGCCTCGACGCCGCCTCGATGTGGACCCGGGCCGCCCGGATTCTCGCCGAACATCTCGCGGCTGGAACCGTCCGGATCCACGAACTCGACGACACCGGTCGGCGCACCCGTACCCTCGCCGACGTCTCCCCCGCCGCCGAATCCCCCCACGACACCGAATCCCCGCACAACACCGGATCCCCCGCCGACCTGGCCCGAGCCGACCTGGCCCGAGCCGACGGCGGGACCGACGGGGCCTGGTGCCCGCCGCAGCCCCCCGCCGGGGCCGTCATCGGCGGCCACGAGCTCGTCGTGTCGACCGGCCGAGGTGATCGGCCGTCGGCGGTCATCGAGGTGAGCCGCCCCGCACCCGCACCGGCGTTCAGCGAGCAGGATGTGCAGTTCGTCCGCTCGGTCGGCGCCGTGCTGGGCGCGGCCGCGGTGCGCTTCCGGATGGAGGACGAGATCCGCCGTCGGTCCCTGCGCGACGGGCTCACCGGGCTGCCCAACCGGACGGCGCTGCTCGACCGGCTGGACCGGGCGCTGCAGCGGGCGCGGGGCGACGGGACCCGCATCGGCGTGCTGTTCATCGACCTCGACGGCTTCAAGACGGTCAACGACACCCTAGGCCACCAGGCCGGCGACCACCTGCTGCGGTTGACGGCGGACCGGCTCGAGCACGCCGTGCGGCCCGCCGACGTCGTCGGGCGGCTTTCCGGTGACGAGTTCGCCGTGCTCTGCGAGGACGTCGACTCTCCCGCCGTCATCGAGGCGATCGCCGACCGGGTGCTCGCCACCCTGGACACGCCCTGCGTGCTGCGCGAACGCACGGTCGTGCTGTCGGCCAGCATCGGCATCGCCCTGTCCGAGCCGGAGACCGCCGACGGCGAGGATCTGCTCAACGCCGCCGACATCGCGATGTACGCCGCGAAGCGTCGCGGGCCGGGGCGGCGGCTGGCGTTCGACGAGGTGATGCGCACCCGGCTGATGGCTCAGATCACCGAGAACGACGAGCTGCGCCGGGCCGTGTCCGCCGACGAGCTGGTCATGCGCTACCGGCCGATCCAGGACATCGACCGGGAGGTGGCCGGCGCGGAGGCGCTGCCGCACTGGCGACATCCGCACCGGGGGCTGGTGCCGCCCGCGCAGTTCCTGCCCGATCCCGCGCACGTCGGCCTGCGGGTGCCGATCGACCGCTGGGCCGTGGGCCGGGCCTGCCGGGCCGCCGCCGGGTGGGCGGACGAGCGCGCGGACGGCGCGCCACCACCGCTGCTGACCGTGGCTGTCTCCAGCCGCTGCCTCGTCGAGGCGCGGTTCGTTCCCGAGCTGGACGTGCTGCTGGCCGCCACCGGTGGGGACCTCCGCTACCGGCTGTGCCTCCAGATCGCCGAGCGGGAGGTCGCCGACGACGAGACGGCGCTGTCGGCCGTCTTCGGCGAGCTGCGGCGGCTGGGAGTCGACCTCTGCGTCGACGACTACGGGTCGGCCCGGACGATGGCCTCCGCCATGAACCGGGTGCCCTTCGGCTACATCCGGCTCAACGGGACGTTCGTCGACGGCGTCGACCGCAGCCCGGTGCGCCACGCTGCCTCGGGTGCCCTCATGCACTTCGCCCACGAGCTCGGCATCCGGACGATGGCCGGCGACGTCGGGACGGCCTCGCAGTGGGAGACGCTGCGGGCGCTGCGCTGCGACCTCTTTCTCGGCCCGGTGATCGGTCCGAGCACGGCGGGGCTGCCGCGGCTGGCCGGACGCGGGAACGAGCCGGACACCGCCCGCCGCCCCGCGGCCCCGTCTCGCGGACGGTGACGACCCCGCGCGGCGGCCGACTCCGAATGGTGACGGTCGGCGACAGCGACCCCCGCGGATTGGTGACGACGACGTCAGACCTGCCTCGATCACAAGCCGCCGCGAGCCACCCGGCGTCCCCTGGCCGCCCGCGGCGACCGCCGCTGCGGCGAGCACCGAGGACATCGCGACCGACGGGTCCACCGGGTCACCGTCGGCGCCGGCCCAGCGTCCGGCGGGTGCGTCCGCGCGCCGCGGCGGCCCGACGGGCCCTTCAGCAGCGGCCATCAGCGGACCGGGCAGCAGGTGACGGCCGCTCCGGCCGGGCACCGGTGCATCGGCTGCCCCGGGTCCGAATCTGAGGTTCAATGAGCGATGAAACATCTAACTTCGCACATGAGATGTACGGCGGGTTCCGGCGCGATCGGGATCGCGCCGTGGACATACACCTGCAAACGGGGCCTGCCCACACCCTGCGTCACGTGACATCGCTGTTAGAAATCGAGGTAGCCTCGTATGCTTAGGTGAGGCGCCGCCGCGTGCGGGCAGCCGCCCCGGCAGCGGTTCCGGCGGCTGGCATGGGTGCGTTCGTCCGGCGGCCCTGGGCCGACGGCTGCGGGCGAGATCCCGCCGGGGCCCACCGGCGTCCGCCCTCGATCCAGATACGGGTGGCGCTGTCGCTCCCGCCCAGGGCGGTGGCGCCTGATCCCCCCGGGCAGTAGAAATCAGGAAAGGCGTGACTCCCTCCGCTCTGCGAGAGGAACACGCGCGAGCGAGGAGGTCGAGAACGTGAGCCTTGTCACCAAGCCCGGTACCCGCTACCGGTCCGCCGTCGACCAGACGGAGATCATCGTGGTGAAACCCGCGAAGGGACCGATCGATCTGCGGTGCGGCGGCCATCCGGTCGTGGCGATCGGCACCGAGGCCCCCACCGGGCTCACTCTGGACCCCGCGTTCTCCGCCGGCACGCCGCTGGGCAAGCGGTTCGCCGACACCGACACCGGTCTCGAGCTGCTGTGCACCAAGGGCGGCACCGGTTCCCTGTCCATCGGGGAGGTCATCCTCGCCCAGAAGGACGCCAAGCCCCTGCCCTCCTCTGACTGACGGGTAGCCACGATGCACCTCGGGATGCTTCTCGAAATGGCCGCGGACGGCATGGCCGACCGGGTCGCGCTCGGCCCGTTGGCCTCCGGTCTGACCTTCGCCGAGCTGGCCAGCCGAGCCCGGCGCCTGGGCGCCGCGCTCGAGGCGCGGCCGGGCGAGCGGGTCGGGCTGATCGACCTGAACTCCCCCGCGGTTCCCCTGACACTGTTCGGCTCGGCGATCGCCGGCAAGCCGTTCGTGCCGATCAACTACCGCCTGGCGGATCCGCAGTTGCGCGCCATCGTCGCCCGCACCGCCCCGGCGACGATCATCGTGGGTGAGGGTGTCGTCGAGCGGGTCGGGCCGGTCGACGGCGTCGAGTTCCTCAGCCGGGCCGAGGCCCTGGCGCTCGCCGAGGACCCCGAGGGCAAGGAGAAGGACGGCTGGGGCGGCGACGCCGACGAGATCGCCGTCCTGCTGTTCACCAGCGGCACCACGGGCGAGCCGAAGGCCGCCGTGCTGCGGCACAGCAACCTGACCGAATACATCATCTCCACCGTCGAGTTCGCCGGCTCCGCGGAGGACGAGGCCGCGATCGTCAGCGTGCCGCCGTACCACATCGCGGGCATCTCGGCGGTGCTGTCGTCGACCTACTCCGGGCGCCGGGTGGTCCAGCTCGAGGCGTTCGACCCGGTCGCCTGGGTGCACATCGTCCGGCAGGAGTCGATCACCCACGCGATGGTCGTCCCGACGATGCTCGGCCGCATCCTCGACATCGTGGAGAAGGACGGCAAGGGCCTGCCCTCGCTGAGGTCGCTGTCCTACGGCGGCGGCCCGATGCCCCTGCCGGTCATCGAGCGGGCGGTCGGCCTGCTGCCGAACGTCGGCTTCGTCAACGCCTACGGGCTCACCGAGACCTCCAGCACCATCGCGGTGCTGGGCCCCGACGATCATCAGGCGGCGTTCGCCAGCGACGACCCGGCGGTCCGCGCCCGGCTCGCCTCCGTCGGCAAGCCGCTACCGACGCTCGAGGTGTCGATCCGCGACGCGGCCGGCGTCGAGGTGCCCACCGGCGAGCGCGGGGAGATCTCCGTGCGCGGCGGCCAGGTCTCCGGCGAGTACCTCGGCCGGGGCACGACGCTCGACTCCGACGGCTGGTTCCCGACCCGCGACGAGGGCCACCTCGACGAGGCCGGGTACCTGTTCGTCCACGGCCGGCTCGACGACGTGATCGTGCGCGGCGGCGAGAACCTGTCGCCGGGCGAGATCGAGGCGGTGCTGCTGGAGCACCCGAGCGTGCTCGAGGCCGCGGTCGTCGGGATCCCGAACAAGGAGTGGGGCGAGCAGGTCGTCGCCGCCGTCGTCACCTCCGGCGGGGTGACGGAGGAGGACCTCAAGGCGCACGTCCGCTCCCGGCTGCGCTCCAGCCGGACCCCCGACCACATCCAGTTCCGCGAGGAGCTGCCGTTCAACGAGAGCGGCAAGCTGCTGCGCCGAGTGCTTCGGACCGAGCTGTCCGAGGCCTTCACCTGATCGGTTCCGCATCGCGCGCCCGCCGGCCGGCTGCGACCGGCGGGCGCGGGGTGCGCGGGACGCGGGGTGTGCGGGGTGCGCGGGACGCCGCGTGCGGCGCCCGCGACGCGGCCCGCAGGCCGGCATCGGGTGTGCCGCGGACCGGCCGCCGTCCGGTGACGCGCGTCGGCGAGGACGAGGCGAGGATGAGCTCATCATGACTGTCGTTCCCACCGGTCCCGGTCCCGTCGGGGAGCCGGCGCTTGGCGCCGCGTCAGCCGGCGCCGCGGATCTCGCCCTGCCCCTGCAGGACGTCCTCGGGGTCCGGGAGACCGAGCCCGACGTTTTCGTCGGTGCCCGGGGCGCGCGCGCCCGCGCCGGCATCTTCGGCGGGCAGCTCGCCGGGCAGGCACTCGCGGCGGCCCAGCAGACCGCGGACTTCCCGGCGCACTCGCTGCACGGCTACTTCCTGCAGTCCGGCGACCCGGACATCCCGGTGAGCTACCACGTCGAGCGCCTACGCGACGGCCGCTCGTCGGCGGTGCGCCGCGTGGTCGCCCGCCAGCACGACCGCCGGCTGTTCGAGGTGATGGCGTCGTTCACCATCCCCAGGGAGGGGCTCGACCACGCCGATCCGGCCCCGCCCGATGTGCCCGATCCGGAGTCGGTCGCCGACCTGCCCAGCCATCTCGCCGCCTGGGGGTTCGACGGCCCGCTGCCCCCGCACTTCGCGGTGCTGGACTTCCGGCCGGTCAGCGTCGTGTCCCCGCTCGCGCCGCGGGCGTATCCCCCCAGCCAGCAGGTCTGGTTCCGGGTCAGGACCGCGCTGGGGGACGATCCCCGCGTCCACCTGCAGGCGATCACCTACGCGTCCGATCTGTACCTGCTCGCCACCTCCCTGCGGCCACACGGCATCGCGTCGGCCAGCCCGGGGGTGTCGTTCGCCAGCCTCGACCACGCGATCTGGTTCCACCGCCCGTTCCGGGCCGACGAGTGGCTGCTGCACGACCAGCACTCCCCGACCGCCTCCGCCGGACGCGGATACTCGACCGGCAAGATCTTCCGGCGGGACGGCACCCTGGTCGCGACGACCGCCCAGCAGGGTTTCATCCGCCCGCCGGCCGGCGCCGTCGGCGAGCAGCGCCCGCCGACGCGCTAGGACCGCGCCGCCCGGTAGATGTCCGGGACACCGTCGTGGTCGTCATCGGCCGTCTCGAGCTGGTGGATCCGCGCGTAGACGCGGTTGCGCAGCCGCAGCACCATCGTCGCCAGCAGGGCAGCGATGACCGAAGCGGCCAGCACACCCACCTTCACGTGATCGTCGCGGGCGCTGCCGGGTCCGAACGCCAGCTCCCCGATGAGCAGCGACACCGTGAACCCGATCCCGCCGAGCAGCGCGAGCCCCGCGACGTCGATCCAGGCCAGGCCGCCGTCGAGGCTCGCCCCGGTGAACCGGGCGACGAGCCAGGTCGTCGCGAAGATCCCGACCGCCTTGCCGACGACCAGGCCGACGACGACGCCGAGGGCGGCCCGGTCGGACAGCGCGTCGGCGAGGCCCCCGAACCCACCGACGGTCACCCCCGCCGAGCAGAAGGCGAAGACCGGCACAGCGACGCCCGCCGACACCGGCCGCCACCGGTGCTCGAAGTGTTCCGCCAGCCCCGGGCCCGCCTGCGGTCCCCCGCCCCCCTCGCTGCGCGCCACCGGCACCGCGAAGCCGAGCAGCACCCCGGCGACCGTGGCGTGCACCCCGGAAGCATGGACGAGCGTCCAGGTGAGCACCGCGAGCGGCAGCAGCAGCCACCACGCCCGCACCCGGCGCTGCACCAGCACCGTGAAAGCCGCCAGCGGGACGACGGCGACGACCAGTGGCACCGCGGACAGCTCACCCGTGTAGGCGACGGCGATGATCGCGATCGCCAGCAGGTCGTCAACCACGGCGAGGGTCAGCAGGAAGGTCCGCAGCGCCGTGGGCAGGCTCCTGCCGACGACCGCGAGCACCGACAGAGCGAAGGCGATGTCGGTGGCGGTCGGGATCGCCCATCCCCGCAACGCCCCGCTGTGCAGGTTCACCAGCGAGTACAACACGGCCGGGACGGCGACTCCGCCCGCGGCGGCGGCCACCGGCACCGCCGCCCGGCTCGGGTCGCGCAGGTCCCCGGCGACGAACTCACGCTTGAGTTCGAGACCGGCGACGAAGAAGAAGACGGCCAGCAGCCCGTCGGCCGCCCACTCGCGGACCGAGAGGTCCAGGTGCAGCGCCGCCGGGCCGAAGTCGGTGGCCAGCAACGCATCATAGGTGCCCGACCAGGGTGAGTTCGCCCAGCCGAGGGCCAGGACGGTGGCGGCGAGCAGCAGCGCCCCACCGATCGTCTCCTCGCGCAGGATCCCCGCGATCCGCCGGGTCTCCGCCCAGGAGCCGCGGGCGAACAGGAGGGCACGTCGCGTCGGCGGGTTCAGAACGGTCTCCCAGCGTCCGGGGTCGGGTGGATCACCGCCGACCAGACTTCCCGGCACACCGCGGTCGAGTCTAGCCGTCCGCCGCCGCCCAACCGGCGGCGTGCCGCCCGGCGACCCGCCCCCGCACGGTCGCCGCCCCCACGCTGACCATCGCGAGCAGCACCGGATGGCCGCAGCGCCACCCGCGGTCCGCCCCCACGCTCCCCACCTGCACCCAGCCGACCAGCACCGCGGCCACCACCGTGAACCCGGCCAGCCGGGCGGCCGACCGCCAGGGCAGGATCGACCCGATCAGCACCGCGGGCAGCGCGATCGGGGCGAGGGTCCCCCAGCGGTCGCCGAACTGCGCGGCGAGCAGGGCGACGACGGCGGTCGCCCCCAGGGCACCGCGCAGCAGGTCCCCGGCGGCGGCCCGCCCGACGCGTCAGCCACCGCGGGTCACCGCCCACGCCCTCCCGAGACCACCGACGGCGAGGGCGCCTCACCCACCACCCCGTCGAGGGCAACAGCCTCGGCCCGCTGTCGCGCGGCCCCATCCCCCGCGGCCCCATCCCCCGCGGTCCACTCGGGAGCGGCCGCGCGTGCCGCGCCCTCCCGGTAGCTCTGGCCGTCGGGCGCATACCGGACTGGGCGGGACAGCGCCTGCGCCCCGAAGCGGTGTCGATCCCGGACCTGGTCACGCCAGATCACCAGGGCGGGCAGGAGGAACATCGCGGCCAACAGCGCGACGGCGAGAAGTATGCGATCCCATTCGAACCCGGAATCCACGGTTCGCCCCTTCGGTCAATGATCGTCTTACGACGGGCAGTCTCCGAAAGCCCGAACTCCAAGGCCGGTCGTCTGCCGCCACCGCAGGTCACCGAAGCCGCATCCAGCGGACAGACGTCCCGAAACGGGAATGCGGGTCCACAAGCGCGGACCGGCGGTGCGGCCGAGAGCACGCGACCGGGCAAGCGCCGGCGACAGCATTCCCCACCGGCCAATCCCGGCACGAACCAATCCCGGCACGAGCCAATCCCGGCACGAACCAATCCCGGCACGAACCTCGTGGGCGCCGGGCAGCCGCGGCACAGGCGTCAGGAACGCCGGGCAGCCGCGGCACAGGCCACGCGATCGCCGCGCGGCGGCCCCGCGGGCCTTGCGGGTATCAGGCGATCCCGGCGCGGGCCTGCCTCGGAAGTGGGCGGGAGGGCCGCGGCGGCCCGCGGGCGGCCTGGTGCTCGGCGGGGCCGTCGCAACGGCGGCCGCGGTGTGCCATGCATCGCCAGCGGCCGAACCGGGGAAGGGCGAGGGCCACGGCGGCCGCGGCGAGGACGAAGGTGGTGGGATGGCCCGGCGACCAGGGCCCTGTCACCAGGATTCGCGCATCCTGGCGGGGGGTCGTGGTCTCCCCGGGACCGATCGGGACGGCCACCGCAGTGACCGCTGGCAGCGCCCGTTCGGCCGCCTGCAGGCGCGCCGGCCGCCCGCCGACGCCGCCGACGCCGCTGGCGGCGATGAGGCCGAGCAGCAGCAAGGCCACCCAGGCGGCGCGCAGGCGCCGGTGCTGGAGGGTGGCCATGCGGACAGGCTAGCCCAGCGGGAATCCCTGGCCGACCGGATCGCGAGGCCGGCCAGCCGAGTACGCCCCATCGGCGTGGGCGGTTGCGACCGGGTGCGGTCGGGCAGGCGTAGGGATCTGTGAGCGCTGGAGGTCGATGACGGTTCGCGCGGCGGCAACCACCAGCACCCTCAAGCAACTCGTTGCATTGATACTTGCCGACGGTCGGGCGAGTCCGCGCCGCGGACCGTCGGACGTGCTCGTCTGGGTCGTCAGCCGGACGGTGCCACCGTGGAATCCACCGGCGGCCGGGTTCCCTGGAAGCGGAAGCTGCCTGCCGCCATGGCGATGCCCGTCCGGTCGAAGCCGGCAGCGGCGAGTCGGGCCGGCAACCTGTCGGGGTCGACCGTGACCAAGGTGTCGCCGAGATGGATGAGGCGGAAGCTGTGGTACTTCCCGCTCCGCGGGATCATGGCCACCACGTGACGTGATAGCCGCGTCGTCCTGGGCGAATTTTCTGGCCCCACGATCGNTGGTGGCTCTGCGCGACGGTGACCACCACGGCCAGCATTCATCGGCGGAGTCTCGCCGATTGTTGCGTATCGCGGCGCCCGAACCGCTGCGGCCACGGCTGCACAGTCTTCGGCGCGGTAGAGGCGAACGGCTTCCGACAGCGAGGAAGGCACCCCCCGTTCACCCAACCGGGATCAGGCACGAGACCGCGCCCCCAACCCGCCGCAGCGATCGCCCGCCAAGGCCACCCACCCCAAACCAGATGGCCCCACCCACCCCAAAATCACCCCCCACCCCCACCCCAAAACCACGGGCAAGTTCGTGGGGGGTCTCGGGGGGGCTCGGCCCCCCCGGCAAAATAAAGAGACGCCCCGTTTCTCCCCCCAAAAGGGAGAAAACAAGACGCCCAAAGTCTTGTGGAGCTGAGGGGATTCGAACCCCTGACCCTCACACTGCCAGTGTGATGCGCTACCAGACTGCGCCACAGCCCCAACTGCTGTTCATTTATATCAGACCGAGCGAACCTCGGTGTGTTGCCCCCCTGGCACCGATACCGCCGCGCCTGGCGGGCTACTTCGGCAAGTGTACAGGCTCCGTGTCGGACTCTGTCGGGGCCCCCTGGCTCGGCAGGAGGCGCTCGGACAGACCCGATCCGGCGACGCCGATCTTACCGGTCAGCAGCGGACCCGCGTTGTGCTCGGCGAGCCGGTATCCGCCCTCGACCTGGCGGAGGACCGACCACCGGCAGTTCGCCAGCGGCCCGAAGTGCCACCACAGCTCCGGCGGCAGGCCGAGCACGTGGCCGATCAGCGAGCGCGCCGTGCCGCCGTGCAGCACGAACACGACGAGCCCGGCCGGCCCGGGCGGCAGCCCGTCGGCGCGGATCTCGTCGAAGACCTCCCCGGCGCGCCGGGCGACCTCCCGGTAGGTCTCGCCGCCCCCGCGGCGAACGTCGTCGCCGCGGCGCCAGGCCCGGTCCTCCTCGGGGAACCGGTCGGCCGCCTCGGCGCCGGTGAGTCCGGACCACAGCCCGAGATCGATCTCGCGCAGCCGCGCGTCGGAGCGGAACGGCAGGTCAAGCCCGGCCGCGGTGTCCCGGCAGCGTTGCAGATCGGACGAGACGACCAGGTCCGGGTGCATCGCCCGGATGATCGGGGCCACCGCGGCAACCTGGGCCTGTCCGGTGGCATCCAGGGGCGGGTCCGCGTGCCCCTGGAAGCGGCCGACATCGTTCCAGGTGGTCCGGCCATGCCGCCAGAGCAGCAGCCTCACAGGGCGTTCACCGAGCCGCCGCCGAGCGGGCCGGGCGCCGAGGAGGACCCGGGCACCGAGGAGGACCCGGGCGCCGAGGTTCCTGCACCGGCCCCGACCCCGACGGTCGCGTCGGTGAACGGAATCACCGGGCAGTCCTTCCACAGCCGTTCCAGGGCGTAGAAGACGCGCTCCTCGTCCCGCTGGACGTGCACGACGACGTCGACGAAGTCGAGCAGGACCCAGTGGCCCTCCCGCTCTCCCTCGCGCCGCAGGGGCTTGGCCCCGAGCCGGCGCAGCTGCTCCTCCACCTCGTCGACGATGCCCTTGACCTGCCGCTCGTTGCCTGCGGAGGCGATGACGAAGCAGTCGGTGATGGCCAGCCGCTCGCTCACGTCGAGGATGAGCAGGTCGTGGCCGAGCTTGTCGGCCGCCGCCTGCGCGGCGGCGAGGGCGAGTTCGACGGCTCGCGGGGAAGCGGTCACGCTGAGGGTCTCCAGGGTGGCGACGTCCACGGGACGGCCACCACCGGTCGCCCCGCGCGCCGCCCGTGGTCGGGCGGCTGAGTCCAGCGTGACACATCCCCGCCCGGGCAGTGCACCCATCAGGCCGGCGACGGCCCGAAAACCGTGATATCGCCGCACCGGCCACGGTTCGGGACGGTCCGGCGCCGGGGCCGGGGCTGGGGCCGGGGCTGGGGCCGCCGAAGGTCGGTGGCTCCTACCGGCCAGGCCGGCGACGGGAAGCGGTCAGGCCGGCGGCTGGTAGAGGTGCCGCTTGGCGATGTAGCGCACCACGCCGTCCGGCGTGAGGTACCAGATCGGGGCGCCGCGTCCGACCCGCTGGCGAATGTCGGAGGACGAGATCGCCAGCGCCGGCACCTCCAGCAGACTCACCGAGTTCGCCGGCAGCGCGGCGTCCAGGGCGAGCTGGTAGCCGGGGCGNCTGACACCGACGAAGTGCGCCAGCTCGAACAGCTCGCGGTGGTCCCGCCAGGTGAAGATCTGGGCGAGCGCGTCGGCGCCGGTGATGAAGAACAGCTCGTCGTCCGGCCGGGCTCCGCGCAGGTCACGCAGGGTATCGATGGTGTAGGTCGCCCCGCCCCGGTCGATCTCGACCCGGCTGACGGTGAACTGCGGGTTCCCCGCGGTGGCGAGGAAGGTCATCAGGTAGCGGTCCTCCGGGTCCGAGACCACGCGGTGGACCTTCTGCCAGGGCTGCCCGCTCGGCACGAACACGACCTCGTCGAGGTCGAACAGGGCGGCCACCTCGCTNGCGGCGACGAGGTGGCCGTTGTGGACGGGATCGAAGGTCCCACCCATCACGCCGAGACGCACGACGGGACAGTAACGCTGCATGACCGGCACGCGCGCGCAGCGCCCGGCCGGACGGGAGATGTCCCACAAAGCCTCCCGTCAGCGGCCGCACATCCCCACACCGCACGCCGCCCGGCCGGATCCCACCGCGCCCCCACCCCCGCGCTCCCCGTCCCGCCGGGGGACGACCCGGCGGCCTCCGTCTCGGCGACCGCTGCCGGGGCCGCCGGGACGAACCCGCCCCGCGGGGGACGACCCGGCTAGGCTGATGGCAGGCCGCCGGCCACCCCCGTCCCACCGCGAGGAGGCGCCGCCCATGCCGATCAGCCCACGCGCGGGGCAGCCCGCCGCCCCCGAGGACCTCATCGACGTCAACGCCCTGCTTGCGGCGTATCAGGACGTCCATCCCGATCCCACGGATCCTGCTCAGCGGGTGTCGTTCGGGACTTCCGGGCACCGCGGATCGGCGCTGCGCGGCTCCTTCAACGCCGACCACATCCTCGCCACCACCCAGGCGATCTGCGACTTCCGCGCGGCGGCGGGCGTCGACGGCCCGCTGTTCCTCGGGATCGACACCCACGCCCTGTCCGCCCCGGCGCTGGCCAGCGCCCTGGAGGTGCTCGTCGCGAACGGCGTGGCGGTGCGCATCGCCCCGGACGGCGAGGCGACGCCGACCCCGGTGATCTCGCACGCCATCCTGGGGCACAACCGTGACCGCGGCGCCGCTGCGGCGGGCGCGCCATCCGTACGTGGGCTCGCCGACGGGATCGTGGTGACGCCGTCGCACAACCCGCCGGCCGACGGCGGCTTCAAGTACAACCCGACCCACGGTGGACCCGCCGACACCGCCGCCACCAAGGTCATCCAGGACCGTGCGAACGCCCTTCTCGAAGCCGGTCTCGCCGGCGTCGCCCGGGTGCCCTACGCGCAGGCGCGGGCGGCCGCGGTGGTGCACGACTACGTCGGCGCGTACGTCGCCGACCTGGGCGACGTCATCGACCTCGACGCGATCCGCGCCGCCGGCGTACGCATCGGCGTCGATCCGCTCGGCGGCGCGAGCCTGGTCTACTGGCAGGCAATCGCCGAGCGGTACAAGCTCGACCTGGAGGTGGTCAACACCACCGTCGACCCGACCTTCTCGTTCATGACGACGGACTGGGACGGCAAGATCCGGATGGATCCGTCGTCGCCCTACGCGATGGCCTCCCTGCTTCGCCTCGCCGGCTCCTTCGACGTGGCGGTGGCCAACGACGCCGACGCCGACCGGCACGGCATCGTCACCCCCGGCGCCGGGCTGCTGAACCCGAACCACTACCTGTCCGCGGCGATCGCCTACCTGTTCGGCCACCGCGCCGGCTGGCCCGCGGGCACGGCGATCGGCAAGACCCTGGTGAGCTCGAGCATGATCGATCGGGTCGGCGCGGGCATCGGCCGCGCCGTCGTCGAGGTACCGGTCGGCTTCAAGTGGTTCGTCGACGGCCTCACCGACGGCACCCTCGGCTTCGGCGGGGAGGAGAGCGCGGGCGCGTCGTTCCTGCGCCGCGGCGGCGGGGTGTGGACGACGGACAAGGACGGCCTCATCGCCTGCCTGCTCGCCGCGGAGATGACGGCGGTCACCGGCCGGGATCCCGGGACGCTGTACCGGGAGCTGACCGAACTGCACGGCGCGCCGGCGTACCGGCGGGTCGACGCGCCCGCCACGGCGGCGCAGAAGAAGATCCTGGCGGCCCTCACTCCGGCGAGCCTGGACGCGACCACGCTGGCCGGTTCCCCGGTGACCGCCGCGCTGTCGCATGCGCCCGGCAACGGCGCGGCGATCGGCGGGGTGAAGGTCGTCACCGGCGATGCCTGGTTCGCGGCCCGCCCGTCCGGCACCGAGGACGTCTACAAGATCTACGCGGAGAGCTTCCGCGGGCCGGAGCACCTCGACGAGGTGATCACACAGGCCCAGGTGATCGTGGACGCGGCCCTCGCCCGCGGCTGACCGACCGTCAGGAGGGCAGGAGGCGCTCGATGAAGACCTGGAGCTGGTCGATGTTGCGGCATTCAACCATCTCGTCGACCAGCTCGGCGTAGACGTCGGTCGCCGAATCGCCGGAACCCCAGTAGGTGCGCGGCTCCGGGTTGAGCCAGTAGGAGTGCCGGGCCTGCGCGCACAGCCGCCGGAACACCGCCGCCGACGTCGGCCGGTAGTTGTTGCGCGCGTCGCCGAGGATGAGCAGCGACGTCTTCGGCCCCACCGCCTCCGGGTACTTCTCGGCGAAGACCTCGATGGCGTGGCCGTAGTCGCTGTGCCCGTCGAACCAGACGAGGTCGGCCTCGCCGGAGATCCGCGCCATCATGTCGCCGAGGTCAAGGCCGCGCAGGTAGCGGGTCACCTCGTCGGTGGTGTCGATGAAGGCGAACGCGCGGACCTTGGAGAACTGCTCGCGCAGCGCGTGGGTCAGCATCAGGGTGAAGTGCGCGAACGACGCGACCGAACCGGAGACGTCGCACAGCACAACGAGCTCGGGCTTGTGCGGCTTGTGCGGACGGTGCTTGGTGTCCACCGGCACGCCGCCGGTGGCCAGCGACGCGCGGACGGTGCGCCGGAAGTCCAGCCGGCCGGTGCGGCCGAGGCGGCGCCGCGCGGTCAGCCGGGTCGCGAGACGCCGCGCGAGCGGGTGGACCTGCCGGCGCAGCTCGACGAGGTCGCGCTGGGAGGCGCGCAGGAACTCGACCTGGTCGCTGAGCGGCTTGACCGCGGTGCGCTCGACGGCCTCGATGCCGCGCTCCTCGGCCATCCGGCGCCGCACCTCCGCGCCCACCAGCTCCTCGAACTCGCGGATCCGGTCGGTGATCGTCTGGCGGGCGGCCCGTTCGGCAAGGCCGCCGCGCTCGGAATCGCCCAGCAGCGCCGAGAGCAGGTCGGCGATGAGCGTCTCCGCGGACATCGCGCGCAGTACCCGGTAGAGGAACCAGGAGCGGCCGGCGCTGCCCCGCGCCGAACCGAACGCGCTCACCGCCTGGCGGGCGAGCTGGCGCAGTGCCTCGTCGTCGCCGTCGCGCAGGGCGTCGAGCAGCTTGTCGCGCAGCGCCTGCCGCAGCGCCTCGAGCTCCTCCGGCGTCAGGTCGCCGGGATCCGGCTCCCCGTCGCCGGCCGCGCCGTCGCCCGTGGCCGCCGGGTCGTCGACAAGGTCGTCCAGCGAGACGCCGTCGCCGATGCGAGGCGGGAAGTACAGGTCGAACAGCGTGTCGAAGGCGGGCCGGTACACCGGCCGCTTGCACAGGGTCGCGGCGAACGACGCCCGCACGGCGTCGCGGTCGGCCCAGCCCAGGGCCCCGACGGCGCGGGCTGCGTCCACCGTCTCGGCGCTGCTGACCGGGACGCCGGCCCGGCGCAGGGCGGCGGTGAACTCGACGGTGCGGTCCAGCAGGCTCATGCCGGCGCCCCCTTGTGGACGGGCGGCCGTGGCGATGGCCGCCGCGGTTGTGGTTCGGCGGTAGTCGGTGCGCGCAGGTCAGTTCGCGGTGAGCTTGAGATGGCCGATGGCGCGGGCCTGGTCGCTGGCGTGCTTGAGCACCACGCCGAGGGTGGAGGCGACGGCCGCCTCGTCGAAGGTGTCGAAGCCGAGCGCGAGGATCGTCTGCGCCCAGTCGATGGTCTCGGCGATGGACGGCGCCTTCTTCAGCTCCATCGCGCGCAGCGCGCGCACGATCCGGACCAGCGACTCGGCGAGCTTCTCCGGCAGGTCCGGNACCCGGGAGAGCACGATCTCCTTCTCCCGCTCGGCCGAGGGATAGTCCAGGTTCAGGTAGAGGCAGCGCCGCTTGAGCGCCTCGGACAGCTCCCGGGTCGCGTTCGAGGTGAGGATGACGAACGGGCGCTGGGTCGCGCTGATCGTCCCCAGCTCGGGAATCGTCACCTGGAAGTCCGACAGCACCTCCAGCAGCAGGCCCTCCACCTCGACGTCGGCCTTGTCGGTCTCGTCGATGAGCAGCACCGTCGGCTCCTCGCGACGGATCGCCGTCAGCAACGGCCGGGACAGCAGGAACTCCTCGCTGAAGATGTCGTCGTGGGCCTGCTGCCAGCCCTCCGTGCCGCCGTCGCCGGAACCGGCCTGGATGCGCAGGAGCTGCTTCTTGTAGTTCCACTCGTACAGCGCGCGGGCCTCGTCGAGGCCCTCGTAGCACTGCAGGCGGATCAGCTCGGCGCCGACGGAGGTGGCCAGGGCCTTGGCGAGCTCGGTCTTGCCGACTCCCGCCGGGCCCTCCACAAGCAGCGGCTTACGCAGCCGGTCGGCGAGGAAGACCGTGGTGGCGATCGCCTCGTCCGNGAGGTATCCGGTCCCGCGGAGGCGTTCCTGCACGTCCGCGACGTCGGCGAAAGCGTGTTCCTGAAGCGACATGGCCACCTTCCGTCCCCGTGTCAAGCATCGCCACGTCCATAGTGCCAGGATGAAGCCCCAGACGGGCGACTACGCCCCGCCCGCGGCTTTGGTCCGGCCCTGACGGGCGAACGCCGTGCGTGCGTACGGGGACCGCAGCACCCCCGGCCGCCGCCGGGATCGGTCAGCTCACGAGGTGACCGTCGCCGACGCCGACCCACGTCGTCGAGGTGAGCTCGGGCAGGCCCATCGGCCCCCGCGCGTGCAGCTTCTGGGTGGAGATGCCGATCTCGGCGCCCATGCCGAACCGCTCCCCGTCGGTGAACCGGGTCGAGGCGTTCACCATCACCGCCGCCGAGTCGCAGCTCGTGATGAAGCGCCGGGAGGCGCCGAGCGAGCGGGTGACGATCGCCTCGGTGTGCCCGCTGCCCCAGCGGCGGATGTGCGCCACCGCGTCGTCGAGCGAGTCCACGACGCGCACGGCCATGTCGAGCGACAGGTACTCGGCGGCCCAGTCGTCGTCGGTGGCGGGCACGGCGCGCGGGTCCGCCGCGCACACGGCCTCGTCGCCGTGCACGGCGACGCCCGCGTCGTGCAGCGCGGCCAGGACCCGCGGCAGGAACCGATCCGCCACGGCGCGGTGGACCAACAGCGTCTCCGCCGAGTTGCAGACCGAGACCCGGTGGGTCTTGGCGTTGACGGTGATCGCGAGCGCCTGGTCGAGATCGGCGTCGACGTCGACGTAGACGTGGCAGTTGCCGACCCCGGTCTCGATGACCGGCACGGTCGACTCCTCCACCACCGCCCGGATGAGCCCGGCCCCGCCCCGGGGGATGAGCACGTCGACGAGCCCCCGCAGACGCATCAGGTGCTTGACGGAGTCGTGGTCGAGGCCGGGGACGAGNTGGACCGCGTCAACCGGCAGGCCGCCCGCCGCGGCGACGTCGCGCAGGACCTCCACCAGAGCGATGTTGGACCGCACCGCGGAGGCGCTGCCGCGCAGCAGCACCGCGTTGCCGCTCTTGAGGCACAGCCCCGCGGCGTCCACGGTGACGTTCGGCCGCGCCTCGTAGATGATCCCNACGACGCCGAGCGGGACGCGGACCTGCCGCAGCTCCATGCCGTTGGGCAGCACCCGCCCGCGCACGACCTCGCCGACCGGGTCGTCCAGCGTGGCGACCTGACGCAGCCCGTCGGCCATGCCCGCCAGGCGGGCCTCGGTGAGGGTGAGCCGGTCGACCATGGCACCGGGCGTTCCCGCCGCCTGCGCCGCCGCGACATCCTCGGCGTTGGCGGCGAGAATCCCCGCGGACCGGGCGAGGAGCGCCTCGGCCATCGCGAGCAGCACCCGGTCCTTCTCGCCGCGGCTGACCGGGGCCAGCAGGGCCGCCGCCGCCTTCGCGCGCACTGCTACGTCTCGGACAGCCTCCGCAGAGGTGATCATTTCCGGATCCTCCGTAAGTGCGGGCGCCGCGGCGCAGCCCACTGTCCTGAGGCTACCGGCGCCGGGCGACACTCGCGGCCGCCCGCGCGGACCGGGTGACGATTCGGGCGTTCTGGCTGCCCGACGGCCCGACGCCACGACCACGCCGGACCCCCGTGCCAGTCGGCCACGGGCGCCTGCCTACCGTGCTCGCATGCTCGCCCTGCACACCTCCGACTGGCATCTCGGCCGCGGCCTGCACGGCCATGACCTGATGCCGGCCCAGGCCGCGTTCGTCGACCACCTCGTCGAGGTCGTCCGGGCGGAGTCCGTCGACGTGGTCCTCGTCGGCGGCGACGTGCATGACCGCGCCATCCCGCCGGTGCGCGCGCTGGAACTGTTCGACGAGGCGCTGTCGCGGCTGCGCGACGCGGGCACCCGGGTCGTGGCCATCAGCGGCAACCACGACGCCGCGCGCCGTCTGGGAGACAAGTCCGGCCTGCTCGACCCGCGGATCCGGATCAGGACGGATCCGGCCGCGGTGGGCGTCCCCGTCGTCGTCGAGGACGCCGACGGCCCCGTGCGGATCTACGCGATCCCCTATCTGGAGCCGACGACCGCGAACGCCCTGCTGCCCGCCGCGGAGGCCGAGAGTCCTACCGGCGCAGCCGCCGCGGCAGAGTACTCGCAGGCGGCGACGATGCGCCGCGCGATGCGCGCCGTGCGGGCCGACCTCGGCGGCCACCCGGGCGCCCGCAGCGTCGTCCTCGCGCACGCCTGGGTCACCGGCGGCGCGGGCAGCGACAGCGAACGCGACATCTCCGTCGGCGGGGTCGGCAACGTGCCGTCGAGCCTGTTCGACGGCATCACGTACACCGCGCTCGGCCACCTGCACCGCCCGCAGGCGATCACGCCCGCCGTGCGCTACAGCGGCTCGCCGCTGGCCTTCTCCTTCTCGGAGGCCGCCGACCGCAAGACCTCCCTGCTGGTGGACATCGGCCGCGACGGGGTCCGGGCGGTCCGCGGCGTGGAGGTGCCCACCGAACGGCGGATGGCGGTGCTGCGCGGCACCCTGCACGAGCTGCTGACCGCCGCGACCTTCGCCGCCCACGAACGGGACTTCGTCTCGGCGGTGCTGACGGATCCGGTGCGGCCGGGCGACGCGATGGCGACGTTGCAACGACGCTTCCCCCACGCGCTGCGCCTCGCCCACGAACCACCGCCCGGCGCGGCCGACGAGCGCAGCTTCGGCGAACGGACCCGCGGCCGGACCGACCTGGAGATCGCCACGGCGTTCGTGGCGCACGTGCGCAACGACCCGTCGCCACGGGAACGGGCGCTGCTCACCGAGGCCCTCGACGCGGCCCGGATCGCCGAGGATGCGGCCTGATGCGGCCCCACCGGCTGCGCCTGGAGGCGTTCGGGGCCTTCCCGGGCCGCGTCGATGTCGATGTCGACCGGGTGAGCGGCGGCGGCCTGCTGCTGCTGTGCGGCGAGACCGGCGGCGGCAAGACGACCCTGCTCGACGCGATCGGCTTCGCGCTGTTCGGTGAGGTCCNCGGCATGCGTGGCAAGATCGCCGGTGGCCCGGACCTGCGGTCCCACCACGCCGACGCCTCGGTCNGACCGGAGGTGAGCCTGGAGTTCTCGGTCTCGGCCGGGCGCTACCGGATCACCCGCAGCCCGGCGTGGGACCGGCCCAAGCGTGGCGGCGGCACCACCCGGACCCATCCCACCGCCCGGCTGGACCGGCACACCGCCGACGGCTGGGACACCCTCGCCACCCGGCCGCAGGACGTCGGGCATGAGATCGGCCTGCTGCTGGGGATGACCCACGACCAGTTCTTCCAGGTCATCATGCTGCCNCAGGGACGGTTCGCCGACTTCCTCCAGGCCGGGCACGACGACCGGGAGAAGCTGCTCAAGACGCTGTTCCACGTCAGCCGCTTCGAGTTCACCGAGCAGTGGCTGCGCGACCGGGCCAAGACCGGCCGCGACGGGCTGGCGGTCGCCACGGCCGAGCTCGGTCGGGTGGCCGCGCGGATCGCCCAGGTCGCCGGGGTGACCGAGCCCGCGGACCCGACGGACGATCCCGGCTGGGCCACCGAGCTGGCCCGCGAGGCGGACGCGTCGGCGGCCGCGGCCAAGTCGGCGCACCAGGCCGCCGGCCAGGCCCGCACCGCCGCCGACGCCGCGCTCGCCGACGCCCGCGACCTCATCCGCCGCATCGAGCGGCGCCGCGCGCTCACGGCGCGCCGCGACGAGCTGGACGATCGCCGAGTCGCCGTCGATCAGCTCGCCGCCGACGCCGACGCCGCTCGGCGGGCCGCGGTCGTCACCCCCGCGCTGACCGAGCTGCGCCGGCGCACCGCGGCCGCCCAGCAGTCCCGCGTCGCGGCGGACGCGGCCTGGCAGCGTCTGGCCGCTCACCCCCCGGGCCTGCTGCGCGCCGACCCGGGGGGCGGGCCGGGCGGACCCCCAGGCGTCGAGGAGCTCGGCGGGCTCGTCCGGCTCGCCCACGTCGAGGTCGGCCGGCTCGAGGGACTGGCACGGACCCGGGCGGAGGCGGAGGACGACGACCGGACCGCGAGGGAGGCCGAGCGCGAGGCCGAGGAGCACCGGCGCGACGCCGAGGCGCTCGCCGGCCGGCTCGACGCGGAACTGCCGGCGGTCCGGGCGGCCGCCGAGTTCCGGGTGGCCACCGCACGCCGAGCCGGCGCCGCGCTGCCGGCTCTGACCGAACGGGCCCGGTGGACCCGCGAACTGGCCGATGCGGTCGCCGAGCAGCACCGCGCCCGCCGGGATGCCGACACCGCCCGCGACCGCGCCGCCGAGGCCCGGGCGCGCGCCGGGGACGTGCGCCGGCAGCGCTTCGACGCGATCACCGCGGAACTCGCCGCGGCGCTCGTCGACGACACGCCCTGTCCGGTCTGCGGCGCGTTCGAACACCCCGATCCGGCAGGGGTCCGCGCCGATCATGTGAGCAAGGACGAGGAGACCGCCGCCGAGCAGGAGGCGGACCGGCGCGCGGCCGGCGCGGCGACCGCACTGCGCGCCGCCGACCGGTGGGAGACGCAGGTCCGCACGCTGCATGCCGAGCTGGCCCGCGAGCCGTCCGATCCCTCGGACTCGCCCACCCCACCGGGCCCGAGCACGGACGGCTCGCCCGACCTCCCGCCCGCGCACGACTCGGCAGAGCCGGACGAGTCAGCGGCACCCGACGGGACAGCAGCACCCGACGGGACAGCGGCACCCGACGGGACAGCGGCAGCACCGGACGGCGCCGCGGACGCGCTGGCGCAGGTGCGACGCTTCGATCTCGTCGAGCTGCTCGACGACCGGGCACCTGCGGCGGCGCGCCGGCTCGCCGAGCTCGCCGCCGGCGTGGACGACCTGGTGGCTGCCCGCGGTCGGGCCGCCGCGGACCTGGCTCCCGCCGAGGTAGCCCTGCTCGCCGCGTACGAGGAGGAGAAGGACGCCGCTGCCCGGCTGGCGGGCGCGCGGTCCAGCGAGCAGGCGGCCCGGCTGCGCGCTTCGCAGATGCGCCGGCTGGCCGCGACACGGCTCGCCGCGGTTCCCGCCGACCTGCGCGACGCTGAGGCCCTGACGGCCCGACTGGACGCGGTGACGGCGCTCGCCGCCGACCAGGAGGCCACGCACGAGGCGGAACTGGCGGCCGAGCGGGCCCGCGCGGAGCACGTGCGGGCCGGTCTCACCGCGCTCGACCTCGTTCGCCAGGCCGGCTTCACCGACCTGGACGATGCCGCCGCCGCCGTCCGCGACGGGGACTGGCAACGCATCGCCGAGCAGGAGGTCCAGGAGTACCGGGAGGAGACCGCCGCGGTCGCCGCGGCGCTGGCCGGCGACGATCTCGCCGTCGACCCCGACACCACCGTGCCCCTCGCCGAGCACGAGGCGACCGCCGAGGCGGCTCGGCAGGCACACGAGTCGGCCGTCGCATCGCTCGCGCGGGCGAGCGGGCGGGCCACCGAGCTCGCAGCCCTCCGCACCTCCTTCACCGCGGATCTCACCGCCCTGGGTCCCCTGCGCGCCGAGGCCGACGAGCTGCATCAGCTCGCCGAGCTCGCCGCGGGCCGCGGCGGCAACACCGAGGGAATGCCGCTGTCGAGCTTCGTGCTCGCGGCCCGGCTGGAGGAGGTGGCGGCCGCTGCGAGCCGGCGGTTCGCCGCGATGAGCGCCGGGCGCTTCACCCTCGTCCATGACACCGAGGAGCGGCGCGACCGGCGGCGCCGGGCGGGGTTGGGTCTGCTCGTCGAGGACGCGTGGACGGGCCGGCGACGCAACACCAGGACGCTGTCCGGCGGNGAGACCTTCCAGGCCGCGTTGTCGCTGGCCCTCGGGCTCGCCGACGTCGTGACCGCCGAGGCCGGCGGGCGGCGGATGGATGCGCTGTTCATCGACGAGGGGTTCGGGACGCTGGATCCCGACAGCCTGGACGAGGTGATGGGCGTCCTCGACGAGCTGCGCTCCGGCGGCCGGCTCGTCGGGGTCGTCAGCCACGTCGCCGACCTGCGCCAGCGCATCCCGAACCAGATCCGGGTCGTCAAGGGCACGAACGGCAGCCGCGTCGAGACCACTCCCTGAACCGTCCGGCCGGCCCGGAGGCGCGGAGGCGCGGCGCGGTGGATCAGCGGGTCGGCAGCAGNAGGACGAGGTCGTCCCGGTGCACGATCTCCCGTTCGTAGGAGGGGCCCAGTTCGGCGGCGAGCTCGGCGGTGGACCGCCCCAGCATCGCCGGCAGCTCCACCGCGTCGAACGCCACCAGCCCTCTGGCCACCGGACGCCCGTCGGGAGCGACGAGGTCGACGGGGTCGCCCGCGGCGAAGTCGCCCTCGACGCCGGTGACCCCGGCGGGCAGCAACGACGCCCGCCGCCGCACGACGGCCGCGACGGCCCCGTCGTCCAGGCGCAGCAGCCCCTCCGGCGCGGTGGCGTGCGCCAGCCACAGCAGCCGGGAGGCCCGACGCGGGCCGGTGGGATGGAACACCGTCCCGACCTCCTCGCCGCGCAGCACGGGCGCGGCGTTCGCCGCCGAGGTGATGATCGCGGTAACGCCACCGGACGCGGCCATGCGGGCGGCCTCGATCTTGGTGGCCATGCCGCCGACGCCGACACCGGCGGTGCCCGTCCCGCGGGCGGTGAGCCCGGCGAGATCTGCGTCCGAGCGGACCTCGCGCAGCAGGTTCGCCGGCCCGTGGCGGGGGTTGGCGTCGTAGAGACCGTCCACATCCGACAGCAGCACCAGCAGGTCGGCGGACACCAGGTGGGCGACGATCGCGGCGAGGCGGTCGTTGTCGCCGAAGCGGATCTCCTGCGTGGCCACCGCGTCGTTCTCGTTGACGATCGGAACGACGCCGAGTTCGAGGAGCCGGTCGAGCGCGGTACGCGCGTTGCGGTAGTGGGTGCGGCGGATGACGTCGGTGGCGGTCAGCAGCACCTGGCCGACCCGGAAGCCCGCCCGGCCGAAGGCTGAGGCGTAGCTGTGGACCAGGGAGCTCTGCCCCACGCTGGCCGCGGCCTGCTGGGTGGCGAGGTCACGCGGCCGGCGGGCCAACCCCAGCGGGGCGAGACCGGCGGCGATCGCCCCGGAGGAGACGAGCACGAGCTGCCCGGCCCTGGGCAGCAGCGCGGACACGAGCCCCTCCAGGCGGGCGACGTCGAGTCCGCCCGCCGCCGTCGTCAGCGAGGACGACCCGACCTTGACGACGACCCGCTGCGCGTCGGCCACGAACGCCCGCATGTCGGCGCCTACGCGTCCGCGTCGACGGCGCCGCCCGTCCGGGCGTCGGCACCCGCGGCATCGGCACCCACGGCGTCGGCACCCACGGCGTCGGCACCCACGGCGTCGGCGTCGCCCAGGCGGGCGCGCCGTGCCCGGGCCATCCGCTCGGCCCGGGTGAGCCGGACCGAGCTGCTGAGCCGGTCGTCGCTGCCGCGGGGCCCGAGGGACGCCGCCACCGGGGCCGCCGCGCGACCCGCGGGGCGCGGGGGCACGGTCGGGACGTCCGGGTGCCGCTCCCCCACCGCCACGGCCTGGGCACCCGCGCCCGGCTCGTCGACGCCGAGCCGATCCTCGGCGGCGTTCCCGCCGCCGACCAGCCCGACGCCGCCCAGCCCGCCGCCGCTCAGGGTCGGCTCCCAGTCGAAGGTGACGTCGCCGATCGTGACCTCGACGCCCGCGGTCGCGCCGAGGCGGGCGAGCTCCTTCTCCACCCCGAGCCGGGCGAGCCGGTCGGCGAGGAAGCCGATGGCCTCGTCGTTGGTGAAGTCGGTCTGGCGCACCCACCGCTGCGGCTTCGCCCCGGTGATGAGAAAACCGTCGCCGAGAGACGTCACGGTGAAGTCGGGTTCGTTCACCGCCCGCGGACGCAGGACGACGCGGGTCGCGGACCGGCTCGGCGCCGCCGCCCGCAGCGCCGCGACCCGCTCCGCCAACGCCAGCGACAGCGCATGCACTCCCCGCCGGGTGGCGCTGCTCACCGCGAACACGTCGAGCCCTCGGGCCCGCAGATCGGCGGTGACCAGGTCGGCGAGATCGGCGGCGTCGGGCACATCGATCTTGTTGAGGACGACGAGCCGGGGACGGTCGGACAGGTCGGCGGAGTAGGCCGCGAGCTCGGCCTCGATGACGTCGAGATCGGACAGCGGGTCGCGTCCCGNCTCGAGGGTCGCNCAGTCCAGCACGTGCACGATCAGCGAGCAGCGCTCGATGTGCCGGAGGAACTCCAGGCCCAGGCCGCGCCCCTCGCTCGCCCCGGGGATGAGGCCCGGGACATCCGCCACCGTGTACGGCGGGTGATCCCCCGCCTGGGCTACCCCGAGGTTGGGCACGAGGGTGGTGAACGGGTAATCAGCGATCTTGGGCTTGGCGGCGCTCAGCACCGACACCAGGGACGACTTCCCCGCGCTGGGAAATCCGACGAGCGCGACGTCGGCCACCGTCTTGAGCTCCAGGACGGCGTCGAGCAACTCGCCGGGCTCGCCGAGCTCGGCGAATCCGGGGGCCTTGCGGCGGGCGGAGGCCAGCGCCGCGTTCCCCCGACCACCACGGCCGCCGCGAGCGAGCACGAACGCGCTGCCCGCCCCGACCAGGTCGATGAGCTGCTCGCCGTCGCCGGTGAGGACCACCGTGCCGTCGGGCACGGGGAGGATGAGGTCCTCCCCGTCCGCGCCACTCCGGTTCGAGCCCTGGCCGGGTCGGCCGCGCGAGGCCCGCTGGTGCGGATGGAAGTGGAAGTCGAGCAGCGTGGTCACGCTCGGGTCCACGACGAGACGGACATCGCCGCCGCGGCCGCCGTCACCGCCGTCCGGACCGCCCAGCGGCTTGAACTTCTCCCGGTGGATGGAGGCGCAGCCATGGCCGCCGTCGCCGGCCGCCGCGTGCAACACCACCCGGTCGACGAAGGTCGGCATCGCTGCTCCCTCTTCCCTGGTCCATCTCGTACGGTCTGCGGACCGTCGTCACATGCATGCCAAAACCGCGCGCACCAAACCCAGGCGGGATGATGCGCGCGGCTGTGTGCTCGGGTCTCCGAGGCGGCAAGCGCCGGGACGGCTGAGCCAGGCCTGGCTCAGCCGGTCGGCATCACCGCCCGATCGAGTCAGGCGGCGGGCGCCGCCACCTGCTCGACCACGTTCACGACGCGGCGGCCACGCCGGTGGCCGAACTGCACGTGACCGGCCGACAGCGCGAACAGCGTGTCGTCCTTGCCTCGGCCGACCAGCTCACCGGGGTGGAAGTGGGTGCCGCGCTGGCGAACGATGATCTCGCCGGCCTTGACGAACTGGCCGCCGAAGCGCTTCACGCCCAGCCGCTGGGCGTTGGAGTCCCGACCGTTGCGCGAGGAGCTCGCGCCCTTCTTATGCGCCATCTCGCTCAGGCCTTCCCGGTCTCGATGCCGGTCACCTTGAGACGCGTCAGCTTCTGGCGGTGGCCCTGACGCTTGTGGTAGCCGGTCTTGTTCTTGAACTTGTGGATCCGGATCTTCGGACCCTTGACGACGCCGACCACCTCGGCGGTCACCTCGACGGACGCGAGCGCGCCGGCTTCGTGGGTGACCGAGTCGCCGTCGACGAGCAGGAGCGCCGGAAGGTTCACGGCCGCGCCCGGCTTCCCGGAAAGGAGCTCGACGTCGACGACATCGCCGACGGCGACCCTGTGCTGCTTGCCGCCGCTGGCAACGACCGCGTACACCAGATCTCCCTGCTGTTGTTGAACCGCTGTGACCGCACGGAACTACGTTCCCCGCGGAGCTTTGGGTACGCCCCCCGCCGCCGACGGCCGCACAGCAGCCGTCAGGCGGCTCTTCCGGTGGGCCGGGCCCAGTCCGGATGAACGCGCGGACTCCACCTTACAGGTCATCGCCGCGGGGGTGACGACCGGGAGCCGCGACGGCAGTGCCCGCCGGGTGCCGGACGGGCCGACGGAGACGGCGAGGTCGGCGTTTCCCGGTGGGGATCCGGCCGGATCCCCACCGGACCGGTCACCCCGGTCGCACCCCACCGTCCCCCGCACGCGGGCCATATCTCTGGATGACCCGGACGGGCCATGGTGGAGCGGGCCGAGGAAGGAGAAGCATGGATCGTCCGCATGGCGCAGTTCCACGATGGATCGTGAGGCTTCGACGCCGGAGACAACATGGCGGGAGACAACGTCGCGCCGGGGGNGATGGGGATGGTCTGGCAACTGCTCGTCTGGACCGCGGGGGCCGGAACCGCCATGGCGCTCGCCGTGGCATGCCGCCCAGCGGCCGAGGCGGCCCGCCGCCACGGCTCGGTTCCCGGCACGGTGCCGGCCGCGACCGGCGCCCTGGCAGCGCTGGTGGTGGTCGGCCTGGCCCTCACCGCCTTCGCCGGTGTGCCGCCCTGGGCCGGTGCCTGCTGGCTGGTGGGGACCGCGCTGGCGGCGGGGTGGATCGCGCTGCGGCGCCGGGATCCTGCCGCCTGGGGAGTGCCCGTGACGCAGCCGGTAGGTGGGGAGACGGGGCAGGACGGCTCGCCGCGCCAGTGGATGAGTCCCGACCTCGCCGATCAGGACGATCTCGTCCAGTCGCTGACGATCGCGTCGTACGCGTTGCAGATGGGTGACCCGGGGCGGGCCCATCAGGCCGTCGAGGTCGCGCTGTCCCGCTCCCGGGCCACCCTGGATCTGCTGATGCGGGAGAACCCGGGCCGCGGGTTCGTCCGCTCCGGCCCGGCCACGTCCCAGACTCCGGCCGGTCCAACCGCCGCCTGAGGCTGCCTCCCGGCCGCGTCACCCGGTGGCCGCCCCTCCCGCCCGGAGGGATCCGGAGGGGAAGGGCGACCTACCTGGGCTCGCATGCCTGTGCCACTTCGGCGGCGGCACGCCTGCCGGCCGCCGGTCCGGTCAGGTGCCGGTGGACTCGGCCGAGGGCGGCACGGACTCCAGTGACTCGGCCGGCTTCGACACCGGACGGGACGCCCGGCGCCGCCGGCTCCGGACGGGCTTGCCCGCAGCCACACCGCTGTCGGCGGTGGCGAGGCTGTCGGGGTCGTCGGAGTTCGCGTACACGGGCGGCGCCGAGTCCCCGCCGCCGGTCTGCGCGAGGGGAGCCGTCGGGGCGGTCACCGCAACCGNCCCCGCGGGAACATGGCCGTTGCCGTTCACTGCCACGATCGGCCCGGCAGCGGCAGCGTCCGCCACCACGCCAGTGGGTGCCGACGGCGAGTCCGGGGCGCCCCCGGCATCGCCGAGCGCCATGCCGGCGTCGTCGTTGTCCGCCGCGGCCGGCTGGACGAGGTCCGCCGCCGACACGGCGCCACCCGCCACCTCGGTGTCCCCGGCGGGAGCGCCGACCGAGGCAGCCGCGACGAGCGCGGGGCCGCCGGCAGCGCGGGTGGCGGCGCCGCGCGAGCGCCGGCCCGACCCACCGGACCCGGACCCGACCGCGGCCGGTTCGGACTGGCCGGCGCCGGACCCGGCGGCGACCGAACCGGCCGCCGGGTGGGCGTGCCCGCCACCGCCGCCGTTGAGGTGGATGAGCACGCCACGGCCGTTACAGTGCACGCACGGCTCGCTGTACGCCTCCAACAGGCCCTGGCCCACCCGCTTGCGGGTCATCTGGACCAGGCCGAGGCTCGTCACCTCCGCGACCTGGTGCCGCGTGCGGTCCCGGCCGAGGCACTCGGTGAGCCGGCGTAGGACCAGCTCCCGGTTGCTCTCCAGGACCATGTCGATGAAGTCGATGACGATGATCCCGCCGATGTCCCGCAGCCGGAGCTGGCGGACGATCTCCTCGGCGGCCTCCAGGTTGTTCTTGGTGACGGTCTCCTCGAGATTGCCGCCCTTGCCGGTGAACTTGCCGGTGTTGACGTCGATGACCGTCATCGCCTCGGTGCGGTCGATGACCAGCGACCCGCCCGACGGCAGCCAGACCTTGCGGTCCAGCGCCTTGGCGAGCTGCTCGTCCACCCGGTAGTCGACGAAGACGTCCCCGGACCCGGTGTAGCGGCGGATGCGCGGACGCAGGTCGGGGGCGACCGCGTCGATGTACTCCTCGATCGTCGCGGCCTCGCCGGAGCCCTGGACGACCAGCTCGGTGAAGTCCTCGTTGAAGATGTCGCGGATCACCCGCACGACGAGGTCCGGCTCGCCGTAGAGCAGGGCCGGCGCCGACGCCTTCTTGGCCCGCCGCTCGATGTCCTCCCACTGCGCGGCGAGCCGCTCGATGTCGCGTTCGAGCTCGGCCTCGCTGGCACCCTCGGCGGCGGTGCGCACGATGACGCCGCCGTCCTCGGGCGTGATCTTCTTGAGGATGCTCTTGAGCCGCGCCCGCTCGGTGTCGGGCAGCTTGCGGCTGATGCCGGCGTTCTGGCCGTCCGGCACGTACACGAGGTAGCGGNCCGGCAGGCTGATCTGGCTGGTGAGCCGGGCGCCCTTGTGGCCGATCGGGTCCTTGGAGACCTGGACCAGGACCGACTGCCCCGACTTGAGCACCTGCTCGATCTTGCGGGGACGGCCGTCGAGCCCGGAGGCGTCGTAGTTGACCTCGCCGGCGTACAGGACGGCGTTGCGGCCCTTACCGATGTCGACGAACGCCGCCTCCATGCTGGCCAGCACGTTCTGCACCCGGCCGAGATGTGTATAAGAGACAGCGTCGTAGTTGACCTCGCCGGCGTACAGGACGGCGTTGCGGCCCTTACCGATGTCGACGAACGCCGCCTCCATGCTGGCCAGCACGTTCTGCACCCGGCCGAGGTAGACGTTGCCCGCGTAGGACGCGGAGCTCGCCCGGGTGACGAAGTGTTCGACGAGCACGCTGTCCTCGAGCACGGCGATCTGGGTGCGGTCGCCCGCGTGACGCACGATCATGCGACGCTCGACCGCCTCGCGGCGGGCGAGGAACTCGGCCTCGGTGACGATCGGCGGGCGGCGCCGACCGCTGTCCCGGCCCTCCCGCCGCCGCTGCCGCTTGGCCTCCAGCCGGGTCGAGCCGCTCAGTCCGCGGACCAGGTCATCGTCCCGGCGGATCTCCCGCACGTGCACGACCGTGTTCGGCGGGTCGTCGACCACCGCCGGCTCGTCACCGCCGGCACGCCGGCGCCGCCGGCGTCGGCGCCGGGAACCGCCCGCTCGATCGTCCTCGTCCTCGTCGTCGCCGTCGTCGGCGCGCTCCGCCGCCTCGCCGCCGTCCGCGGCGGCCGGCTCCAGCTCGCCACCGCGCCCGGGACGATCGGTGGCGTCCGCGGCGCGCGGGGCCTCGTCGGTCTCGCCGACGCCGTCCTCGACGTCGGTCTCGGTGCCGTCCTCGTCTCCGCGGGCCCGGCCACGACCCCGGCGGCCACGACGGCGGCGGCGGGTGGAACCCGACCCGCCGCCCTGGTCGTCGTCGTCGAACTCCCCGTCCTCGTCAACGGCGGTGAGTTCCTCGGTGACGATGTCGGTGTCGGTGTCCTCGTCGGCAAGCTCCGGCTCGGCGGGCCGCTCGGCGACGGCGGTCGGCGCCGATTCGGCGGCGGATCCCGCCTCGTCCGCGGCGTCGGCGCGCCGCCAGCGGGCCTCGACGGCCGCCGGCTCCGGCGCCTGGAAGGTCACCATCGCCACCGGGCGGCGAGCCGCCGGGCGGGAGACGGGCTCGACGGGCGGCTCGTCGCCGATGCCGGCCCAGGTCGGGGCGGTGACCCGCCGGGTCCTCGTCCGGGTGCGGGTGCCGGCCGACGCCGATTCGGCGGCAGCCGGTTCGGGCTGCACCGGCTCGCCCTCGGCGGGTGCCTGACCTCCGGCGGGTGCGGAGACGGGAGTCGAGCCGAGCGGCGTGCCCGTGGCCGGCGGCTCGGAGACGCCGGACGGCTGGGCGGCGGCGTCGACGACAGGCGGCTCGGCACCGGCCGACAGCTCAGTGACCGCGGACGGCTCGGCGACGGCGGCCGAGGGAACCTCGTCGGCCGGAACCTCGCTCGCCGGGGCCGGGCCGGGGGGAGCGTCGGCGGCCGAAGATCCGGCGGCCGACACCTCGGCTGCCGGCGCGGAACCGGACGCGGCCTCGGCGGGCGCACCCTTGGCAGCCGTCGCGCGACGCCTGGTGGTCCGGGTACGCGTGGCTCGGGTCCTGGTGGGCTCGCCACCCCCGGCCTCGGCGGGCGCGGTGACGGCCGGCGCCGGCTCGACGGCGGACGGCTCGACGGCGGACGGCTCGGTGGCAGAGGCCTCGGTGGTAGAGGCGGAGGCCTCGGCGGCGGGGGGTGCGACCGGTGCCGTCACCGGGCCGGACGCGGCTCGGCGGGCACGGGTCCGCTTGGGCTTCGGCGTGTCCTCGACGGGCGGCGCAGCCGCGGTCTCTCCGGACGGCGCCCCGGCGACAGGCGAGATCGGGGCCGGCGCCGAGCGGGACTCGGTGCTGGCAGCGGTGGCGGTGCCCGCGGCGACGGCCGGGGCCGGCGTGGTGCCGGCGGCGGCAGACGATCCTGCCGCTGTCGCGTCGGCACCGATCACGGATTCGACCGGGGTCGGGATCTCCGCCGCAGCGACGTCACGGACGGCACGGCGGCTGCGGGTCGCACGGGTACGCCGGGCCGGCGCCGAGGGCTCGACACCCTCGGTCGCGCCGCCACCGGCAGCCGTGGCGGCGTCGGCGGGCGCGGCGGCCGGCGACGTGGCGAGGTCGACGGGCGGGACGGCGCCGGAGACGGCCGGATCGGCCGTGGCAGCCACCTGAGCCGCGGCCGGGTCGACCGTGGCCGCATCGCTCGCGTCGTCCGCCTTTGCCCTGGTTGCGCGGGTCGAGCGGGTGCGCGTCGTGGAGCTGGTCCTCGTCCGCCGCCGGGTGGTGGCCGGCGCGTCGGCCGAGGGCGGCTCCCCGGAGGGGGTGGTGTCCTCACCGGAAACGGCCGCGGGGGCCGGGGGGCCGGCCGCGTCGTTGGTCACGCTCGGGGCGGCGGTTGCCACGGCGCCGTCGGGAGCGGACCCGTCCGGGTGCTCGGGGGGCGGACCGGCGGCCCGCCCTGCGGCCCTGCGCCGACGCGGCGCCGGGCGGGTGGATTCGGATTCGGTCTGGGTGGTCAGATCATCGTCGGGCACGGGTTAAGAAGCCTCTCGGGCTCCCGGGCGCGCTGCCTGGTGCAGTCGCGGCCGCGCAGAAGCCAATGTCTCGGTCCGGCTCGGGTGCTGCCGGGAAAGCCTGCGACGCCCTGCATCACGCTGATGACCGACCTGCTAGCCGGCCAGCGTCGTTGCGGTCCGGCGCCAGCGGGTCCGCCAGCGTCCTATCCTCGCGCAGTCGGCCCTGCTCCAGCCGGGTTGGCTCGGGCGGCACCGACGGGCGCAGACCGGCTACCACGCCAAGGGCGGTCAGCACGTCGTCTGGTCGCACAGCGGGCGTNGTGTGCCGCACGACCATCTCCAGTATCGCACACGTGTCGTTCCCTGCACGACAAACGNCCAAGACCATGGCCGCACGCACATCGAACCGGCGCCGGCCGTCCTTGGTCGCCCGCTCGACCTCGACGACGTCACGGCTCAACAGCTCGGCCACCGCGCCGCGCAACTCGGGCTCCGCGACCCCCGGCAGCCGCACCACCCACCGGGAGGCGTCGATCCGCTCCGCGAGCCCGGCTCCCTCGGCCTCCACGGCGCCCACCACGTCCAGTCCGGGCGGCAACGCCGCGTCCAGGGCGGCCTGCAGCCGCGCCGGCTCCACCGTCGCGGCCAGCGCCAGCTCGACGTACTCGGCCTCGCTCGCGGCGCCGGTGGGCGCGGCGCCCACCCAGGAGATCCGGGGGTGCGGGCTGAAACCCGCCGAGTACGCCATCGGCACCGCCGCCCGACGCAGCCCCCGTTCGAAGGTGCGGGCCACATCCCGATGTGACAGGAATCGCAGCCGGCCCCGCTTCGCGAAGCGCAGGCGAACCCGTTGGACCACCGGCGGGGGCGGCGGCCCCTCAGGCCGGCGTGCCACTACCCACCGCCGCGGGGTCGAGCCGAAGGTCGCCGGCTGGCCCGGCGCCGGCGCCGGCCTCCGCGGCCTCGGCCGCAACCGGGCCGGTGACCACCGGAGAACCCGCCGACACGCCCACCACCGGCAGCAACGATCGGCCGGTCGGGCCAATCTGGGTGTCCGTCCCCATCGTGGGGCAGACGCCACAGTCGTAGCAGGGGGTCCACCGGCAGTCGTCGAGCTCGGTCTCGCGCAGCGCCTCCTGCCAGTCGGCCCACAGCCAGTCCCGGTCGAGGCCCGCGTCAAGATGGTCCCAGGCGAGCACCTCGCGCTCGTCGCGCTCACGGGTCGTGAACCAGTCGAGGGAGACCCCGAGCGGTTCGAGCTCGGCGGCGCACGCCGACTCCCAGCGCCCGAACGAGAAGTGCTCGTTCCAGCCGTCGAACCGACCTCCCTCGCGCCAGACCCGCTCGATCACCGCGCCGACGCGGCGGTCGCCGCGGGCCAGCAGGCCCTCGATGATGCCGGGACGACCGTCGTGGTAGCGGAACCCGACCGCCCGGGCGATCTCCTTGTCGGCCCGCACGGTGTCCCGCAGCAGCTTCAGCCGCGCGTCGGTGACCTCGTGCGACGCCTGGCCCACCCACTGGAACGGAGTGTGCGGCTTCGGGACGAAGCCGCCGATCGAGACCGTGCAGCGGATGTCGCGGTGGCCGCTGGCGCGGCGGCCGGCCCGGATCACCTCCCGGGCGAGATCGGCGATCTCCAGCACGTCCTGGTCGGTCTCGGTCGGCAGGCCGCACATGAAGTAGAGCTTCACCTGACGCCAGCCGTGGGCGTAGGCGGTGCTGACGGTGCGCACCAGGTCCTCGGCGCTGACCATCTTGTTGATGACCTTGCGCAGCCGCTCCGAGCCACCCTCCGGGGCGAACGTCAACCCGCTGCGCCGGCCGTTGCGGGAGAACTCGTTGGCGAGCGTGACGTTGAAGGCGTCGACCCGCGTCGAGGGCAGGCTCAGCGAGACGTTGCCGCCGTCGTAACGGTCGGCGAGACCGGTCGCGATCTCGCCGATCTCGGTGTGGTCGGCGCTGGACAGCGACAACAGGCCGACCTCGTTGAAGCCGGTGGCCCGCAGCCCCGCCTCGACCATGGCACCGATGGTCTCGATGTTCCGCTCCCGCACCGGCCTCGTGATCATCCCGGCCTGNCAGAACCGGCAGCCCCGGGTGCAGCCGCGGAAGATCTCCACGCTCATCCGCTCGTGCACCGTCTCGGCGAGCGGGACCAGCGGCGCCTTCGGGTACGGCCAGGAGNCGAGGTCGGACAGCGTNTGCTTGGTCGGCCGGGCCGGGATGTCGTCGCGGTTGGCGGTGACCGCCTGGATGCGGCCGTCGGGCCGGTAGGCGACGTCGTAGAACGCCGGCACGTAGACCAGCCGTCGACGGGCGAGCCGGGCGAGCAGCTCGGTGCGCCCGCCGGGGGCGCCGGCCGCCTTCCAGGCGCGGATCACGTCGGTGATGCCGAGCACGGCCTGCTCGCCGTCGCCGAGCACCACGGCGTCGACGAACCGCGCGATGGGCTCCGGGTTGAACGCGGCGTGCCCGCCCGCGACGACCAGCGGGGCGGACTCGCCGCGGCGCTCGGCGTACAGGGGGATCCCGGCGAGGTCGAGCGCGGTGAGCATGTTGGTGTAGCCGAGCTCGGTGGAGAAGCTGACGCCGAGCACGTCGAAGTCACCCACCGGCCGGTGGCCGTCCACCGTGAACTGCGGCAGGCCATGCTCGCGCAGCAGCGCCTCCAGGTCGGGCCACACCGAGTAGGTCCGCTCGGCGAGCACGTCCGGCTGCTCGTTGAGGATCTCGTACAGGATCTGCAGCCCCTGGTTGGGCAGGCCGACCTCGTAGGCGTCCGGATACATCAGGGCCCAGCGCACCGCGGCGGCGTCCCAGGGTTTGACGATGGAGTTCCCCTCGCCGCCGACATACTGCACGGGCCTTCGCACCCGCGGGAGCAGCGGCTCCAGGCGAGCGAACAGCGACTGTCCGGACATGCAGGCGAGCCTACGGCACGGCGGCACCCCGCCACGGGCCCGCGCGATCGCCGGACCTCGGCGACTCCTTTGCCCAGCCACCGGCCCGTACGCCCAAGTTGCCTCTTTGGACGGAGACTCCCTGCTTATCCGGCGGACTCCGCACCCGATTCGTCCCTGGGATAAGCAGGGAACGACGGGCGGCGGCTACAGAGCGTAGGGGTCAGAACGCGAGCGTAGGCGGACGTTCTGGAGCAGGCCGACGGCGATCATGTTGGCGAACATCGACGAGCCGCCGTAGGACAGGAACGGCAGCGGCAGGCCGGTGACCGGCATGATCCCCAGACACATGCCGACGTTGACGAACGACTGGAAGGTGAACCAACAGACCACGCCGGTGGCGATCAGCGCGCCGAAGGAGTCCTGGGAGGCGAAACCGATCGACAGCGCCCGCCACAGCACGACGCCGAGCAGCACGATGATCCCGCCCGCGCCGAGGTAACCCAGTTCCTCGCCGGCCACGCTGAACACGAAGTCGGTCTGCTGCTCGGGGACGAACTGCCCCTGAGTCTGCTGGNCGTGCAGCAGACCGCGGCCGTGGATGCCGCCGTTGGCAATCGCGATCATGGCCTGGGCGACGTTGTAGCCCGTGCCCGAGGAGGCCTTGTTCTCGGAGACGAACGAGGTGAGCCGGGCCTCCTGGTACGGCTGGAGCAGGTGGAACTGCAGGATCGCGCCGCCGAACAGCACCCCGCACAGGATCAGTCCCAGCACCCATCGCCGCGGCGCCCCGCTGACCGCCAGCATGCCNAGGGTGGTGAAGACCAGCACCATGACCGTGCCGAAGTCCGGCTGGAGCATGATCAGTGCGATCGGGACCACGGTGAGCCCGAGCACGAGCAGGACGTCGCCGTGACCGGGGGCNCTGTGCCGGATCCCGGTGTGGCGATCCTCGTGCTGCTCCCCCAGCAGCATCGCCGCGCCCACGACCAGCGCCACCTTGGCGAACTCCGACGGCTGGAGCTGGAAGCCGGCGGGCAGCACGATCCACGAGTGCGCGCCGTTGATCGTCGAGCCGAACAGCAGCACCGCCACGAGCCCGACGAGCGAGCCGAGGTAGACGAACGGTGCGTACGCGCGTAGTACCCGATAGTCGACGACGGTCGCGACCGCGCCGAGCACCAGCCCGATGGCGAGGTTCAGCAGATGGCGCTTGAGGAACGTCTGCGGATCGCCGCCAGCCTCGCCGAGGCGCTGGCGGGTCGCCGACCACACCAGCAGCGCGCCCACGACGGACAGGCCGATGACGCAGAGCTGCAACGTCCAGTCGAGCCGCCGCAACGGCGAGTGGCGCCCGGAGGCGCGGTCCCGCAGTTGCCCGATCCGCCCTCGGACGGGTACCGGGGACGAACGCAGCGCGGTCGGTCCCGCCTCCTGGTTCACAACGCCTCCTCCCATCCACCGCCCTCCCGAACGCCGTCCGGCCGGACACCGCCCTCCCGAACATCGCCCGGCCGTCCGCGCGCGCCCGGGACCACGCCGACGCCGGGCGGTCCGGCGGGGCGGGTCACGGGCGCGCGGTGCCCGCGGGCGGGGCTCGGCTCGGCGCCGACGACAGGACGCCGACGGCGGCGGGCGGCCCCGCGCTCCCGGGCGGCGGATGCCAGGCGGCCGGGCCGGTCGCACCGGTCGCCAGCCCGGGGCCGGTGCGGGCGACGTCGGCGGTCGTCGACAGCGCGGGCAGCACCGCGAGCGGGCTGCCGGCCGGTGCTCCCACGACGGGCCCTCGACCCGGCGCCGACACGGGCGCCGCCACGATGGTCCCGACCGGCGGCACCCGCAGCGACGTCGCCGCGATCGTCCCGTCTCGGTTGATCTTCGGCAGGGCGGCCGGGGGCTGTCCGCCCGGCATCGCCGCCGCCTGGCCGACGCCGTAGATGGCCTGGTAGATCCGCTTGGCAACCGGGGCGGCGTACTCGGCGCCGGTGCCGGAGTCCGGGATCGTCACCACGACGGCGAACCGCGGGTCGTTGGCCGGGGCGAAGGAGGCGAACCACGAGGTGTCGCCCTTGCCCTCGACCTCGGCGGTGCCGGTCTTGGCGGCGATCGGGACGATGGTGCTCGGCCAGTCCGCGAAGACGCCGGTCGCCGTGCCGCCGCCCTCGGTGGTGACGCCGGCCAGGCTGCCGCGAATGTAGGCGAGGATCTCCGGGGAGACCGGCAGCGTCCCGGCCTTGCGCGGCGGGAAGGTCTGCACCACCCGGCCGTCCGGGGCGACTGCCGCCTTGGCCAGGGTGGGCTTCCACAGGGTGCCGCCGTTGGCGATCGCGGCGTAGGCCGTGGCGAGCTGCAGCGGGCTCACCGACAGGTACTGCCCCTGGCCGATCGCGAACTGGGTGGCCGCGCCGGCGTTGTAGAGGTAGCCGTCCACGCACGCCTCGGCCGCGTACTTGCGGAACCGCTCCGCCTTGACCGGGTCGGACTCCTCCGGGTAGCNGTTCTTCGCCCGCCGGCAGTAGGAGTCCTTCAGCTCCGCCCAGATCGCCTTCGCGCCGGCGCGGTCGACCACGGACCCCTTGGCTTCCCCGGGCAGGTCCAGGCCGGTGGCCTTACCGAAGCCCATGGCCTGGGCCATCCGGACGAAGTACTCCTTCGGCGGCGAGTAGGGCCCGCGGCCGTTGCGCAGACCGCCGTCGGCGAGCCACGAGTCGTAGGCGAACTGGTCGAAGATGACGTCGCAGGAGATGANGAGCGCCTGGTGCAGGGTGATCGGCCCGGCCGACTCGCCGTCGAAGTTGTGGAAGACCTGGTCGCCGATCTGCAGCGTCGGGGCGCAGTCGTAGCGTTGGTCGCCCTTGGCGCCCAGGTTCTGCATCGCGACGGCAGTGGAGATGGCCTTGAAGGTCGAACCTGCCGCGCCCGAGCCCTGGTAGGCCCGCGAGAGCAGGGGGATGCCGTTGGCGGGGTCCGACAGGGCCCGGTAGTCCTGCTCGGAGACGCCACCGACGAACACCGACGGGTTGTACGAGGGCAGGCTGGCCATCGCGACGACGCCGCCGGTGCGCACGTCGAGGACGACCGCCGACGCGGTCCGGTTGCCGCCGCCGAGCTGGTTGATCGTGTCCTGCAGCGCCTGCTCGGTCGCCTGCTGGACGCCGAGGTCGAGGTTGAGGACAAGGTGGTCGCCGCTGACCGGCGCGGTGGTCGACGCGGTGCCGGCCACCCGGCCGAAGCGGTCCACCTCCAGGCGCTCCACCCCGTCGGTGCCGCGCAGCTCGTCGTCGTAGGTGCTCTCCAGGCCGGCGACGCCGATCAGGCTGTTGAGGTGGTAGCCCTTCTCGTCGCCCTGCTTGTCGAGCTGGTCCTGGGTGACCGGGGCGAGGTACCCCAGCTCGTGGGCGGCCAGCGAGCCGTGCGGATACTCGCGCACGGCCTGCAGATCCGCCGACACGCCCGGGAAGCGATCCGGATGCTCGATGACGGCGAGCGCCTGCTGGGGGCTCACGTCCTTGGCGACCGGGACCGGCTGGTAGGGCGAGCCGTTCCAGCACGGCGGCTTCACCTGGGCGGTACAGAACCTGATCCGCCGGGTCAGCTCGTCGGCCGGCGTGTTGATCACGCCGGCGAGCCGGGCGAGGACCGCCTTGCCGTGGTCGGCCTGCCGGTCCGTCGCGGACCGGTTCACCGAGATGACCAGCGAGGTGCGGTTGCGGACCAGGGGCTGGCCGCGGTCGTCGAGGATCATCCCGCGGGTCGCCGGGGTCACGACCTCGCGCACCCGGTTCGTCTCGGCGACCTGGCGGTAGTGGTCCCCGTCGAGGACCTGCAGCACCCACAGCCGTGCGCCCAGGGTCGCCAGCAGCGACAGGACCAGCACACGCAGCAGCAGGACGCGGATCCGCATCCGATCGTTCATCGGCCGCCCCGCCGGGGGCGCCCGGACAACCGCCGGGAGCCCGCGGCCAGCAACGGAAACAGGAACGGGGTGAGCAGCACCGCGTAGATGCCGGCAGCCAGCGCGCGGACCACCGCCTCACCGCCGGTCAGCGCAGCCTCGCCGAAGATCGAGGTCGTCGCCGCGTAGCCCAGGGTGCCCGCCATGCAGGCCCCGGCGATCGCCGCGAGGGGCACCGCCACCGACCGCTCCGTCGCATCCATCACCAGACCAACAGCGTAACCGACCAGACACATAACGAGAGCAGACTGGCCGAGAACGTGACTTGACGCCAGATCGGCCAACACCCCGACCACGAACCCACTGACTGCCCCGACCAGCGGACCTTCAATCAGCGAGATCGCCGCCAGCAGGACGAGCACGAGATCCAGCCGGCCGCCGGGCAGGCCCAACCGGGCGACGATCGAGACCTGCACGACGAGCGCGACCGACAGCAGCGCGATCGCGGCGACGAAGGTGCGGGCGCGCAGGGTGTCCGCGGAGCCGACGATGTCCCACATGCCGGCTCAGCCCGTCCCGCCCTGACCGGCGCCGATCGTGCCGGAGGTGGTCGTGCCGGGAGTGGCGGTGCCGGGGGCGGCCGGCTGGGTCGGCGCCGGCTGGGTCGGCACCGGCTGCGGCGCCAGCAGGCGGTCGCCCGGGTCTGCCGCCGGCCGGCCGACGACCACGCCGACAAGGTCGAGCGTCCCGACCGACACGTACGGCTTGACCTCCGCCGTCCGGGACAGCCCGCCGACATCGGTGACCTTGGTGACGACGCCGATCGGCACGCCGGCGACGTAGTCCATGCTGCCGAAGGTCACCAACCGGTCGCCCTTCTGCACCCGGTAGGAGGCGTCGTACAGGGTGAAGGTCAACGCGCTCGGCCCCTGGCCGCCGGCCACGGCGCCGAGCAGCTGGGTGCGTTCCAGCCGGGCGCCGACCCGGCTGCCCGGGTCGCAGGCGAGGCGGACCACGGCGGTGTGTGCCGTGGCCGAGGAGACCGTGCCGACGAGCCCGTCGGCGTTGAGGACGGTCTTGTCGACGTCGACGCCGTCGTCCCGGCCCGCGTTGATGGTGACGGTCCAGTCCGTGCCGCTCACGTCGCCGACCGCGATGACCTTGGCCGGCACGATCGAGTACTGGCCCTTGTCCGCGATCAGCCGCAGATCGCCGAGCTGCTTGGACATCCGGCCGATCTCGGCGTTGTCGGCGAGCTGTCGACGCAGCCCGGCGTTCTCCTGGGCCAGCCGGTCGGCGCGGTCGTGGTAACGGTTCGGGTGGGCCAGCGACGAGGCGGTCCGGCCGATCGGCCGGGTCACCGCGGTCACGCCGTCCTCGACACCGCCGAGGACCGAGTGCACGACACCGCGGGCTCCGCTGGCGGAGCGGCCGGTCTTGTAGTCGAGGGTGATCAGGGTGAAGGCGACGATGAGCAGGGCGACGATCACCAGGCGGGATCGCCTCGTGTCACGCCCCACTGCAGCCTCCGAACAAGCTCTCAGGCCCCGCGCCGCCGCACGGCAGGCGCCGGGCGGCACGGGGCACCTGCCCGCTCACCGCGGAGCGGGCACGGCACCGGCCGGGTGGCGACGGGCCGGTGGCGCCGGCCGGAGCCGGCCGCCGCGCACGGTCCGTCGCTGAGGTCGGACGATCCACATCGCCACGACGTTCCCGGATCTGACACGAAATTCCCCACCGGTGGGAACGTCCCGGACAGCGCCCGGGAACGGGCGCGCCGGGGGTTGCGGCCGCGGCGCGCTACCGCCGCGGCTCCGAGATCAGTACCTGCTGGAGCGCCTCGAACTCCTCGACGCACTTGCCCGAGCCCATGGCCACCGAGTGCAGCGGGTTCTCGGCGATGTGGATGGGCATGCCGGTCTCGTGCCGCAGCCGCTCATCGAGCCCGCGCAGCAGGGCACCGCCACCGGTCAGGACGATGCCGCGGTCCATGATGTCGCCGGACAACTCCGGCGGGCAGCGGTCCAGCGTCACCTTCACCGCGTCGATCACGGCGTTGACCGGCTCCTCGATCGCCTTGCGGATCTCCTCCGCGGTCACCACTATCGTCTTCGGCAGGCCGGTGACGAGGTCGCGCCCGCGGATCTCCGCGCTGGGCTCGTCGGGCACCTTGTGCGCCGAGCCGATCGCCATCTTGATCTCCTCGGCGGTGCGCTCGCCGAGCATCAGCGAGTACTCCTTCTTCACGTAGGAGATGATCGCGACGTCCAGCTCGTCGCCGGCGGTGCGGATCGACTGGCTGGTGACGATGCCCCCCAGCGAGATCACGGCGACCTCGGTCGTCCCGCCGCCGATGTCGACGACCATGTTGCCGGTCGGCTCGTGCACCGGCAGGCCCGCGCCGATCGCGGCGGCCATCGGCTCCTCGATGATGTACACCTTGCGGGCGCCGGCCTGGTAACCGGCGTCCTTGACGGCTCGCTGCTCCACCCCGGTGATCCCCGACGGCACGCAGACCACCAACCGCGGCTTGGCGAAGTGGCGTCGCCGGTGCACCTTCTGGATGAAGTACCGCAGCATCCGCTCGGTCGTCTCGAAGTCGGCGATGACGCCGTCCTTCAACGGACGCACGGCCACCACGTTCCCGGGAGTTCGGCCGATCATCCGCTTGGCGTCGGTGCCGACCGCGAGGATGCCCGAGGTCGTGGTGTTGATGGCGACCACGCTCGGCTCGTTGAGGACGATCCCTCGGCCGCGCACGTACACCAGGGTGTTGGCGGTACCGAGATCGACGGCCATGTCACGACCGAGGAACGACAGCGAACTGGACATCGTCGGGTACCGACCTTCCCGGGGGATGCGGTCCTGGCCGCCTCCGGCGCGACCGACGGCACGGCCAGCCAGGGAGCCGGAGAAGCGCGTGGAACACGTACAGGGTTCGTAGATCGGGCAGGACGACCCGGAGCGCCCCACGCGGAAACGATCGCAGCAACCAACCGTCACAGCCGGTCACTGCGACCCACCGGACACGCTCCGGGCAAGTACTTGAAGGGTAGACCGCCGGGCAGCCCCCCGCCGCCCCGGCCGGTCGCGAGGCGGCTCGTGTCACCCTTGGGTCAGATCGACCCAGCGGGCATCAATGGGTAACAGTCCCGGTACGCAACGCGCCTCAACGAGGCCTCGACGGACGGCCAAGGACGCGATGCAGGCACAAAATGGCCGGCCGCGATCGGCGGACTCCGGTTCACGGCTCCGCGGGCGAGTACGCCCCGGGCCGCGCGGCGCCCGGGAACTCACCCGAATCCGGTGAGCGCACGGCGTGGTCCGGTCCGCCCGGGACCACGCCGCGACCACTCACCCATCCGTGCCAGTAAGGATGGGCGCCCGTCAGTCCGCACCCGTCGGACGGCTGGGGACTGACGAGCCCACGCAGGTCAGCTCAGGCCGGGGAAGAACAGGTCGATCTCGCGCTTGGCGGACTCCGGCGAGTCGGAGCCGTGCACGAGGTTCTGGCCGATCTCCAGCGCGTAGTCGCCGCGCAGCGAGCCGGGGGCGGCCTTCACCGGGTCGGTGGCGCCGATCAGCCCACGCGACGCCTCGACGGCCCGCGGGCCCTCGGCGACCAGCGCGACCAGCGGGCCGGAGATGATGAAGTCGACCAGCTCACCGAAGAAGGGCTTGCTGGCGTGCTCGCCGTAGTGCGTCTCGGCGACGGAGCGCTCCAGCGTGCGCAGCTCCAGGGCCACCAGGGTNAGCCCCTTGCGCTCCAGCCGGCCGACCACCTCACCGACGAGGCCACGGCNGACGCCATCGGGCTTGACCAGGATGAGGGTGCGCTCGGCGGACACGGTACTCCTTCTCGATCATCGACATCGTCGTCCTCGACGGGCCCGCGGGCCCGGTGTCAACTTACAGGGTGCCCGCGCCATCACCATGGCCGAACCGGGCCAACTCAGGACCGCAGCAACGCCCGCGCCCGACCCACAACGGGGGCCGAACCAGTCACCAGCACCCCGGCTCCGCCCAGGTCGGCGTCCTCCTCGGCGAGCCGGACCGCGTCGTCGACCGCGTCGTCGAGCCGGGGGGCGACCTCGACCCGGTCGGCGCCGAACACGCCCGTCGCCACGGCCGCGAGGTCGTCGACGCCCAGCGCCGCCGCCGTCGCCCCGGTCGTGACGACCACGGTGGCGAGGACCGGCTCGAGCGCGGCCAGGATCCGGGCGGCGAGCGTCTCGTCGCCCTCGACGGCGACCACGCCGACGAGCACGTCGAAGCTGAACGCCTCGTCGAGCGCGCCCGCGAGGGCCGCCGCACCGAGGGGGTCCTGGGCGACGTCGAGCACGATCGTCGGTGAGCGGCGCACGACCTCCAGCCGGCCCCGGGCGTCCACCTGGGCAAGGCCCGCCCGGACCACGTCGAGATCGAGGGCGCTGCGACCGCCGCCCAGGAACGCCTCGACGGCGGCGAGCGCGACGGCGGCGGCGTGCGCCTGATGGGCGCCGTGCAGGGGCAGGAAGAGCTCGTCGTACGTGCCACCGAGCCCCTTCAGTGTGATCATCTGCCCGCCGACGGCGATGCGGCGGCCGAGCACGCCGAACTCCATGCCCTCCCGCGCCACCGTCGCCCCGCTGCCGGCGGCCCGCCGCAGCAGCGCCTGCGCGGCCGGCAGGGCCTGCTGGGCGAGCACGACGAGGGTGTCCGCCCGGATGGCCGAGCCGACCGGCGCGGCGATCCGGGCGAGCTGCGCCTCGGCGGCGTCGGTGTCCCCGGCGAGCACGGCGGCGTCAACGGCGTCGGCGGCGTCGAAGGCGTCGAGCGGGCTCACCCCGGCGACGCCGTCCGCGCCGGCGACCGTCACCGGGGTGATCGCGGCCACCGGCGCGTCGAGCAGGTCGGCCAGGTCGCCGAGCTCCGCGGAACCGTCCCAGCCCGACTCGACGACGGCCACGTCGACCGGGGCGTCCGCGAACGCGGCGAAGGCCACGGCGGTGAGCAGCTCGAAGGCGCTCAGCGGGCCGTCATCCTCGATCAGCGGCAGGTACGGCGCGATGTCGTCGAAGGCCGCCTCGAGCACGTCGGGCGAGATCGCCGCACCGGCCAGACCCACCTGCTGGGCGCTGCCGAGCCAGCCAGGCGACCGCAGGGAGCCCGCGCGGATGCCGAACGAGTCGAGCAGCACGGTGATGGCGGCCACGGTGGAGCTCTTCCCGACGGACCCCGCGACCACGATGCTGGGGAAGGCCCGCTGCGGCTGACCGAGCAGATCCAGCAGGCGGCGCAGCCGCGCCAGTCCCGGTGGTACCGCGACGGCGGCGCGCTGCGCGTACGCGGCCGCAAACGGCGCAGGACCCGCCCAGGCGGCATCGCCGGACGTCGAGGTGGTGCCGGCGTTCGCCGCGGCGCCTGTCACGGCCCCGATCCTACGAGTCCGGACGACCGGCGGTCCCCGGGCACCCCGGCGGCCCACCGACCTGCCCGTCGACCGGCGCCGGCCGCACGGCCGACTCGTCCGGGTTGCGCGGGTCGCTACTGTCGAGCGCGGGTGAAGGAGGCGGGAACAGCAGGTGACGTGGACCTATGAGGCGGCATGCGCCGCCCTGGCCAGCTCGGTGGACCTGGAGAAGCAGGCGATCACGGCCGAGCCGCCGGTGCCGAGCCTGGACCGGATGCGGGAGCTGGCCCGCCGGCTCGGCGACCCGCAGAACCGGGGCGCGATGATCCATCTGACCGGCACGAACGGGAAGACGTCGACGGCGCGGATCACCTCGGCCCTGCTCGGCGCCGCGGGCCTGCGCGTCGGCCAGTACACCAGTCCGCACCTGGAGCGGACGAACGAGCGGCTGGTCGTCGACGGCCGGCCGATCGACGACAGCGAGTTCGCCCGCTGCGTCGGCGCGGCGGTGGACGCGGCCGCGCCGATGGCGGACCGCCCGACCTTCTTCGAGCTGCTGACGGCCGCGGCGTTCCACTGGTTCGCCGACCGGGCCGTCGATGCCGCGGTGGTCGAGGTCGGGCTGCTCGGCCGGTGGGACGCCACGAACATCGCCGACGGCCGCGTCGCGGTCGTCACCGGCATCGGCGCGGACCATCTGGACTACGCGGGGAGCCTGGCCGGGGTGGCCCGGGAGAAGGCCGGCATCGTCAAGCCCGGTGCGGATCTCGTGCTCGGCGAGGTCGACGCCCGCTTCGACGACGTCTTCACCCGGACGCCGGCGGCCCGGGTCCTGCGCCTGGGCCGGGACTTCGCCATGGCCGGCGGACGCCCCGACCCCGCCGGGCGCCGCGGGGATCTGCGCACCCCCGCCGCCCGCTACGACGACGTCCTTCTGTCGCTACACGGCGCCTACCAGGAGGCCAACGCCGCGTGCGCGCTGGCGGCGGTGGAGGCTTTCCTCGGTCGTCCGTTGCCCGAGGAGGCGGTCCGGGCAGGGCTCGGGTCGGTGCGGGCGCCAGGCCGGCTGGAAATCGTCGGGGCGGCGCCCCTGTGCGTGCTCGACGGCGCCCACAATCCGGCGGCGGCGGCGGCGCTGGCCCGCTCGCTCGCCGAGGAGTTCCCGGACCGGAGCTGGACGGTCGTCTACGGCGCACTACGCGGCCACGACTTCGCCGCCACCCTGGCGGAGCTGCGCGCGCAGCGGATCGACTCGCTGATCTGCTGCGAACCGGCGTCCCCGCGGGCGATCCCGGCCGAGCAGGTCGCCGGGGCGGCGCGGCGGTGGGCGATCCCCGCGCAGAGCGCCCCCGGGGTCGCGGCCGCGGTGCGGCTCGCCCGGCGACGGGCGGGGACGACCGGCGCGATCCTGGTGACCGGGTCGTTCTACCACCTCACCGAGGCTCGGCGGGCGCTGGCGGGGTGATCGCGCGCTGATCCGGAGCCGGGACGGGGCGGGGCGGGCGCTGGAGTCCCGTCCCGCCCCGGCCCGGCTGCGGCCTCAGGCCGACTTCTCCTGGCGGGGCGCCCGCTTCGAGGCGACGTCCCGCGGCACGAGCGTGGGGTTGACGTGCTCCAGGACGACCTCGCGGGTGACGACGACTCGAGCGACGTCCTTGCGACTCGGAATGTCGTACATCACCGACAGCAGCACCTCCTCCATGATCGCCCGCAGGCCGCGGGCGCCGGTGCCGCGCAGGATCGCCTGGTCGGCGATGGCCTCCAGCGCGTCGGAGGTGAAGTCGAGATCGACGCTGTCCAGCTCGANCAGCCGCTTGTACTGCCGGACCAGGGCGTTCTTCGGCTCGGTGAGGATCCGGATCAGCGCCTCGCGGTCCAGGTTGGACACGCTGGTGATGACCGGCAGCCGGCCGATGAACTCNGGGATCATGCCGTACTTGAGCAGGTCCTCGGGCATGATGTCGCCGAACACGTCGGAGGCGTCCGGGTCGTCCTTGCCGTGCAGCACGGCGCGGAAGCCCAGCGACTTCTTGCCGATCCGCGACTCGATGATCCGGTCCAGCCCGGCGAAGGCCCCGCCCACGATGAACAGGACGTTCGTCGTGTCGATCTGGATGAACTCCTGGTGCGGATGCTTGCGGCCGCCCTGCGGCGGCACGCTCGCGGTGGTGCCCTCCAGGATCTTCAGCAGGGCCTGCTGGACGCCCTCGCCGGACACGTCCCGGGTGATGCTGGGATTCTCCGACTTACGGGCGATCTTGTCGACCTCGTCGATATAGATAATCCCGGTTTCGGCCTTTTTGACGTCGTAGTCGGCGGCCTGGATCAGCTTGAGCAGAATGTTCTCGACGTCCTCGCCGACGTAGCCCGCCTCGGTCAGCGCGGTCGCGTCGGCGATGGCGAACGGGACGTTGAGCATCCGTGCCAGGGTCTGGGCCAGCAGCGTCTTGCCGCACCCGGTCGGTCCGAGCAGCAGGATGTTGCTCTTGGNGAGCTCGACCTCGACCTTGCCGCCCTCGGCGCCGCCGCCCCCGCCCGAGNCGCCGGCCTGCACCCGCTTGTAGTGGTTGTAGACCGCGACGGAGAGGGTCTTCTTCGCCGTCTCCTGCCCCACGACGTAGCTGTCGAGGAACTCGTAGATCTCGCGGGGCTTGGGGAGCTCGTCCCACTTCAGCTCGGAGGACTCGGAGAGCTCCTCCTCGATGATCTCATTACACAGATCGATGCACTCGTCACAGATATAGACGCCAGGGCCGGCGATGAGCTTTTTCACCTGCTTCTGCGACTTACCGCAGAACGAGCACTTGAGCAGGTCACCGCCATCACCGATGCGTGCCACCGAGGACTCAGTCCCTTCGTCCAGACGATGGTGTCGCCTGCGTGTCAGGGGCGGTTGACACCGCCCGGTCGTCGCGTGTCTGCCTGCAACCATCCCCGTGGGGACGGTACCCCGCCGAGCGGCCCGGTGAGTGCCCTATCGCTCGGCTCATACCGGTCAGCCTACGGTCACCATGGCCGTCCTCGCGCGTCCGCGCAGTCCCATAAGGCCAACGCGTCACGGACATCAGGAAGCTGACCGCATTCGACCCGTCGGCGCGTCGCGCGAACCGGCCCCCGATGGCCCCGCGCCACGCCGCCGACCTCGCGCGGCATCGTGCCGCGCGAGGCGTCGGCCGCTGGGCGCGCGAGGCGCCCGACCGGCGCCCCGGCCCGCGCCGGGAGTCCGGTGAGCGCCCCTCGTCCGGCACGCGTCCGGGACCCGCCGCTAGCGCGTCGTGGCGAGCCGCGAGGACTTGCGGGTCTTGATGACCTCGTCGATCAGGCCGTACTCCTTGGCCTCGTCGGCGCTGAAGATCTTGTCCCGCTCGATGTCCTTGCGGATGTCCTCTTCCTTCCTGCCGGTGTGGGTGGCAAGCATCCGCTCCAGCAGCGACCGCATCCGCAGGATCTCGCGGGCCTGGATCTCGATGTCGCTGGACTGGCCCNCCCCCTGCGCCGACGGCTGATGGATCAGGATCCGGCTGTTNNCCAGCGCGAACCGCTTGCCCGGCGTCCCCGCCGCCAGCAGCACCGCCGCCGCCGACGCCGCCTGCCCCATGCAGATCGTCGAGATGTCCGGCCGCACGAACTGCATCGTGTCGTAGATCGCCGTCAACGACGTGAACGACCCACCCGGCGAGTTGATGTAGATCGAGATGTCCCGGTCCGGATCCTCCGACTCCAGGAACAGCAACTGCGCCATCACGTCGTTCGCCGACACATCGTCGATCTGCACGCCGAGAAAGACGATCCGCTCCTTGAGCAGCTTCGAGTACGGGTCCAT